>NHET02000034.1 GCA_002170355.2 Gammaproteobacteria bacterium TMED92
CGTTTGCAACTGCATGATCCGTTGGATGCGCCAACACTTATACAACAACTTGCCGAAACCTCGTTAAGTGCAGAGGACGGCGCGGCTGTGTCAGTCAGCAGTTGGATTGATGAGTATGGTGATTTATTCCGTGCTGTCGCTATGGAGAAAACGATGATGGCCACCTTACTATTGCTGGTCGTGGCAATTGCTGGCTTCAATATCGTCGCGGGCCAAATCATGATGGTGCATGACAAACGGGCAGACATAGCGATTTTGAGGACCATGGGCGCCAACCAATCTTTGATCCGCAACATGTTTTTATTGCAAGGTTTACTCGTTGGGTTGTTGGGTACCACCATTGGCCTAGGTTTAGGCGTGCTCACGGCGACGCAAGTAAATGAGATTGTCGATGGCCTTGAATTGCTCACCGGCCAACATTTGCTCGACGGCTCGTATTTTGTTGAGGTACCCAGCCGTGTGGAGAGTTTCGATTTGGCACTGACCGCAGTGGCTGCAGCAACACTAACGGTTTGGGCTGCCTGGGTCCCGGCACGGCGCGCAAGTCAATTAGATCCGGTCGCCAACCTACAAACCTGAAGGCTAGCGAGCACGTGCGCGCGGTTTAGTTAGCGTTCAGGTCTCNTCGCTTGCGCCATTTACGGATGATATGCGAGCGCCAGATCACTCTAGACAACACGAAGCCGCTCACGGCACTTACCCAAGAGCAGACTAGGCAGCCGAGCAAAAATGGATAGCCAACGATGATTGCGTTGTCCATGAACCAGCCAAAACTCCAGTTGAATTCGGAAACGGTGACTTGTGATCCGAGCAACCAAGCGCCCAACTTGTAGGCGAAGTAGAACATCGGTCCCATAGTAATTGGATTACTGATCCAGACCATGGCGACACTGATTGGTAAGTTCACTTTTAACCAAATGGCAATGATAGCGGCGAGCAGCATTTGTGAAGGTACTGGGATGAACGCGCAAAATAGACCGATAAACACTGCCGTTGATACAGAGCGTCTGTTCACATGCCACAATTCAGTGCGTTCAAGCAAATGAGCTACTGGTCGCAGAGCCGAATTCCTACGAACTTTGTCCGCATTTGAGAGGTATTTAAGCAGCGTCTTTTTTGGCATAAATAGTTTGTTAGCGAACTGTAATACGCAGCCGTAGTGCGCAGGTCGGTGTAGGCTGAGAAATAAAAACAAACTAATTTGGTTTTTTCTAGCCTTACTGTTGGGTAGTTTAATTCCAGTGGTGGTCGTCTTGCACCAAGCCTGGACGTATACGCTGCCGGACTGTGCTCGAGCNAGTGTAATACGGTTGCAGTTACGGATAGATGAACTTAGGCGCCAAGGCCCAGAAGATTGGCTCGGCGCGTTCAGTGTCTTGCATGTTGACGAAGCGCTGTGTCCTTCGTTGCTGAACACCAAGTTAAGATTAAGTTGGCGTTTTTCGGAGCCTTTGGCGGTTGGCCAAATAGTTAATGGATTGGTTAGGCTAAGGCCGCTTTGGGGGTCGGCTAACTCTGCTGGCTTTAACTATCAGCGCTGGCTCATTGCCAAGGGATACATCGCGACAGGTTACATTAAGCAGGGTGAGTTAGCAGCGAATAGGCCTGCAAAGGGGCCTGCAGATTACATACGTAGCANCCTGTTTGATCCAATATTGCTGCATGCATCTAGCCTGCTGGCATTGGCAATTGGCGAACAAAGTAGTCTGTCTGCTGCACACTGGGCGCGTTTGCGCAAAACGGGAACGATCCACCTTTTCGTTATCTCTGGGTTGCATGTGGCACTGGTGGGTGGGTGGTTATATGTGCTCGGACTCGGTGTGCTCAGATGCGCAAGTTTACTAATGCCCATGCAACTGGCCGCTCAGCAGGTGGCGATGTTGTTGTCACTTTGCGGCATTGGTTTTTACGCATGGTTGAGCGGGTTGAACCCTCCGGTCGTGCGGGCGACGGTCATGGCGGCCTTAGTCACTCTAGGCATGATGATGCTTCGTCGTGCGGAGCCTTTGCGGGTTTTGATGGTGACTTTTGGTCTAACCCTGATTGCACAGCCTCTGTCGAGCTTACAACAAGGCTTTTGGTTGTCTTATACCGCGGTGGCTGTGCTCTGTTGGGGTGTGGTGAGTTATCAGCGACGGTTGGGCAATGTCATCACGTTTTTACGCGCTCAGGTCGTGCTCTTCATCTGCATGGCGCCGCTGCTAGGGGTGTTGGTTGGTGCTGTACCGCTACTGAGTATTCCGGCCAACCTACTGGCGGTGCCGGTTGTAACGCTAGTGACGCTGCCCAGTCTGCTGCTTGGCTTAGCGCTCACGAAGGTGTCTGGTGATATCAGTCTGTGGCTGCTGATTGTCGCCGATATGAGTCTGCATACGGTGTTCAGCATCTTGGATTGGCTGCTGGTTACGGTGCCGGTGCAGTTTCAAAGTTTCGGTTATTTTGCGCCGGCAACTGCGCTAACAAGCGCCGCCGCGGCACTGCTGTGTAGTGCACCCGTTAGCCATAGGTTGCGCTTTGCGGGATTGTTGGCGTTACTGCCCATGTTGCTGGTTGTACGAGAGCCGTTGCCTGTCGACGAGTTTCGCCTGCAGGTTTTAGATGTTGGTCAGGGTAGTGCGGCCATTGTCGATACCAGAGCGCATCGCATTGTGATAGATGCCGGCCCCAGGTTTGCCGAGCGCTTTGATGCTGGCGAAGCGATCGTCATTCCGGCATTGCGCAGCAGTGGTGTCGACAAAATTGATCTACTGTTGCTCACGCACTCGGATAACGACCACGCTGGTGGTCAACAAGCCATACTCAACCGATATCCCAACGCGCAACAAATTGTATCGCCGCAACAGTGTGGCCACGGCGAAACGTGGCTATGGGACGGAATCCGCTTCACCACGTTGCAGCACGCAACTGGCTTGAATCGTAACGATCGGTCGTGCACGTTGCTGGTCGAAAGTAAGTCGCAAAGCGTGTACCTGAGTGGCGACATTGGTACGGACGCGGAGCAGAACTTAGTCGGCCACTTGCCCCAGGGACTCAGCGTCCTGGTAGCGCCCCATCATGGCAGTCAAACGTCCTCATCGTCGCTGTTCACGCGTCATACAAGGCCGCGTTGGGTCATACACAGCGCTGGGCGATTCAGCCGCTACGGACATCCTCATCCGACCGTGGTACAGCGCTACGATCTGGAGTGTGCTGAACAATTGATAACCGGAACGGCAGGAGGGATTGCTTGGTACAGCATGTTGCCGAATCAGTTAGTCAGTCAGCGATTGGGCTTGCAGATTCTGGGTAGTTTACCTGAGCTGCGTCTGCGCGCCGAATCAGGGTGCGTAAAAAGTCTAGCAATTCCTTCTGTTCGTCAGCGCTAAGGAAGCCGCCAATCTCCATCTCCTCGCCTTTATGTACCAGCGACACTTTCTTTCGATACCAAGGGTGCAGTGCTGGCTGCACTCTGATCTTTGTGAAGAAGCGTTGCCATTGATATGTCTGCTGAGGTCGTTTAACGCCAACCTCGAGTTTTATGGTCTCTGGCGTCAAAGACAGCACCTCTTGAATGCTCGAGCGCTTGAGGCATAACCATAAGCAATAGCTAAGTACCGCCATCTCCAGGGCGGTAAAGGGTAAAACCACCCAGTAGCCCATAGCCGTAAAGGCAAAAGCGATAGTGAACGAGACGCTCAACATGAACATAAGAAAGTAGCCAAGGGCTTTCCAGCTCAGCGAGTGATTGGGTTGCATGGTAATCGTGCCAACGATATTGCCGTTGCTTTCGTCAGGATCTACGGGGTTACAGTGAATCATCGTTGTATCAGCACGGATAAGCGTTGCGAGAGTTGAAAAGATTGTCTGTGAGTGATGCGTGAAAACGCGGCAGCGCAACTTAGACGCAAACTTGAATTTAGCGCGTATGTCCGCACTTTAACAGGGAACAAAACGAATATGAGTTGCATGCGGAAACGCTGGGAGTGCTCATGGATCAGTTTACGCACAGAGTTGAAGGTGCGCTGCAGGAGGCGCAAAACTTGGCGCTTTCTCGGCAACACGCAGAACTGCGGCCAGTGCACTTGCTAGCAGCGTTTAGCGGCCTGTCGGAGTCGTTAATCGTCGATGTGAGTCGTGAGCGAGGTGTTTTGCAGCAGTTGCAAGCACGGCTCAAAGAGGCTGTTGCGAAGCTGCCGACCCTTGGCAGTGCATCCAACGATTTACGCATGAGTAGCGAGTTGGCTCGAGTTTTGGCAACTGCTCGAGAACGCAGCGAGCAGGTCGGCGATCGCTTTGTCGCAGAAGAATGGGTGCTCCTGAGCCTGCTTAATGATCCTGAGCTACGTCAATTGCTCAAGCCGCTAGGATTGACCCCAGATTTGCTCGAGGCAGCAGCGCAGCAGCACCGTCAAGGAGAGAAAGTGATGGAAAAACACGACGAAGAGCAGCGCTTGGCGTTAGAAAAGTACACCATCGATTTAACGGCAAGAGCGCTAGAGGGAAAGCTGGATCCGGTGATTGGGCGGGATGAAGAAATTCGACGCACGGTGCAGGTGCTGCAACGGCGCACNAAAAATAATCCGGTGTTGATTGGTGAGCCTGGAGTGGGCAAGACCGCCATTGTTGAGGGATTGGCGCAACGGATCGTGAATGGCGAGGTGGCCGATAGTCTGAAGGACAAACAAGTTTTATCTCTGGATATGGGGGCGCTCATTGCCGGCGCTAAGTATCGGGGTGAATTTGAGGAACGCTTAAAGGCGGTGCTAAACGATCTCTCTAAACAAGAAGGTAGGGTNATTCTCTTTATTGACGAA
This sequence comes from Gammaproteobacteria bacterium TMED92, assembly GCA_002170355.2. Lineage (GTDB taxonomy): Bacteria > Pseudomonadota > Gammaproteobacteria > Pseudomonadales > Azotimanducaceae > UBA4421. The sequence continues at coordinate 4,794 of NHET02000034.1, forward strand.
CTGCACACCATGGTGGGAGCAGGCAAGGCTGACGGTGCCATGGACGCGGGCAACATGCTCAAGCCAGCGCTCGCAAGAGGCGAACTGCACTGTGTAGGTGCCACAACGCTGGATGAGTATCGTAATTACATAGAGAAAGACGCGGCATTAGAGCGGCGCTTCCAAAAAGTGCAGGTGGATCAACCAGATCTGCANAGCACGANAGCTATCTTGCGTGGACTTAAAGAGCGCTACGAATTACATCATGGCGTTAACATNACGGATCCCGCAATTGTTGCGGCGGCCACGCTGTCGCACCGCTATATTACGGATCGCCAGCTTCCGGACAAAGCCATTGATCTAATTGACGAGGCAGCCAGCCGGATTCGTCTTGAGATGGATTCAAAACCAGAGAGTATGGATGTTCTAGAGCGCCGCCTCATGCAAACGCGTATGGAAATTGAAGCGCTAAAAAAAGAACAAGATGAGGCTAGTTTGCGCCGACTTGAGGAATTACAACGTAATGCTGAAGCGATAGCGNAAGAATACGACGATCTTGATGCCGTGCTGCAACAGGAAAAATCTGCCTTGAAGGGTGCCCAAGGCGCTAAAGAAGCANTAGAGAGCGCGCGCCAAGAATTTGCTGCTGCGAGACGCGANGGCGACTTAACACGAATGTCTGAATTGCAGTACGGCGTTATTCCAGATTTAGAAAAGCAGATTGAAAAAGCGCCGGAAACTACCGAAGGTAATCAACTGTTGCGGGATCGGGTCACCGAAGAGGAAATAGCCGAAGTGGTTGCNAAATGGACAGGAATACCCGTCGCACGGCTAATGTCTGCCGAAAAGCAGAAACTGCTGTACCTTGAAAAAGAGCTAGGGAAACGGGTGGTCGGTCAGCAGCAAGGCATAGAGGCGGTCAGTCAGGCTGTTCGCAGAGCAAGAGCGGGCNTGGCGGAANCCGATCGACCGAATGGCTCGTTTATGTTCCTTGGGCCTACCGGTGTAGGGAAGACTGAATTGTGCAAGGCGTTGGCGGAAACTCTTTTTGATAGTNCCGATGCGTTGCTGCGNATTGATATGTCTGAGTTTATGGAAAAACACTCGGTGGCTCGGCTCATCGGTGCGCCTCCAGGNTATGTTGGATACGAGGAAGGCGGNTATCTAACGGAAGCTGTTCGTCGCAAGCCGTACTCGCNGATNTTNTTNGNCGAANTCGAAAAGGCGCATGTCGACGTCTTCAACATACTGCTACAAGTGTTAGATGACGGCCGTCTTACAGATGGTCACGGTCGCACGGTTGATTTCACAAACTGTGTTTTGGTCATGACATCGAATCTTGGCTCAGACGCTATTCAAGCGCTCACCGAGGACGGCAATGAAGAGCGCATAGAAAGCACGGTAATGGGTATCGTCGCCCAGCATTTTCGTCCGGAGTTTATTAACCGAGTAGATGATGTGGTGGTTTTCCGGCCGTTGGGTAAAGAGCAAATTGGTCAGATCGCCGAACTGCAACTTCAAGCGCTAAACGAGCGTTTGGCGGAGCAGCATTTACAACTGAAATTGACCGACGAGGCGTTAACGGCAGTAACAGCGGCNGGCTACGACTCAGTTTACGGAGCCAGACCTCTAAAACGCGCAATACAGAGACTGGTCGAGAACCCATTGGCGAATGAAATACTAGGCGGGAAGTTTTTATCCGGCAGCAAGATTGCAGGGCACTGGCTGGACGGTGCCGTAAGTTTTAGTGCGCNAGAGTAGCAGANCCAATCTATTGTATATACATACAGTATTGGTACACTGGCGCGCATGAAAAGCGNAAAGCCCATTCAAGAAGANTGGCTCATNCAACATAGTGCTGAGTCAATCGCGCANACCGTTTGCCGAGTANATAAGCCNGCTTCTTGTCTTTCGATGGCNGCCGAAGGTGCCGATACAGATGTATACCGGCGCCGGGTTGCTTCGCGCCAGCATTTACAGCAACAGTTGGGAAAGCCGAAGAGCTTTACCGACCAAGCAGCAATTCAAGGCACTCTGTGGGGCAATAGCGAGCGAACTGGGCAGTTAGCCAGATCAACAGACGAACGAGGCCGTATTGCAACACATCTTAACTCCGCCATGGAATTGGCGGAGTCACTGCAAGGTCGGTCGGTTAAACGCAGTTACCGCGAGCGAAAAACAACCGGCGTGCTGATATGCAGACACCTAGTCGCAGCACTAAAGCTGGAAGACGAAGAATCCGGGCATTCTGACCATGCGCGATAGAGAGCTCACATCTTAGATCCTATTCCGGCTAAACTATCGNCTTTCTGAGAAAAGAGGCCCGTTAGCGTGCTAAAGAAGTGTTTGTTTCCTGTTGCTGGATACGGCACCCGTTTTTTACCGGCAACTAAAGCAATGCCGAAAGAAATGCTGCCCATACTCGACAAACCGCTGGTTCAGTATGGTGTGGAGGAAGCGGCGGAGGCCGGCTTAGACCGCATTTGCTTTGTCACTGGGCGTGGTAAACGAGCCATTGAAGATCATTTCGATATCAGCTTTGAACTTGAAAGCTCAATCGCCGGCACCGGTAAAGAGCAAGCGCTACAAGGTATTCGACGACTTATCGATGAATGCTCGTTTTCGTACACACGACAGCGAGAAATGCTTGGCCTTGGGCACGCAATCCTTACGGGTCGTAGAATTCTTGGTGATGAAGCCTTTGGCGTGGTCCTGGCGGACGATTTGTGCCTCACCGACAATAATCAGGCCGGTGTTATGTCGCAGATGGCTGCTTTGTATGAGCAGCATCAGTGCAGTGTGGTTGCNATTGAAGAAGTTCCCGAAGACCAAGTGCATCGATACGGAGTTATTGCCGGCGAAGCGTTGGNAAACGATGTTGTAAAGGTGACNGACATGGTTGAAAAGCCGCCAGCTGAAGAAGCGCCTAGCAATTTGGCGATTATTGGACGGTATATTTTAACGCCCGACATCTTTGAGATTCTTGAAACAATCCCGCCTGGACGGAACGGCGAAATTCAAATAACTGATGCGCTGATGCAGCAAGCAAAGCAGGGTCGTGTTATCGCCTACAAGTTCAAGGGTCGGCGTATCGATTGCGGATCAGTCGAGGGATTTGTTGAAGCGACTAATTTCTGCTTCGAGCGTGCAAAAGAACTGCCGAAATGACAGCTACCGATCTCATGTTGCAGCAGCTGGGCGGCCGGGACAGTGCGCCGATTGAGCTAGATCAGCCCGTGGCAATCGAACAGTTGCCGACCCCAGCTTTGGTGCTTGATCGTAAGCTTATGCTCAGCAACATGGAAAAGATGGCCGCACATCTAGACGCCCACGGTAAAGGCTTTAGACCGCACAGCAAAACCCATAAATGCCCAACGATTGCTAAATTGCAGATGCGTCTAGGTGCTGTTGGCATCTGTGCGGCCAAGGTTAGTGAGGCTGCAGTGATGCTGGCGGGTGGCGTGAATGCGATTCTAATCACCTCGCCAGTGGCTACGGTAAGCAAAGCTCGAGTCTTAAATCGAATGCTTGAACAACATCCTGAGCATCAATTGTGGTTGGTGGTTGACTCAGTAAGCGGTTTGCAGGTGCTGCAACAATCCATAGGTGCAGATCAGCGATTAGGCTTATTAGTGGACATTGATCTGACTATGGGTCGAACGGGCACGCGTGAAGTCGACACAATGTTGCAGTTAGTCGATCAGATAGGTGACGACCAGCGTTTCTATTTTGCGGGCATTCAGCATTACGCGGGGCATTTGATGCATATTGCTGAGTACAGTAAGCGGCGAGACAAATCGCTGGCGTCGTGGTCGCGGCTTGAAGCTTTTTTTCAAGCGTTAGAGCAGCGTGGCATGGATTGCCCAATCGTTACTGGCGGTGGTACAGGCACGTATGATGTCGACGTGGCGGTGGAGCGAATTACTGACCTGCAAGTGGGCAGTTATATTTTTATGGATGAAGAGTATCGAGCCTTAGCTAGTGCTGGCGATGATCGTTTCGAGGACTTTGACCTCGCACTTACCGTCGCCTGCAGTACGATCAGTCAGCCGAATGCGAAAACGATTACCGTTGATGGCGGTTACAAAGCATTCGCCTCGGATTCGGTGAACCCGGTGTGTGATGAGCTTCCCGGTGTGGAATTCCGTTTCGCGGGCGACGAGCACGGGGTGCTGCTGCTTGGGGACGGTCAGCAAGAAGTTCAGCTCGGACAAGTACATAGATTTGCCACACCGCATTGCGATCCCACGGTGAACTTACACGACTATTATTGGATCCTTGAACCAGATGGACTAGTCCACAGTTGTTGGCCCATCAGCGGTCGCGGTTGCAGTTGGTAGACATGCATGATGCGGCCTGGGGTCGGGCGTGATTGATGTGATCTTGGCGGGTGGTTGGCTAATGCTGCCTATATTAAGTTGCAGCGTTATCGCTGCGGCCATCTGCATTGAGCGTTACTGGTCCTTGCGCGAAGAGATGGTTATGCCGTCGGAACTCTTAGAGTTGACCCAATCCCAGTTGTCACAAATTAGTGTCGATACTCAGGCTCTCCGGCAGCTCGCTGCTCACTCACCACTCGGTCGGATTTTGGCCGCCATCGCCGGCGCCGAGGGCGAAGATGTAGAAACAACTCGAGAAGCGGCACTTGGCAATGTAGCCCATGATTTGGAAACCTATTTGACCGCCTTGGGCGTCATTGCTTTGATCAGCCCTCTGTTAGGGATACTAGGAACGGTGATTGGCATGATCGATGTGTTTACGTCGGTTGTTTCAGCGTCGGGGGATACAGCAGCACTAGCTGGTGGAATATCAACGGCGCTCATTACCACCGCGGCAGGGCTGTCCANNGCNNTTCCNANNTTAATAGTGCATCGCATGCTGTTGCGGAAAGTCGATGGGTTACTGGTAGCATTGGATGAAATCAGCCGTGGTTGGGTAGTACGCGTAGACGCAGGAGAGCGTTAATGAGCGCCGTGTTGCAACGCAGAAGACGCCATCGATATGAGGCGGTTTTAGAACTGACGCCGCTGATTGATGTGATTTTTTTGCTGCTGATCTTCTTCATGGTGTCCACATCTTTCGAGGTGACGCGAGAAATTCCCATTCAACTGCCCCAATCAGATAGCGCTGCAAATGACGGCAACCCGCAGGTAATAATCATTGCAATCAACGCACAAGGCGATTTTTACGTGAACGGATCCGTGCTATCGGAGACTAGTACCAGCGCCATCGCTGCAGCATTGGTAGCCCAAACGGCAGGGTCTAATGCGCCGCGATGGCCTGTTAGGATCGACGGCCATGAAACCGCAGACTATCAATACATAGTTCGTGCCATGGATGCTTGTCGTCAGGCGGGTTTTACCGACGTGCGGCTGAGCACAGTGAAAGTGGTTGACTGACGTATGGAAAAGTCTTCCTCAGATTGGCAAACCTATAAACGGCTGCTTGGTTATCTGGCACCGTACTGGTTTCTCTTCGCCATATCCGTGCTCGGTTTTTTATTGGCTGCTGGTGCCGAGGGATACTTCGTTCGGCTCTTTGGTAACCTAATCGATGAGTGGGACAACGAGGTTGCACGAGCGGCAGCAACTATACCGTTAATGATGGCGGCAGCTGCCGGGCTTAGAGCAGTCGGCACAGTCGTTGGTGAAAGCGTTATGGCTCGGGTGTCATTCAATATGGTGTTTAACCTACGACAACAGTTGTTTGAACAGCTACTGCGCCTACCAACGGAATACTTTGATGCCAACGCCCAGGGGCATATCGTGTCACGCATTACTTTTACGGTGACACAGTTGCGCGACACTAGCACTGATGCGATTCGGGCGGTTGTCCAAGATGGCCTAAAAGTGATTGTGCTGGTGGGTTTTATGCTGGCGCTTAACTGGCGTTTAACGCTGATTTTTATTGCTTCCGCACCTCTGTTGGCGTTGGTTGTGGTATTCGCGAGCAGCCGCTTTCGCCGTATCGCAAAGCGTATCCAACACTCTATGGGCGATGTGACTCATGTTGTGTCCGAGGCGGTGAGTGGCTTTCGAGTGGTCAAAACCTTTGGTGGTGAGCGGTACGAAAAAGACCGTTTTGAGCGCGCAAGCAAGATTAATCGGCAACAGAACCTAAAAATGGCGATGACTCGCGTCTTTAGTTCGCAGTTAAACGAATCGATTATCACCGTGGCGTTGTGCGGTCTAATTTTATTGCTGTATCGGCCTGATGTTGGTGGAGCGTTAAGCGGCGGCGAAGCCGTGATGTTTCTGAGCTGGGCCGGCATGTTAGGCCGGCCGATACGAAAATTATCAGAAATCAACGCTAAATTGCAACGTGGCATTGCCGCCGCCGAAGATGTCTTTCGTCAGTTAGATTCGGGAGTTGAAGTTGATCAAGGTTTAGAGGCGGTCGCTCGAGCCAAGGGCGAGCTTATATTTCGTGACGTTAGTTTCCGCTATTCGGTAGATGGCCCTGATGTGCTTAAAAGCATCAATCTTGATATCAAAGCAGGGCAAAAGGTGGCATTGGTTGGGCGCTCCGGGAGTGGAAAGTCGACGTTAGCAAGCTTATTGCCGCGCTTTTATGACGTTAGCCAAGGCAAGATCGAGATAGACGGTATCGATGTTAACGACTTCCTGCTGGTGTCTTTGAGACGACAAATCGCATTGGTTTCACAACAGGTAACGCTATTCAACGATACCTTGCGAAATAATATTGCTTACGGTGACTTAGCTAATGTTGATGACAATGAAATCAATTTAGCTATTCAACGAGCCCACGCGGACGAGTTCATCAGCGCAATGCCCGATGGCTTGAATACCATCGTTGGCGATGATGGGGTGTTGCTGTCCGGGGGGCAGCGACAGCGAATCGCTATTGCTCGGGCGCTACTTAAAGACGCGCCGATTTTGATCATGGATGAAGCGACATCGGCTTTAGACAACGAATCCGAGAAACACATTCAAGCGGCGTTAGTTGAGGTTATGGCTGGGCGTACCACGCTTGTGATCGCTCACAGGCTGTCTACCATTGAGTCCGCTGATGTCATAGTTGTGCTTGAAAACGGGCGCATTGTTGAGCAGGGCAATCATCAGCAGTTGCTTCAGGCAGGCGCGCAATACGCCAAGTTGCATGCGGCGCAATTTCAAGAGATCAGCGACGAGAGTGACCGGCCATCTTCGAGTGTGGAGACTCCGCAGCAACTTCTTCAAGGATCCAGAAGATCATCCGGATTAGCGACTAATTACGCGTCACGGTCGGCGTCACGGCTCTCCGAGGCTTGGTACTCGAACGCCTATTGGCCAATTGTGCTTGCGCCTCTCGCCTGGATCTACGGTCTGCTCAGTACCCGCATCAGACGCGCTTACGAACAAGGAAAAAAAGCCGTTAGTCGAGCGAGCGTGCCGGTTATTGTGGTGGGCAACATTACCGCAGGGGGTACGGGCAAGACGCCAACAGTGATTTGGTTGATCGAACAGCTTGAGCGTCGTGGTTTTAGCCCCGGCGTTGCTATGCGAGGTTATAAGGGTAGCGCTAGCCGGGCTGGCGCTTTGGTGCAAGCGTATGGTGACGCGAAGGTATTCGGTGATGAGGCGATACTCATGCAGCAGCGGGTACGCTGTCCTGTCGCTGTGGCTGCGGATCGTCCGCAGGCCGTCAACCGGTTGGTGGAAGCCGGTTGCGATGTGGTTGTCAGTGATGACGGTCTACAACACTACGCAATGGCTCGCGACATTGAGATTGTTGTGGTTGATGGTGAACGCGGCATAGGCAATGGGCGCATGTTGCCGGCGGGGCCTCTGCGCGAGCCACCTGTGCGACTTACCGAAGTTGATTGGGTTATTAGCAATGGTTGTGCTAGTGGTTTGTCGGACGCAGAGTTCGTAATGCAGGCCAGCCCTCTCGATTTTTTTAATCTTGGCTCTGGCGAGACTTTGGACACTGGTAGCTTTGTCGATCGTCATAAGTTGGTCCATGGTATTTGCGGTATCGGGAACCCAACTCGTTTTTTGCGAACTCTACGAGTGCTCGGACTCTCGGCGGATTTGCATGAGTACCCTGATCACCATGAGTTTTCCGGTACAGAAGTGCTGTTCTCGGATCAAATTCCGGTTGTATGCACTGAAAAAGACGCAGTAAAGCTGCGCTCCTTAGAACTAGATTTGCATCACATTTGGGCGCTGCGTATCGAATTAAGTTTCGTTGACGATATGGGGGGTGAACTAGACGCGTTACTTGCGGACAAAGGCATAGCACCACGTATGCCGTTAAACGAGTTGCATAAAGAGATAGGTTAGTGGCAGTACACATTGTAATTCCGGCGCGCTATGGGTCGACGCGCTTACCGGGTAAACCCCTAGTAGAAATTGGTGGGCAACCGATGGTGGTTCGCGTGGCCCAGCGCGCGGCCCAAACTGCAGCTGATGATGTGGTAGTCGCGGTGGACGACGAACGAGTGGCTACTGTAGTTGAAAGGGCTGGATTTTCAGCGGTGTTTACTGATTCTCAACACGCGTCAGGATCTGATCGTTCTATGGAGGTTGCACAGCTACAGGGTTGGCAGGACGATGATCTAGTAATTAACGTGCAGGGCGATGAACCGTTAATACCGGTGAGTGTGATCGATTGCCTGATTGATGAACTTAGTGCGGCGAAGGATCTAGAAATGGCTACCATCGCTGAACCGTTAGGAGATTATGCCGCCTATACAGACCCCAATGTGGTCAAGGTCGTGGTGGATGACGCCTCTCATGCATTGTATTTCTCCAGGGCAAGCGTGCCATTTGCGCGCGACCTAACTCCCGGCGACGTTGCCATAGAGGACTGGAACCAACTGCAGGTCGGTGGGTACATGCGTCGACACGTGGGCATTTATGGATTCCGGGTCAGCGGTTTGCGTGCGTTTGTGGAGTTAGGCCCTAGCGCTTTAGAGAAAGTTGAAATGTTGGAGCAACTACGATGGCTACAAGCGGGCCGCAAACTTTTGGTCGTAGCCGCGGCGGAGTCGGTGCCCGGCGGAGTTGATACACCATCCGACCTAGAACGCGTACGATCGGTCTGGTCGGATGCTGGTGACTGAGCTTTGCTACTTTGGAGCCATTCGAATGCCGCCGTCGAGGCGAATGGTCTCGCCATTCAAATAGGGGTTCTCGACAATTTGCTTACTTAGCGANGCGAATTCGGGTGGCAGACCGAGACGCTTGGGGTACTGCACCATTTCAATTAGCGGGTCGCGTACCTGATCTGGAGCGCCGGCCATCATTGGTGTGTTAAAGATNCCGGGGGCGATCGTGCATATTCGTACGCCCTGACGCGAGAGATCGCGTGCNATTGGCAGCGTCATGCCAGACACTCCAGCTTTNCTGGCCGAATAGGCCGCCTGCCCGATTTGTCCGTCAAAAGCTGCGACCGAGGCCGTGTTAATAACAACGCCGCGCTCTAATGCTTCACCCTCGGGCTCGTTAACTTGCATGATGGCTGCACACTTGCTTAACACCGAGAACGTACCAATGAGGTTTACCTGAATGATGAAATTGAACTTTGCAATGTCCAACGCACCTTCACGTCCAACGGTGCGCGATGCGGCACCAATACCTGCACAATTTACNTTGATGTGTATTGCACCAAGGTCGGCATGGATTTTTTCGATGGCCGCGGTAACCGATGCGTCATCAGTAACGTTCACTTGATAGGCGGATGCGTTGCCGATCTCTTCGGCCGTNGCCTGCGCCAGGTCTTCATTAAGATCTAGAATGGCAACTTTGCCGCCGTTGGCGACGATCATCTCTGCAGTGGCTCTACCCAAGCCTGAAGCGCCGCCAGTTATAACCGCGACTTTACCCTCGATATTCAATGTACTTCCCCGTTAGTTTCGTGGCGGCGCATAGTATACATTACCGCCAATTCAATGCGGCGGTCAGGTGTGTTCTACCAACAAGAATTTTTGNCTCTTGAGGAGGCGGACCATTGGCTGACCTGGCTGCAGGGGAGTCGAGAGCTTCATTGGGGTCAAGAATCGTTCAAAATTTTTGGCCGCAAGGTCCTGGCGCCGCGGCAGATCGCATGGGTTGGGGACACGGGTTTGAANTATCGCTACACAGGNTTGGATCACAAAACTTGTGGTTGGCCGCCGGCTTTGAGTGAGCTGAAGGCTCGAGTAGAAGCCGCCGCCGGGCAGCAATTCAATTTCTTGTTACTCAATCGTTACAATCACGGAGGTCAACACATGGGCTGGCATCGCGATGACGAAGCCGGTTGTTGGGGCAATATTGGGTCGCTGAGTCTCGGTGGAGTTCGAAGATTTCGTATTGAGCGAGCACCGAGCTTGGAGCGACAGCATATTGATCTGGCGCACGGCTCACTGATGATCTTTGACGGCCGGCAACGTCACTGTCTGGCTAAAACCACTCGTGCGGTGAACGAGCGCATTAATCTAACCTTTCGGCTAATAAAGTAGCTGTGGACGTCGCAGAAAGCTATCCGATCCCAAATACGTTTGGCTTAATAAGCCAAGCGGAATNTGGGTGTCGGTTGCAAACGCCGGCAGATGTAATTGCCGCTATCGAATTTGCGCGTNACAGAGGATTGCNGCTCAGAGTCGTGGGAGNAGGTTCAAATGTGGTGCCATTGCCCAGGGTGAGGGGCNTTGTCGCGGTTATGAGCACGCCGGGTATTCGTATAGTNGAGGATGGCGACGAAGAGCTGTTGCTAGAGGTNGGCGCAGGGGNGAATTGGCACCAGCTGGTCATGCACTGTGTAGATCGTGGCTGGAATGGCATCGANAATCTTGCGCTTATCCCTGGTTCAGTGGGCGCCGCCCCGGTGCAGAACATAGGCGCTTACGGCGTTGAGCTGTGTGACGTTCTCGANTCGGTACAAATTGTTGATGAACAGCAACAGTTGCGTTGGCTTACCGCTGANGAATGCGAGTTCGGCTACCGCAATAGCCTTTTTCAAAGACACAGCGAGCTGATCATCGTTGCCGTCAGATTAAGACTGTCAAAAGTTGCGGAACCGCGTCTTGGTTATCCTGACCTCGCTGCGTACTTTGGCCACAGTTCAGAAGTCACAGCTCGTCAAGTAGCGGATGCTGTTATATCGATTCGTTCAGCAAAATTGCCGAATCCAGATGAGCANCCTAATGCGGGCAGTTTTTTCAAGAATCCAGTCATTGACGCAGCANACAGCAACCAATTTCGTAACCTAGGNCTGTCGGTTTATGCAACAGANGCAGGGGTGAAGCTGTCCGCCGCCGAGCTGATCGATCGCTGTGGATGGAAAGAGCAACCTACCGAATACGTGCGTTGCTGGTCAAAGCAACCATTGGTGCTGGTCAGTCAAAACCGCGCCAAAGCCTCGCACATATTGAGTTTTGCCAATGATGTGCGAGCCAGCGTTGCGTCGACGTTCGGAATTCAGCTAGAGCTAGAACCGTCGGTTTTGTCCTGATCGTCAGGCGTTGTAATTTCGGCGCTAACCTGGACGCCTTGAGCGCGCAATACCGCTTCGCGGTCTCTACGACGTACCTCTCTCGGGTCATTTGCCGCTCTGGTAGGCCGTGCTGGCGGACTTTCTAGAGCCGCTGCCGGTTCCTCTGCCGTTGTACTGGAAGCGTGCTCTTGTTCGCTAGGCTCGACCTCATTACTGGTGCTGTCAGCAGCTATGATCGCCACGTCCTCAGATTTCTCCATCGGCGTCGGCTCGACTACTTCAGAGTTTGCGGGTTCCATGTCGTTATCGTCGGTTTTGGAGGAATCATGCACTTCAGAGTGGTTGCTACTCTCTGGTGTTGCCGACGCCTCGGCTTGATCACTGTTGTTCACCGCAGCAGAGGGCGGCTGTGCCGCAACAGTCGTGTCAGCAGTTNCNGTACNCGGCTCTGCAGCGTCTGCTACCGCGGGCATTGCCGTTGATTTATTCCGTGGGTCATTGCTTGCTCTAGTCGGCGCTTCAGCATTCGTTTCGGCTGTTTCGACAGCCTCTGTTGACTCGACGGCTGCTGCAGTTTCAGTAGAGTTTGCAGCATCGGCTGTTGCAGTTGATTGAGGTAATGCTGGCGGTGTCTCAGTCTTGTCTGCGGGCATTACTGGCGTTGACTCAGGGGTTGATTCTGGCGCGGTTTGAGCGGCCTCAGAGTTGTCNACCTGGTCCTGCCTTGGGGGATTGGCTCTGCGGTCGCGCTTGGGTCGTCGCTTACTCTTGGCGAGATCATCCGCGCTCGGCTGACGTGCTTCTGGTGATACGGCGATAAAGTTTTCTTCTGCTGCAGCGCGATTGGCTTTACCTCGGCCGCGCCGCTTTTGTTCGTTGCGAGACTCGGCGCTGTTGTCTGCGGCCCTGCCGCTCTTGTTGTTGTCCTCTGCAGCGTTGGGCGCACGCTTGCCCGCTCGACCTGATGTTTCGTCACGTTTCTGTTCTGTGCGATTATTGGTGCGAGCGCGTTTGCGTGGATTCTTGTCATCACGGCGCTTCCGCTGACTGCCGTCAGTGTTGTTTTTAGCCCCTCGCTTGCCGCCTTTGCTGGTGTCCTCGTCTGGAGTAATGACTTCATCGGAAAACAGGCTTTTGAATATTCTTGTGAGTAAACCCGGGGTTTTATCGGCCTTTTGTGGTGCAATTGGCGCGGGCGCGTGATTTTGAATTTGCGGTTTAACGGCAGCTTGCGGATGCTGGGGCAAAGTCGTTTCCTCGGGCATCTCCTGGCTGGCGGCTTGATTGGCCAGCTCTGACAGCATATAGCTAGGGATTTCACCCTCCTCTTGCACATGGTCGTCGCGCAATCTTTCTACGAGGTAGTGTGGCGTTTGCAGATTCGAGTTGGGAATGATCACGATGTGAGTTTTAGTACGCCTCTCGATCTCCGCTAAATCGCCGCGTTTCTCGTTCAGCAAAAACGCTCCAATTGCGAGTGGCACTTGGACACGGATCACTGCGCTGCGCTCTTTTAGTGACTCTTCTTCCATTACCCGNAGTATTGCAAGCGCCAAAGAGCGGGTATCTCGAATGCGTCCTTGACCGTTACAGCGTGGACAGAGCTCGGTGGAAATCTCCTCTAGCGATGGTCGCAAACGTTGGCGACTCATCTCCATTAANCCAAAGCGTGAAATGCGGCCAGTTTGGATGCGTGCTCGGTCTGCTTCTAGTGCATTGCGCATGCGATTTTCTACNGCGCGTTGGTTTTTGGTNCTCANCATGTCAATGAAATCAATCACGACCAGGCCGCCGATATCGCGAATTCTAAGTTGACGTGCTATTTCGTCTGCGGCTTCTAAATTGGTGTTCAGGGCCGTTTCNTCGATATCAGAACCCTTAGTTGCGCGGGCTGAGTTTATGTCGATAGATACCAGCGCCTCGGTAGGGTCGATCACAATGCTGCCGCCGGAGGGCAGTTTGACCGTGTGCTCAAAAGCAGTCTCAATCTGGCTCTCAATTTGGTAGCGACTGAACAGAGGTATCGAATCGTCGTAGGCCTTGACCTTGTCTCGATAGTTGGGCATCACCTGTGCGATAAAAGCGGACGCCTCCTCNAACGCTGAGTCGCCTTCTATAAGGACTTCTCCAATGTCAGGGCGCAGGTTGTCGCGAATCGCGCGCAGCACAGCGCTATTTTCCTGATACAGCAGTGATGGTGTCGCCTCAGTTGCGCCGGCGGTTTTAATTGCTTCCCAAAGTTGTAGNAGATANGACAAATCCCAATTGAGTTCCTCGCTGCTGCGTCCAACGCCGGCGGTTCGCACAATGACACCCATGCCATCTGGTATGTCCAGTTGCGACATTGCTGAGCGCAATTCATCACGGTCATCTCCCTCAATACGTCGAGAAATGCCTCCGGCTCTGGGGTTGTTTGGCATTAGAACCATGTAACGACCGGCAAGGCTCAGGTAGGAAGTCAATGCAGCGCCTTTATTGCCACGTTCTTCTTTTTCGACCTGAACGATTATCTCGGTGCCTTCGCGAACCCCATCGTTGCTTTGCCCGCCTTTNTGTACATAGTCCTTGGCGACTTCTTTGAGCGGCAAGAAGCCATGACGTTCAGCACCGAAATCTACGAATGCGGCTTCGAGACTTTTCTCAACTCTGGTTATTTTGGCNTTGTATATGCTGGATTTTTTTTGCTCTCGCGAACGATTTTCGATGTCTAAGTCGTAGAGCTTTTGACCGTCCACCAAAGCAATCCGTACTTCCTCTGGATGAGTCGCATTAATGAGCATTCTTTTCACATTTTTCTCCGTCNGACTGTGCCCAAGCACACCCGTGTTGTGGACGAAAAAGAAATGGCGACAACGCCCCAAGCTGGTCGTGGTAAGTTAATGATCGGTGAGTAAAAGTCACCGNATGCATTAAGTCGAAGCTGGCGCGTCGTGGCGCCAACAGAGTGTCTTATAACAGCATTGTCAGTGCTGAAGAGCGCAAGTGCACTATTCGTACAGGTCCGTTGCAACTAAAACCGCAACGAATCGCTCTGTTTCAACAAATTCTATTCCCACCGCGGAACGAGTTCCGCAACCAGAAAGAGGGCAGGCTTGGAGAGCAGTCAGATGCTGTAGACTAATGGTAACAGTCGCGGTGCTTAATCAACTCACCGTGGCGCTGTAATCTCTCGTTTGCTTTTAAGCCGTCTTTATCGCGTTTGCGCTGTCTTTAACAGGCAACGCGCTATTGTTCGTTTTTCTATTTCGTCGTTAATTGTCGAAGCACTATCGATGCTTCATTTCTGTATCGCGCTGTATGCGTGACGTTACAATCGAAACCGTTGGTTCATTACCAGCGGCGTCTATTATTCCCGTTAAAACTGAGCCGGGTAGCATATGCACCTCAGCTGTTATCATCAGGCCAACAGGTGATAGCGCGGTCTAAGGCCGACCGCTATCGCGCGCGAAGGCGTGATCAGTAAAACGGAGCGGAGCTTAACAGTGTTTGCTAACTCCCTCAAACGATTAATAATTTTGCCTTAGCAGAGATTTGATGCCGGTAGAGTACATAGAAATTCACAGCTCCGAGGACGTGGGACAACGCGTTGACAATTTTTTGCTGCGCAAGCTCAAAGGCTTGCCGCGTCAGCGTATCTATAAAATTCTCCGCTCTGGAGAGGTGCGCGTGAACAGCGGTCGAATCAAACCGAGTTATCGGTTGCAGTTGGCTGATCGAATCCGCATACCGCCGGTCCTCACAAAGTCGGCCACACCGGTTCACTACGCTGATGNAACACGGGAGATCTTAGAATCAGCAGTCATTTATGAGGATGACGATGTGCTGGCGCTCAACAAGCCATCGGGGTTTGCGGTGCATGGAGGCAGTTCCATTGCCAATGGTGTGATTGAGTTATTTCGTGCGATGCGCAAGGCGCCAAGGCTGGAGTTAGCGCATCGGATTGATCGTGACACTTCGGGTTGTCTGCTTATCTGTAAGCGTCGGTCGGTGTTGGTTGAGGTGCAAGAAGCATTTCGGCTGCGCGTGGTAAAAAAGAAATATGATTTGTTCGTCGCTGGCGATTGGCCGAAAACCATACGCACGGTATCTCTGCGCTTGCGACGCTATGAGACGGCAGCGGGCGAGCGGCGGGTTCGTGTTGCCTCCGACGGCCAACTCGCGCGAACAGATTTCACCGTAATCGCGCGCAAACAACATGCGAGTCATTTGGCCGCATCCCTGCACACCGGAAGAACCCACCAAATAAGGGTGCACGCACAGTCGCAACAACACCCAATTTTAGGTGACTCCAAGTACGGCACTACGAGCACTGTAGAGCCACCGCGTTTGTGTTTGCACGCGTCTCGGTTAGTGATTCCTATGGGTTCGGATCGCTTGGACCTGCGCGCGCCTATACCTGCAGATATGCAGAACTTTTGGCAACAACTCGACTAATGCTTGGTCGAATGTGCACCGAATTTTATACCCAACTGCTTCAATCGATTTGTCAGTTGAATGAGTGAAATGCCTTGTAGCGCGCTAGGGTCCACAGTCTTTACTGAACTAAATAAGCTTATCCCCAACGACTCTATCTTAAACGAGCCCGCGCAATCCAAAGGCAGATCAGCGGCAACATACGCGCGTATCTCTTCGTTGGTTAGGTGCCTTAGCTGCAGCTCGGTTGTGTCGATGTCAGTGTGTGCAGACACGACACCTGTGTTATCAGTTTGCACCACCGTTGTTGCGGTATAAAAAAACGCAATTTGTCCACTCATAGCGGCAAGCTGTTGTATTGCCGCAGACTGATTGCCTGGCTTATGCAACAACTGATTGTTACAGATGCCGGTCTGATCACTGCCAATAATTATGCTATTCGGATGCTCGGCAACAAGGCTCATTGCCTTTTGTTCGGCCAGACGTAACGCCAAAGGCCCCGGTGCCTCACTTAGATACGGTGTTTCATCAATCTGTGCAGGGCGTTGCACAAAGGACAGATTTAACTGCCGTAGCAAAGCCGCACGGTAAGGTGATGCAGAGGCTAAAATGATATTCACTGCCATATAGTTAAAGTCACTTTACACAACGATTTCAGATACCTATGATTGCCGCCGCTCTGGGCTGGCTCGAGAAAATCCATTGGCTAACTCAAGTTACAAGGGCTTAGCACAAAAAAACAGCGTGATTACCTGCACAGTATTGTCGCAGCAATTGCCGCGTTTGCTAGAAGCTTGCAAAGGTGTTGAATCGATTAACGTGGAAATGCGTTTTCGTTTTGACGAGTTCGGCAGGATTTGTGTTAGCGCGATAACGCGAGCCGTGTTGCAGATCGAGTGCCACCTTTGCCGCGAACCTGTCAGTTGGCAACGGAATGTGGACTTCGATGCCATAGTTGCTCATGACGATGCACAAGCTGCAGAGTGGTTGTCTCTGCGTGCACGCAAAGACGGTTTGCCCGACAACATTATAGTAGCAGCGGGAAAAGACCTAAATGTGGCGGAGTTAATTGAAGATGAATTAATCCTTCAGTTGCCGCGACAGGTGTGCTTCGAAGAAGAATGTGGGCGGCGTCCTAGTATGCAGTTTCACGACGAGGCAACGGATGAGCGCAGCGCTGCTGAGCCTGAACGGCCAAAACCGTTTGCAGGGCTAAAGGCCTTGATTGGAGAGGGCGTGGAATCGACGATTAACGATTCGCAGGAGTGATTACCCAACGGCGACGTTGCAACAAGAAATGGCGCCGCTGAACGTGATGACAGATTGTCAACAAAGGTCGATATCGGCTGAGAATAAACGCAGGTCTTAGCAGGCCAAGAATAGAGGAAAGATAAGTAATGGCAGTTCAAAAAAGCAAAGTCACGCGGTCACGCCGAGGTCAGCGACGCTCCCACGATGCACTGAACGCTCCGACCTTGTCGGTAGAGCCGACTTCTGGTGAAACTCATCGGCGGCATCACGTCAGTGCCGATGGCTTTTATCGCGGCCGTCAGGTTATGCCAGACAAGAAATAACCCGCGTTGTTAGGGGGGCGGCCAAATATCAGAGCTTATTGCTGATCTTCGAGTCGTTCTCTGCTTATCGGCAACGTGCAAGAGGGAAATCGCCGCAGAATGCTGGCAAGGCAGGCTGTTTATGACTGAACGCCGCCGCGCAAGAATCGGATCAAAGATACCGCGACTATTTTACGCGTTTGAACCAATCCGCCCTGACTTTGTGGCAAAACCTTTGTGCCAAAACAAGGACCGTAAGTATG
>NHET02000035.1 GCA_002170355.2 Gammaproteobacteria bacterium TMED92
TGGATTACAGTTGACCATGATAGTTTCATAGCCATCTTCGCGCATGGCCAGTGCCGCATGCACACAGCAGTAGTCGAACTCTATGCCCTGACCAATTCGGTTTGGACCACCACCCAACACAATGATCTTCTCACGCGACGAGGGATCGGCCTCGCAACCTTCCTCATAAGTTGAGTACATGTAGGCACTATTGACAGGGAACTCTGCAGCACATGTGTCAACGCGTCGGTATACGGGCTTAACGCCTAGCCCTTGGCGAGCTGTGCGCACCTCATCTTGGCTCGCGTTCAACAGCTGGCCCAGACGCAGATCGGAAAAACCCTGTTGCTTTAACTGACGCCAATGCACAGCATCGATATCTCTTAAGACAACCCCCTGCAAGGCTTGCTCAGCAGACACAAGATCCGCGATCTCTGCTAAAAACCACGGATCTATCTTGGTGTGATCAAACAGCTCCTCTTCGCTCATGCCGTTGCGGAGCCCGTCGGCAACATACCAAAGCCTGTGGGCGCTGGGATTTTTCAACTCGCGTCTTAGAACGCTCTTCCACTCAGCATCGGACTTGTCGACCACACTGTCGAGCCCCACGAACCCAACTTCAAGGCCACGCAGGGCTTTCTGCAACGACTCTTGAAAAGTTGAGCCAATCGCCATTACCTCGCCAACTGATTTCATCTGTGTGGTAAGGCGACTGTCTGCTTGCGGGAACTTTTCGAAAGTGAAACGCGGCACTTTGGTCACCACATAGTCAATGGTCGGCTCGAACGATGCGGGAGTAACGCCACCCGTAATGTCATTCGCCAGTTCATCCAAGGTAAAACCTATCGCTAACTTGGCCGCCACTTTAGCGATCGGAAAGCCGGTGGCCTTAGACGCCAGCGCCGAGGACCGGGACACACGGGGGTTCATTTCAATCACCACCATACGTCCGTCTTCTGGGTTGATGGCAAATTGAACGTTGGAGCCACCTGTCTCAACTCCGATCTCGCGAAGCACCGCTAGGGAGGCATTGCGCAACAGTTGATATTCTTTATCGGTGAGGGTTTGGGCCGGTGCAACGGTGATGCTGTCACCGGTATGCACTCCCATAGGGTCTANATTCTCTATCGAACAGATAATAATGCAGTTGTCATTTCGGTCGCGNACCACTTCCATCTCGAACTCTTTCCATCCGAGCAATGATTCATCAATCAGCAGTTCCGAGGTNGGCGACAATTCCAAGCCACGGTTACAAATTTCAATAAATTCTTCNCGGTTGTAAGCAATACCGCCGCCGCTGCCGCCCATCGTAAAAGACGGCCGGATAACACAGGGGAAGCCTAGCTGACTTTGAACTTGCAGAGCTTCTTCTAAACTATGCGCAATGGCCGAACGCGGGGTTTCNAAACCTATTGTCTGCATTGCCCGGTCAAAACGCTCCCGGTCTTCGGCCTTGTCAATTGCATCTTGGCTCGCGCCAATCAGCTCAACACCGTATTTTTCCAGCACACCCTCGCGCACTAGATCCAANGCACAATTCAACGCGGTTTGGCCGCCCATAGTGGGTAACAACGCATCAGGCCGCTCGGCTTCAATAATCTTAGCCACTGTGGCCCACTCTACCGGCTCCACGTAAGTGGCATCGGCCATGGCTGGATCAGTCATGATCGTTGCCGGGTTGGAGTTCACCAAAACCACTCGCAGCCCTTCGTCTTTCAGCGCTTTACACGCCTGGGCGCCAGANTAGTCAAACTCGCACGCTTGGCCTATGACGATAGGACCTGCACCAACAATGAGTACGCTATTAACGTCCGAGCGTTTAGGCATCTTTGCCTCCTGACAACTTTGCCGAGCGTTGCTCGATCATCTCCACGAAACGGTCGAACAAATGCTTGCAATCTTGCGGTCCTGGGCTGGCTTCCGGGTGACCTTGAAAACCAAAGGCTGGCACATCCGTACGCGCAACCCCCTGCACCGTGCCGTCAAACAGCGACTTATGTGTGCATACGAGGTGCTCAGGCAGACTGTCCGCGTCGACTGCAAAACCATGGTTCTGGCTGGTGATCATTACAGTGCCGTCTTCAAGGTCTTGCACCGGATGATTGGCGCCATGGTGGCCATTAGCCATCTTCATGGTTTTCGCCCCGCTCGCGAGCGCCAGGAGCTGATGGCCCAAGCAAATACCAAACACTGGCAACCCTACGCTAAGCAACTGTTGAATTGCGCTGATCGCGTAAACGCACGGTTCTGGATCTCCAGGACCATTGGACAAAAACACCCCGTCCGGTTGCAGCGCCAATACCTCATCAGCGCTAGTTTGCGCGGGCACTACAGTCAACCGGCAACCCTTGCCAGCAAGGATTCTTAAAATATTGCGCTTCACACCAAAGTCGTAAGCAACCACATGATGAATGGGTTGTGTTACCTCGCCGTAGCCAGCACTCAGATCCCAAGGTGTCTGTGTCCAACTGCGCTGCTCACCAGTCACTTCTTTGGCCAGATCAGCACCCGCCAACCCTTCAAACGCTTGGGCTTGCGCCAGCGCTTGGGCGACCGCGCCGTCAGAGCTCGCGTCCGCACCTGCAATGATGCAGCCACCCATGGCACCTTTTTCGCGGATCAAACGTGTCAGCCGACGTGTGTCTAAATTTGCAATAGCAACGGTGTTTTGCTCCAGCAAAAACTCGCTGAGGCTTTGTTGACTGCGCCAATTACTCAGTCGTTTGGGCGTTTGTCGAATAATTAGGCCCGCAGCCCAAATTTGATCAGATTCAAAATCTTCTGGGTTAATCCCCGTGTTGCCGACTTGCGGATAAGTTAGNGTAACTATTTGTCGGCGGTAGGATGGGTCGGTGAGAATTTCCTGATACCCAGTCATCGCCGTATTAAAAACAACTTCGCCAGTAGTGGATCCGATGGCGCCGACAGAACAACCATGAAAAACGCTACCGTCCTCGAGAACTAAAAGAGCCGGTATCAAAGAACTTCCCTATTCACCTTACCTCCAGCGCCGGAGATTGTTCAGATCACTGAAGCGTGGCTCGCACTAAGCCATGCAGATCTTCGGTGATCTACACAAAAACCAACAAATCAGATTTTCACTCCCTTCCCCAAGGCGGGTCGCACACAGCAAAACCAAGCTCCAAAACGGTAGGATTGAAGGACGAGCTTGGGCGAAGCAGTATACTTAAACACCGCCCGAAAAGCAGCAACATTCCTCTCAAAGCGACGCTGATCGTCGCTATGAACTGTTTGCTATGGCTTCCACTAACACCATCCGAGACCTCGATGTATCGAATATCCAGCCCACCCAGACATCTCGCCAACCATACTTCGCACGCATGAGTCGACGTATCTCGTCATGACTGTCAGGCCCCAGCAATCGACTTTGGTACTTGCCATCTAATCCTTGGCCGGACAATCGCAAATGGTTTACCTGCATAATATCCAGCACCCAAGGGTGATCCGGCTTGCCTGCTTCTAACACTAAGCGTTCATCGCTATGCACGAACCAAATGCGTGTTTCTCGGAGCTGCTGGGTTTGCGCGTTTACCGTCTCAACACGAATCACATCGCCGCTTTCCAATGCGGCTACAGTGACAAGTGTCAGCAGTGCTATCACAAGCGCGATCAGCCGCATGCCGCGCAACATCGTGCCTGCCCTCGATCTATGCTCAACATAACCAATGCAATACCCGATCAACTAACTCGCCAATCGATTGATCGCCGTCCAACTGCAGTATTGGACACGGTAACGATTCGCTCCATCGTTGATGCAGTAACTTACTACGTTGCTCGATGCCGGCGTTGTCGTAACGTTCAGCCCAGGCCAGAAACTCGGTATGGATGTGGTGCATGTCCTTACCCGGCAGTATGCGGTCGCCGTGTCGTTGCCGCTCCCGGCGGCGCAACCGCTGCAGTCGGCACCCAGGCTCCACATATAGGAAAACCGCATGAGTAAAACTTGGTACGAGCACATCGCCCCATCCACAAAGCGAACCTGACAGTACCCAACTCGCCAACGGTGCCATGCCTTGATCGAGGGCCGCTAATCGTTGCTCGGGCGTATATTTCTCGACGAAAGGCGGATCAGTTCGACGCCAATAGACGTCATCAACATCAAAGTGCGGTACCGTCAGCTGTTGCGCTAATGCAATGCCAAGCGTTGTCGTGCCAGCGCCGGAGGCGCCGAAAACATGGATTCTCTTATCTTCTAGCACGCGTACACGGTCCGTCAGTGGCGGGCCTGCTTACTCTAACAAGTCTTCCATGCTGTACAAACCGGGCGGCTTGTCTTNAATGAACGACACCGCTCGCAGGGCGCCTTGAGCAAAATTACTGCGGCTTTGCGCCCTGTGGGTAATCTCTAAGCGCTCGCCCTCGCCGGCGAACAAAACCGTATGCTCGCCAACGATGTCGCCGCCCCGAATCGTCGAGAATCCGATGGTGTTACGCTCCCGCGCACCCGTAATGCCTTGCCGTCCATACACCGCATCCTTCGCTAAATCCCTTTGCAATGCCTCAGCCAGAACCTCGCCTATGCGCACAGCAGTCCCAGAGGGTGCGTCCACTTTATCTTTGTGATGAGCCTCAATCACTTCTACGTCTACATCATTAGCCAGCGCTCGNGCCGCGCGTGCCACNAGTTGCAACATTAAGTTAACGCCAACGCTCATATTCGGCGACATAAACACGGCAGTTTTTTCGCTGCACGCATTCAACTCGCTTTGTTGTTCGTCGGTAAATCCTGTGGTGCCGATCACCATGGCCTTTTTTGCGTCAGCGCAAAACCCTGCCAACGCAAGTGTTGCATTGGGTGTTGTGAAGTCGATGATCACATCGAAGTTCTCGATTTCAGCCTCAGGCTCATCGCTGATTATGACGCCGCAGGCACCAACACCAGCCAACGCGCCAGCATCTTGGCCGAGCGCCGTGCTGGCCGCATTCTCGAACCCAGCACCCAGAGTGAGTTCTTGCGATGAATCAATGGCCTGAATAAGAGCACGGCCCATTCTTCCAGCAGCACCTGCTACGGCAACTCGGATCATTCTTCCCCCCGACGAACCTAGTTTTCGTCTCTTTGGACTTAAGACTTTAACGTTTCAAAAAAATCTTTCACGCCATCGAACCAAGTTTTGCCTTTGGGTGAATGCTTATCGCTGTTGCCCAACGAGGCCTTGAATTGCTCAAGTAAACGCTTTTGCTCATCGGTCAACTTAACCGGTGTTTCCACCAAAACTTTACACAATAGGTCGCCAACACCAGCCGCTCGCACTTGCGTAACGCCCTTACCGCGTAAGCGGAATACCTTACCGGTCTGAGTTTCGGGCGGAATCTTTAGACTCACTCTTCCGTCCAAGGTTGGTACTTCTAAATCCCCACCCAATGCTGCATCTGCAAAAGAAATCGGCACCTCGCAATACAGGTGGCGTCCTTCGCGCACAAAAATAGGATGCTCGTTGACCTCGATCTGCACATACAAGTCACCGGGCGGCCCACCGTTGGGACCGGCTTCGCCTTCGCCAGACAGCCGGATGCGATCACCGTTATCAACTCCCGCAGGAATCTTCACTGACAACGTCTTTTGTCTCTCCACCCGACCAGCGCCGCCGCAGGATCGACACGGATCGGTGATTACTTTTCCTTGGCCACGACATCGCGGGCACGTTTGCTGCAACGAGAAAAAGCCCTGGGAAACGCGCACTTGGCCGGCACCTTTACAGTCTGGGCATGTCGATGCAGAAGTCCCTGCCTTAGCGCCAGATCCATCACAATCGCCGCAGGTCGCCAACACCGGTACGCGGATTTCTTTGGTCTCTCCACTAACGGCTTTTTCCAGACTTAAGCGCAGGTTGTATCGAAGGTCGCTGCCACGTGCAGGTCCGCTACGGCCACCGCGCCCACCGCCAAAAATGTCGCCAAAGACGTCGCCAAAAATGTCACCGAAATTGCCTTGTCCGCCGAATCCACCACCCTGGTTGGGATCCACTCCCGCGTGACCGAAACGGTCGTAGGCCTCACGCTTTTCTTGATCTGTTAAAATCTCGTAGGCTTCCGTAGCTTCTTTGAATTTCTCTTCGGCCTGAGGGTCATCGCTGTTACGGTCTGGGTGGAACTTCATCGCCAGGCGCCGGTAGGCCTTCTTCAAATCGGCCTCGGATGCGCCCCGCTCGACACCCAATACGTCGTAGTAATCCCGTTTTTCCATACCTGCTCAGCCTACTTAACTCGTCTCGCCTTTGCTTCGCCAACCCGTGCGTCTAGCCGCAAAAATTCGCCATGGTTGAAAGCACAACGCGGCGGTGCCTTCGGTCCAGGCAACCACCGCGTCTAATGCACACGCCCCTTGGCCTGGTTCGCTCAGTTCTTGTCGTCTTTGACCTCTTCGAACTCCGCGTCCACCGCGTCGCCGAGGTCGTCGTCGGCTGCGGTTTCGCCGGCACCAGCCTCAGCCTGCTCGGCGTACATTTTCTGCGCCAACGTGGCCGAAGCTTCAGACAAGGTTTGCATCTTCGCTTCAATGTCGGCTTTGTCGTCGCCCTTCAGCGCCTCTTCGAGTTCTGTGGCAGCCGTTTGGATAGCGGTCTTTTCNTCTTCGGTGGCTTTGTCGCCAGCTTCTTCTGCAGCCTTGCGCGCGCCGTGCACCAGCCCGTCCGCTTGATTGCGCAGAGTCACCATTTCTTCGAACTTTTTGTCTTCCTCAGAATGGGCCTCAGCGTCGCGCACCATTTGCTCGATTTCTTCATCCGACAGTCCACTAGACGCCTTGATAATGATCGACTGTTCTTTACCCGTCGCTTTATCTTTCGCCGATACATTCAAAATACCGTTGGCGTCGATATCAAACGCCACTTCAATCTGTGGCGTGCCTCGCGGTGCCGGCGGAATATCACTGAGGTCAAAGCGTCCCAGCGACTTGTTCTGACCTGCTTGCTTGCGTTCGCCTTGCAATACATGAATGGTCACTGCGGTCTGATTGTCGTCCGCCGTCGAGAACACTTGGGTCTTCTTTGAGGGGATGGTGGTGTTCTTTTCGATCAACACGCTCATCACTTGACCCATGGTTTCGATGCCTAGTGACAATGGCGTGACGTCAAGCAACAGTACATCGGTTACGTCGCCGGACAGCACCGCCGCTTGAATCGCCGCGCCCATAGCAACTGCTTCATCTGGGTTAACGTCGCGCCGGGCTTCTTGTTTGAAGAACTCTTTAACTTTCTCCTGCACCAACGGCATACGCGTTTGGCCACCGACCAAAATGACATCATCGATATCGCTGGTGGTTAGACTCGCATCGTCTAACGCNACTTGGCAGGGGCTAATGGTGCGGCTCACCAGATCTTCTACCAGCGACTCCAACTTGGCGCGCGTCAACTTCAGCACCAAGTGTTTGGGGCCTGTTTGATCGGCTGTGATGTAAGGCAAGTTGATTTCGGTCTGCTGACTATTAGACAGCTCGATCTTGGCTTTTTCCGCCGCTTCTTTGAGACGCTGCAACGCCAACGGATCGTTGTGTAAGTCCACACCGTTTTCTTTCTTGAACTCATCCGCTAAGAAATCAATGATCTTGAGGTCAAAGTCTTCGCCCCCAAGGAAGGTATCGCCGTTCGTCGACAACACTTCGAATTGGTGTTCTCCGTCTACCTCTGCAATCTCGATGATCGAAACATCGAAGGTGCCACCACCTAGGTCGTATACCGCTACTTTGGCATCGCCGCGCTTTTTGTCTA
The DNA here is from genome assembly GCA_002170355.2 of Gammaproteobacteria bacterium TMED92. GTDB lineage: Bacteria > Pseudomonadota > Gammaproteobacteria > Pseudomonadales > Azotimanducaceae > UBA4421. The sequence continues at coordinate 7,710 of NHET02000035.1, forward strand.
AGCCATACGCCAGCGCCGCCGCCGTTGGCTCATTGATGATGCGCTTGACGTCCAGGCCAGCAATCTTGCCTGCGTCCTTGGTAGCTTGACGCTGTGAGTCATTAAAATATGCCGGCACCGTGATCACAGCTTCCGTGACGTCTTCGCCAAGGTATTCCTCAGCGGTCTTTTTCATCTTCTTCAGTGTTTCAGCAGACACTTGGGGCGGTGCCAACTGCTCATCTTTGACCTCGATCCAAGCGTCACCGTTATTCGCTCCGACAATGGCATATGGCACCATTTTGATGTCCTTCTGCACGACATCGTCTTCGAACTTACGACCGATCAAACGCTTCACTGCAAACAGGGTGTTTTGCGGATTGGTCACCGCTTGGCGCTTGGCGTTTTGCCCAACTAAGATTTCACCGTCGTCGGTGTACGCGATAATCGATGGGGTGGTGCGATCCCCTTCCGAGTTTTCAATCACCTTGGCGTCACCACCATCGAGGACGGCCACACAAGAGTTGGTCGTGCCTAAATCTATGCCGATGATTTTTCCCATTTTCTGTCTCCGCTTACATTTCTTAGAGGCCTTGTGTCGTTGGCCTCGCGTTGGTTTTCTATATTTGGTCAGACCAACTCAGTTCAAGGTCCATACCAGAAATTTACGTCTGCTTATTGATCAGCAGCTTTGGTTACGATGACTTTTGCCGCGCGCACCAAACGCTCATTCAAAACGTAGCCTTTCTGCATCACTTCCATCACCGAGTTAGGCTCGGCGTCGGCATTCGGCACCATCGCCATAGCTTCGTGATGCTGGGGATCAAAAGGTTCGCCAAGCGGATCGATTTGGATAACGCCAGATTTTTCTAAGGTTGCAACAAACATTTTCAGCGACAGCGCCACACCCTCTGCAATCGCCTCGGCACCATCCGTTTGCGTCGCGGTTTCTACCGCTTTTTCCAAGCTGTCGAGCACCGGGAACAAATCGTTGAGCAGTTTTTCGACCGCAAACTTGTGGGCGTTCTCAACATCGCGGCTCGCGCGGCGACGAATGTTTTCCGACTCGGCAATCGTCCGCAGCAACTGGTCTTTGACCTTTGCTAACTCGTCCTCTGTCGGTGCGGTTTGCATAGTCTCCGTTGCCTCACCGGTCGCTTCGTTTTGCGTCTGTTCCAGCTCCGGTTGAGCATCCGTTTGCTGTGCCTCGTTGTGGTCGTTTTCGCCCATGAGCGCCCCTTGTCTAATCCGTGGCGCTTATATGTGGCTAGACACCTCGAAAACAAGGGTTTACTGAACAGAAATGCGCCACTTTGCGGGGATGGGACCAGGCACCGTGACCATGCGAGCTTTTAACTTTTAGGCGTTGCGCATAGCAGCACTGAGTACCCGAGCAGTCACATCCACAACCGGAATCACGTCTTTGTAGTCCATACGGGTTGGTCCTATGACACCCAGCACGCCGGCCAATTGGCCGTTTACTTCGTAGGATGAGGTGACCAATGACATATCGCCCAGTGGTCGATAACCGGACTCTTGACCGATGTAAAGCTGCACGCCGCTACTTTGCAAACACCGATCTAACAGATGTAACACTCTACCTTTACGCGAGATCGCATCGAACAACGCGCGGGCAATGTCGGTGTCCGCAGTAAAATCGAGTAGCCGACGCTCGCCGCTCACCACCAGTTCTTGGGCTTCGGAATTGGGTTGATCCGCTGGCAATGCGCCCTCGGCCATGGTGAGTGCGCTGTGCAACACTTCATCCATGCGTTCGCGGTCGGCGTGCATACTCGCCATTACGGCCTCGCGCATTTCTATTAGCGGCCTGCCGCCAAATTCTTGGTTAAGCAAATTAGCGGCTTGAGCCAGCTCCTGATCGCTGAAGCTCTTATCCAAGTGGATCACTCGATTCTGCACGTCGCGGTCGTTTAGCACCAAAATTACCAGTACCCGTTCGTCATCTAATCGCAAAAATTCCAATTGCCGCAAGTGGCTTTGATTGCGCCTTGGTGTCGTAATCAGACAAGTCATCTGGGTGAACTGCGACAGCAATTCCGAGGCAGTGTTAATCAGTTCCGTAGGACTTAAATTTGGATCGAGTTCGGCTTCAACCTCGCGCACGCGGTCATTATTCCATGGCTCGACGCTCAACAAAGTGTCTACGAAAAATCTCAGCCCTTGCTGAGTTGGAATCTTGCCAGCAGACGTGTGCGGCGAGCGCACCAAGCCCATCGATTCCAGATCACTCATGACGTTGCGTACCGTCGCCGACGACACCTCGACACCAGGCAGCGTTGCCAAAGCTTTGGAAGCCACTGGCGTGCCTTCCGCGATATAGTGCTCCACTAACAGTTTTAATAACTGCTTGGCTCGTGGGTCTGGATCCACGGCAGCGGGTGATGTCCCAGACAGCTCAGGATCTGCCATAAAACCCACTCCTAATGTCGCCTATCAACTGTCTCGACAAATCAAATACTACCGCGCTCAAACCATATGAAATTTATACCAGCCAAACCCAGTCGATGCATCATTTGATGATGGTCTGAAACGCCAGGGACGATTAGGATTAAGCTTACGTCTAAGGAATGGCCCGCGAACCGCTGTACCCATGCTCAACCAACTCACCATCCAAAACTTTGTTCTTGTCGAGCACTTGGACATTAGCTTCAGCCACGGTCTTACCACGATCACTGGCGAGTCGGGAGCGGGCAAATCTATATTACTGGGTGCACTGAGCCTGTTGCTGGGGGAACGGGCGCGTAGCGACATTGTGCGACCAGGTGCCAGTAAAGCCGACATCAGCGCAGAATTCGCGCTCTACCCAGGCTGCGCGTTGCAACATAAGCTGCTGACCGATGAGTTGATTGAAGAAGGCACAACGCAGTGTCTACTGCGCCGGGTCATCAGCGCTGAGGGGCGGTCTCGCGCCTTCATTAACGCAGTGCCAGTGACCTTAAATTACCTAAAAGAAGTAGGCGATGCTTTGGTGGAGATCCAGGGCCAGAACGAACATCAGCGCCTCGCTGATCGCAACGTGCAACGCACCTTGCTCGACGACTACGCCAAACAAGGAAACCAAAGCGCTCAGGTCAGAGCACTCTTTCATACTTGGAAAAACACCGAGCAACAAATTCAGCAACTGCAACAAAAGGTCTCCACCCACGACGACCGTCAAGAGCTGCTGAGCTATCAACTACAAGAATTCCAAGCCGCTAATCTGCAAGTTGGCGAACTAGAACAGTTAGAACAAGACCAGAAACGACTGGCCCAGGCGCAACACATCCTGCACTCATTGAACCAAGCGCAAGCAAAGCTAGAGTCGCTGGACCAATTGCGCAGCACTGTAAGAACAGTTACCGACATTGACGACGAGCACCCACAGCTAGACGCCTGTAAAGACACGCTTACGGCGGCACTGAGTCTGCTGGATGACGCTGGACGAGACTTGCGCCACTATCAAGAGCAGGTTGTGGTCGACCCTGAAACCTTGGCTGACATTGACGCGCGTCTGCAGTTGATCTACGACTTGGCACGCAAACATCGAGTTCAGCCAGAACAGCTAGTAGCACATGAAGCCGCGCTGCAAGAAGAACTAGCTGCAATGACCACCGACAGTGGTGAGCTCGATGCGTTACTCGCAGCACAAGAGCAGCAGTATCAGGCGTTCATGGCCGCAGCACGAACGCTGTCGAAGGCCCGGCACAAACACAGCAAACCATTTTGCCAAGCGGTCGAGCGTTACATGCATGCCTTGGGGATCAGCCAGGGCGCATTGAGTTTGGTGTTCAACGAACAACACAGCGAAAACGGCTTAGAGCAGTTGGAACTGCACGTTACCACCAACAAAAAGTTTGCACCGGGGCCGCTGAGTCGAATCGCTTCTGGCGGTGAACAAACTCGTATTGGACTTGCGATCCAAATCGTCGCCGCAGCACACAGCGCGCTACCATGTTTGGTGCTTGATGAAGCTGATGTCGGCGTCGGCGGTACCACTGCTGACACCGTTGGGCGCATTTTGCGCGATTTGGCCGAGCATACCCAAGTAATTTGCGTCACCCACGCGCCGCAAGTCGCGGCCCTAGGGCAAAGCCATATGCGAGTGAGCAAGCGCGGCGACCATACGGATATAGAGCCACTGAGCCAGGAAGATCGCGTTGAGGAGTTGGCGCGCATGTTGGCAGGCGCCGACGTGAACTCCAAAGCGCGAGACTATGCCAAAGAACTATTGGCCCAAGCCATCGCAAGTTGACACGAGGCCGTGCATAGGCATTAGCTCTGGTCAGTTTCGGTATGCCTGGGTAGTATCCGCGCCATGAAAATTCTTATCACTATGGGAGTCTGTTTGTGCGTGCTCAGCGGCTGCGGCATCTCGAACATAAAGATTCCAACGTTGTATAAAGTGGCAATTCAGCAGGGCAACGTCATCACCCAAGAGATGGTCGACAAGCTCAAGCCGGGGATGACCCGCCGCCAAGTTGCGTTCGTTATGGGTGAGCCGGTGCTTCGTGACCCGTTTGACGACACCAAATGGGTTTACCTCTATTCCATTGATGTACCTGGCGTATTCAACCAAGAGTCGCGGCTGGTTCTGTCTTTCGACGAAAATGACTTGCTCAGCGTCATTAGCGGCGACTACGCGCCCGGCGCCGGCACAGAAGCTGCGACTGCTTCACAAGACGACTCGCAAACTTAATTGGCCCGCAGAATAGATTCATTGGCAGATACGGCAGGGTGGCGCAGCTAAAGCGATACGCCTTAGCGTATCGGCAGACGATCACTAACGTTGGCCCTTGCCAGACTGCGCTTGTTGCCGAGCACGCAGCCTGCGTGCGGCCTTGGCATCGTTGTGCAATGGCCGATACAGCTCGATTCGATCGTTTTCTGCAACCACCCGCGTAGGCTCACACCTCTCTCCAAAAATTCCTACCGCACACTGATTAACGTCGACAGCCGCAAACTGCGGTGCCGCCGCGGCAAGCGCTAAGCAATCTGCAACCGTTGCGCCTGCCTTTACCTCTAACCAGCAGTCTAGGCTGCGCTCTGGCTCTGCATAGATGACTTGCACTTGCATGGCATTAAACTTGGGTTTGAATGCGCTCTGCAAAGGCGTCCACCATTCGATCCCCGACCGAACCAAGAACCCCGCTTAGTGTTTTCATAAGCAACCCCTTGGCCACGAACTCAAGTTCGAATTCGACTCTGCAACCTTCATCGCCGAGTTGCTTGAAGTCCCAACAACCCTCAAGTTGCTGAAAGGGCCCTTCTTTAAGACTCATCTCAATTCGCTCGTTGGGGGTGCACGTATTTACCGTGACAAATTCATGGCGTAAGCCTCTGGCCGATGCCGTAACTCTTGCGGTCACTTGACTTACGCCATCACCGAGCGCCTGTTCCTGCAATATCTCTACAGCTTCGCAACCCGGCAAGAATTCAGAGTAAGCCCGTATGTCCGCAACCACCCGATAAGCGCTAGACGCCGGCACCAGTAACAACAGGCTGCGTTCGACCCGGGCCATGGGCTAGCCTGTGAACAGTGGCAGTAAGGTGTAGACAAAAACGGCGGCAACACCGAGCGGCGCGACGATTCCACCGACGATACGCCACAGCAACATTACTCCATCGCTGCGCACCTCTAGCTGCTCGCGCACAATGTTCTGCGGCAACACCCAAACCGCAAACAGCGCAATCAGCAACCCACCCAGCGGCAACATAATGTTCTGTGACAGCTGATCCACCAATTCAAAGAAATTCAGACCAAATAGCGGCTTGGCGTCGGCCCAAATGTTGAAAGAGAACACCGTGCCGAGACCGAGCAACCAACAAAACACACCTAAACTGATCGCCACCCGACTACGCTGCGCATTGTATTCTTCCACCACGAACGCAATTGCCGGTTCCGTCAGCGAGATCGCCGAGGTTATCGCCGCAAAGCTCACCAAAACGAAAAATACCGTGCCAAACACGGCACCCATTGGAAGCTGCCCAAATGCCAGCGGCAGAGTTACGAACATCAATCCAGGCCCTTGCCCAACCTCGAGTCCATTGACAAAAACCAGTGGAAAAATCGCCAGGCCGGCAGCCACGGCGACAAACGTATCTAAGGCAACAATGGTTAGGACCGTGGAGCCAATGTTGGAGTCATCTGGCACATAAGCTCCGTAAGCCATCATGGTGCCCATGCCCAAACTAAGTGTGAAAAACGCCTGGCCCATCGCAATCAGCCAGGTCTCTGGCCCAACCACGTCCCAATTGAAGTCGAACATAAAGGCCCAGCCTTGGGCAAAACCACCTGAGCTTGCGCTGTATCCCAGCAACACCAACAACAACACAAACAATAAGGGCATAAACCAACGAATAGCAGTTTCCAGGCCACGACTGACACCCCGAGCCACGATCCAAATAGTGATCAATATAAACAAGCTGTGCCACGCAACCATTTGCACAGGGTCTTGTTGTAATTGATCAAAAGTCGACGTCGCCACCTGAGCGGAGGCGGCGTTAAAAGTACCCGACGCGGTAAGCCAGACGTAATTGAGGGCCCAACCGGCGATTACTGCGTAGTACGACAAGATAAGTATGCCCGCTAGCACCCCCATCCATCCGACGAAGCTCCAGCGAGCGCTTGCACCTGCCTGCCGGGCTAGACTACGCATGACGTTGATTGGGCTAGCGCGACCTTTGCGGCCAAGTAGCACCTCAGAAATCATAATGGGCGCACCGACAAAAGCGACGCAGACCAGGTAGATAAGAACAAACGCGCCACCGCCATTTTCGCCAGCAATGTAAGGAAACTTCCAGATATTACCGAGGCCAACAGCGGAACCTGCGGCGGCAAGCACAAATAGCCAGCGGCTAGACCACCGACCCTCGGTCGGCTGAGTGGAGATCGCCATACGATGTTTCCTTATAAAGCTATCGCCATTCTACATTCGCGCATTGAGAATGCGAAAACCCGCCGCGGCATTGGCGATCACTACAACACAAGCTGCTACAATCGACGCTCTTTCACCCAGTGTTTACAGTGGTGTTATGGCCAAGTCCGCAAAAAAACTCGCCCCTGGCACCATTGCGCAAAACCGACGCGCCGGCCATGATTATTTTATAGAACAGAAGTTCGAGGCTGGCGTGATGCTTATGGGCTGGGAGGTAAAAAGCATTCGCGACGGCAAGGTGCAACTAGCCGAATCTTTCGTGCAACTGCATAA
>NHET02000111.1 GCA_002170355.2 Gammaproteobacteria bacterium TMED92
GTGTTTTTTAGATCCAGGGTAGTGGAAACGGTTCGTTCCGAGGTTAGATTGTCGGTAATGTCGCTGCCGCGCAGATCTAGACCGGCGCAAAAGAATTTGCCGCTACCGGTTATAACGATAGCGCGCACATCGGTGTCTGCGTCCGCTTGTAACAACAGCTCGCTGAAACGCTTTAGCATCGCGCCGGAGATGGTGTTTTGTTGCTCCGGGCGATTAAACGTAATCGTCGCAACATTGTTGTCGACGGCGTAAAGCATCTGCGAGTCAAGGTTGGTCATGGAACTCCTCCGAGGTTTTAGTTTACCGATCTGGCGAATCTTTAGGCGTCGCGCTGCGGCATCTTTTCTTCGCTAACAGCGTATCCGGCCTCCGTAGGAATGCACAGGTAGTTGCCGTCCTCGCGTTTCTCGGTCCACGGCAGCACCGGCACAACGGCGGAGGCGACGGCGTTGCTGATGGCGGCACTGACGGTTTTCGCTTGCGCGAGTTTTTCTAAATTACGCAGGGTGGGGAAAATAATGGTGCGCTTGCCGGCGTGTGCCTGATCCACTGCATCCTGCGGCTGTATCCACACCGAATCCACGGATTCGTAGCCATCGTGTAGAGCTACATGGTCAGCCGGCGCGGCAGCCAAATAGAAATGGGTGTCGAAGCGTTTGGGCATCATAGGAGGCGTAATCCAATGCGCAAAATGGGTTAACTGATCGCAAGCCAGTTGCAGTTGTTGCTGCTGCAAAAAGTCCAACAGGCTAATGTCGCCTTTGTTCATTGGTTCGCGAAATTGCTGCAACGTGGCCAAGCGCTCGCCACTGATTATGTCAGCGGCACCCGTCGCTCGTGCCAATAAAATGCCGCACTCCTCGAATGCCTCACGAATGGCGCTGACCTGGGCGGCGCGTTGATCCGCATCGTCGCTGTGGCCCCGTAAGTGTGGAATCAACGCGTCCTCGAAATCTTGTGGATCGGCTTTGCCGCCCGGGAACACCAGTGCCCCAGACGCGAAATCAATTTGCTGATGGCGCACGACCATAAACACCTCAAGGTTGGGTGCGCCGTCCCGCAACAGCAAAATTGTGGCGGCTGGCTTCGGTGTTGGGGGTTGGGGTTTATCGCTCATAGATCTTTCCTACTGTTAACTNGATGTTCAGCGATCAGCTACTCATTGCACAAGTTCTATGAACTGATCCAGNGTNGCCAATTTTGCGGGCGTTGGTCCCAAGGTGAAGTCGGGCACNATTAATTCATCGACACCTGCTTCTGCGTAGGCTCGCACAATGTCTTGAACCTCGCTCGGTGTGCCAATAATAGATGGCCGCTGAGCCGCGCCAGTCCGTGCTCGTTCCAACACGCTTNCGTCCTCGCTCATAAACAGCAGCGCCACNGCAGAGCGTTGAATGGTCTTGGGGTCACGGCCCAAGTCGGCGCAATGCTGATCAAGAANCTGCATTTTGTGTCTTAGCGTCTCCACCGTACCCCAAACGTTCCATTCGGTAGCGTACTTGGCGGTGATTTTTAGAGTCACTTTTTCTCCACCACCGCCAATCATCAGCGGCATGGGCTGCTGCAGCGGCTTAGGTTCCAAGGTCGCCTCCTGCAGTTGATAATAGTCGCCGTTGAAATTACTGCGTTGATTGTGGAATAACGCGGTAATGACATGGCAGGCTTCGTCGAGTTTGCGCAAACGCTCGCCGACACTGCCAAATTCNAGACCATATTGCCGGTGCTCGTTNTCNTGCCATCCGCTGCCCAAACCCAGAACGACTCTTCCACCCGTGATGTGATCCAAAGTGGCGGCCATTTTNGCCAGTACCGCCGGATGACGATAGGTGTTGCCGCTGACCAAAGTGCCGATGCGCAACCTTGGTACTCGGGCGCCGATCGCGGCCAAAGTGATCCAGGCCTCTGGCCATGGCACAAGGGTGTCTGCAGCGTTGGGCATAAAGTGATCGGCGTACCAAAAGCCATCCCAGCCGGTCTGCTGCACGTGCTCAGCAAGCATCAGCACATCGTCATAACACTGGCTCGGACTTGGCCAAAAGCTGAATCGCATATTGCTCCCCCGTTACCCCCCGAATAGTACGCAGGCTCCCGTACTACGCACTGGATGTTCGCTTATGTAGATTGCTATGGCAAACTTCACTACTCAAAGCTTTTTTTGTTAGNCGATTTTTGATCCGCCATGTCTCTTGTCGTTACCGTCGCTGTGATTGCCCTGGTTTACGTGTACGTTCGTATGAACCGTCAAGCACGTCTGCGCTGGTTGCAACAAATCGATTTGCCTGGCCTGTGGCGCGAGCAATCGACCGAGCAAGCAGAGGTGCAGGGTGCCCAACTCCGAGAGTTGCGATTGCTTGGGGGCATGGCATCGGGTGATTACTGGTTNTTGCATAATGGTCACGAGAGGCGGGGGCGCTGGCACTTTCGCGGCGATGAGCTATCGTTATCAGATCAGCAGGGCGAGGCGCAAAAGCTTGTTCTGCGGGTGTTNAGACCTGGGGAAATCAGCTTGCAAGGAGCCGACGGCAAGGCTCGACTTTTTTATAAGCAGATCGACAATGTGGTCAGTTTNCATAAGCCCACGGGCGAGAAGTGAGCAACGCAATGCAGGAGCCGAAAGAATCCGTGGTCGCCGAATTGGCGCAGCGACTACTGGCGCTGTTGCCTAACAANCAAAGCGTCGACTGGACACAACATCAGGCTGCTGTATGGATGCAGGGACGCTGGTTTAGCTATCTGCAGCGAGTNGATCGGATTGCCAGTACTCGACTCGCGGACCTGCTGCACATAGATCGCCAAAAGCAACAACTGTTAGACAACACTCAGCAGTTTGTCAGGGGGTTTCCCGCTAATAACGCTTTGCTTTGGGGTGCTCGAGGTGCTGGNAAGTCATCCCTGGTGGCCGCGTTGGTGCATGAACTTGCTGATGCTGGGCTGCGCGTTGTAGAAATGAGAAAGGAAGCGCTGGGTGATCTCAATGTGCTCACACAGCAACTAGCAGTGCAGCCGTTTAAGTTTATTATCTTTTGCGACGATCTGTCGTTTGAGGCGTCTGATCCTTCTTACAAGGTGCTCAAAAGCGCATTGGAGGGGTCGGTGTTTGCAGCCACCAACAATGTGCTGATATACGCAACATCCAATCGTCGGCACCTATTGCCCGAACAGATGCGCGATAACCAACAAGCGCGCATGGTCGGTGACGAGTTGCATCAAAGTGAAGCGACCGAGGAAAAGATATCGTTGTCCGATCGCTTTGGCCTGTGGCTGTCTTTTTACCCATTTAAGCAAGATGCTTACCTAGATATGGTCGCTCACTGGGTTGCCGAATTAGCCCAAGGGTTGGGTCCGCAGGCTCGACAACAGGTGGCTGATCGAGAAGAATTTCGTGGTCCCGCTCTGCGTTGGGCGTTGGCGCGTGGCGTGCGCAGTGGTCGCACAGCTCAGCACTTCGCCCGGCACTGGGTGGGTCAAAAATTACTGCGAGCAAGCAGTACTCAAGAACCGTAGCTTAGGTATTCCAGTCATGATTCATTCCGCCTCATCGGGCACGCGGTGGCGTATTGCTGCGATGCTTTTGTGGTTTTGGCTTTGTTCTTTTGGCCCCGCAGTTCACGCGGACACGCTGTCACTGTTCAATGGCGATCGCTTAAGCGGAACGCTGGTCTCGATCAGTGCGCAAAGAGTGGTGTTTGAAACCAGCTACGCTGGCGCTGTTACCGTTGAACAGCGAGCGATCGAGCAACTTGAGACCAACGGCACCTATACGCTACGTGGCGCAGCTTTTGAGTATCAGGGCGCGTTGATTGTGCGTGGTGACGCCCAAGGTATCGAAACTGATGACGGCTTTGTCGCCGTCGGCTTAGCGGCCATTGACAGCGCTGATCGAGTGCGCGGGGTGCTGGCGGTGCTGCCATTGGACTGGGCGACTCGCGTGGATCTGTCGGCGGTGTTCTCTTCTGGCAACTCCTCTACCGAGAGTTTCAACACGCTGGCGGAGTCCCGGCTCAAGCAGCCCAACGCGCAACACTTGGCCACCTTGTTGCGCAATACAGAAAAATCAGAAGGCATCACCAGTAAAGACCAAGTCGACTTGTCCTACGGTTACAAGCGGTTTATCTCGGCCCGTTGGTTTGGCTCAGCGAACAGCAATTATTTCCGCGATGAACTCAAGGACATTGACCAACGCTTGACCCTCGGCGCCGGCGTGGGGTTGCAGATTTGGAACAGTGATCGGGGCGTACTCTCTACCGAGTTTGGTGTCAGCGCAGTTCAGGAACGCCTCAATGGGCTAAACCGCGTTAACCCTGCCGCTCGTTGGGCAATTGACTTTCAGAGGTTTTTTTTGAATCGGCGCGTTGAGGTCTCCCCCCGCCAGTCGATATTATCCATCGCTGCAGAAGAGCGTGGACAGGTCTTGACGTCGAGCACGGGAATACGTTTTGCCTTAAGTGACCGCATAGATACCGCCTTGCGCACCGATTTGAACTACGAAACCGATCCACCGCCAGGCAATAAAAAAGCTGATACAACCTACACCCTCGGAGTAGGTCTAAAGTTCTAAGAAATCTTGCGCCCCGAGGCGCGCGTTAAGATTCGCGCAACAGGCACGCCGTGGGCTTGACTGCATTAAGGAGCGTGCCTAAAATTCGCGGCCTTTCAGCGATCCCAGGTGCGCTCATAGCTAATGAGCAGCAACCAAACAGCACCGATCACTGAAAAAACACCTACGTCCCCTTCGTCTAGAGGCCTAGGACTCCGGGTTTTCATCCCGGCAACAGGGGTTCGAAACCCCTAGGGGACGCCATCTTCNGCACAGGCTTACAAGCGCCGGTATCGAACCTAAAACAGGNGGATACTCGGCGCGCTTGGCTAGCCTTGGCGCTGTCCCGGTTGNCTCACGGCGGGTAAGCGCGGTGAGCGCAGCAAAGGGCAACCAGATCACTAGGTAGGCTACATGCAGAGGCGCCAGATAGCCTCTGGGTGACGTCAGCTAGATCGAATAAGGTCAATGATGACTTGGGCCACCTGCTTTGGTTCATTCTCTTGAACAAAATGCCCGCCTTGCTTAATGGTGGTGTGGGGCAGGCCTTTGGTGCCAGGAACCCTCGCCAGGAAAGCCGCTTCACCCTCGCGAGTAACTGGGTCGTTGTCCGCGAACGCACATAAGAAAGGTTTGTCGAATGACTCGAAGAACTGCCAAGCCTTGCGTTGTTCCTCCAAGGAGGGCGAAGTGGGTAGTGTCGGTACTTGACTGGGCATAGCTCGAGGACCCATTTTGTAGCTTGGGTCGGGAAATGGTGCCTCGTAGGCTTTCGCCAAGGGCGTTGGCAGTGGCGAGGTAATACCCAACTTGTTCAACAGCACCTTGATGGCTTGCACTGGCTTTGGTGGGGGTTGCAGCGTCATGGACATGATCAATCCAATGGGCAGATCTTCGGTTTCCCAGCACCACTTTTGCCAGTAAGCAAATTTCTTCGCGGGATGACCCTCCGCGCCCATCCGCATCATCGCGCTCTGCATTTCGATTAGGCTGGGAGTGGATTTATTGGCGCGGAAGTCCTCGATCTCTTTGACGACCGTTGCAGGTACGTTGGGGTTGTACGGCAAGCCGGTATTGGAGATGACGACCCGATCAAATCGTTCGCTGTGATTGACCACCAGACGTAGGCCGACAAGGCCACCCCAGTCCTGCCCAAAGAAGGTCAACGCGGAAAAATCATTGGCGATGAGCCACTTGCCCATCCACTCTANCTGAAGTTCGTAACTGTAGTCCTCGCGGGCAGCTGGTTTGTCAGATTTTCCGTAACCGACTAAATCTGGCGCGATCACACGCATACCCGCCGCAGTCAAAGGCGGAATCATGTGCCGATAGAGATAGCTCCACACGGGCTGACCATGCATGCATAGGACAAGCGGGCCGTCCTTGGGACCTTCATCCAAATGGTGNATGCGTAAATCGCTGCCGTCCGCTGTTTGGATCGTGGTGTAGTTGGGCGCAAACGGATAGTCAGCCAAGCCTTCAAAGCGTTCGTCTGGGGTTCGCAAGATCTTCATGGGGCGCGCTCATTAACTGTAGGTTGTTATTAAATAATGAAACGCATTAGCTGTCACGCGGCGCGCAGGGGACGCTCGGGTTCTTTTACTCAGCTCGTAGGTCGCTTTCTCTTGGCTTTGCTGGCTCTGTGTCGANCGCTAATGCAATGCCTTTCNTACTACTTCGATGTTAGCTAGTATCACGCCGAGAGCGCAGCCAGCGAAGGTAAATCATGACCGAAGACGCGAATCCGATTGACTCGATGGAAGCGAGCACTACGACTCAATCCACTACGCCGGAGCAAGTCCGCTTTAAGTTTCATGGTGAAGGGGGAGAGTTTTTCCGCATATGGATCGTCAATCTGGTGCTGAGNATTCTGACGCTCGGTATTTACTCNGCATGGGCGAAAGTGCGCACCAAACGATATTTTTACGGTAGCACCGAACTCGCTGGTGACCGTTTCGATTATCTTGCCAGCCCCATCGCTATTCTCAAAGGGCGTATCATCGCGGTTGCGGCTTTGGCAGTTTATACCGTGCTCAGCATCTTCTTTGTCCCTGCGTCCTACCTAGTGTTGGCACTGCTGTTGTTAGTAATGCCGTTTGTGGTCATGCGCTCGATCCGCTTTAACGCAGTAATGAGCAGTTGGCGTGGGGTGCGATTTGGTTTTGGCGGCGAACTAACCGGCGCATACAAGGCTGCGTTGCTATGGCCAATTTTCGGTGTTGTAACNCTGGGCCTCGGTATGCCCTACGCGTGGTACAAACAAAACCAGTATCTTTATAACAACTATGCTTATGGGCGGTCATCTGCGACCACCGTTGCGGCCCCCGCAGACTTCTATAGGGTCATGTTCGTTGTCATTGGCCTCGCGTTTGGGGGCGCTGTCGTATTGGCGCTGCTGGCTGCTTTGCTAGCTTCGGTTCCGGCCTTCGCCATCGCGATCGGCCTGGGCTATCTGGCCTTGTATGTGTTGATTTATGCCGGATACCAAAGCACCTATTTCACTGCGGTGTTTAATAATGCCGAGATTCAGGGTAACCGCTTGCAGACTGACGTCACCATTAAGGGGCTGTTNTTGGTCGTTTTGCGTAATACGGTGTTCACCATACTTACTCTNGGCTTGTATTACCCCTGGGCGGCGGTGCGCATGGCCGATTACCTACAATCGCACCTGTGGGTGGAGGCGGTAGATTTAGATTCGTTTGTTGCCGAGGAGCGAACTCACGAAAACGCCTTGGGTGACGAAATCGGCGAGGCCTTTGACTTCGGCATCGGCATTTAGTCTCCACCAGAAGGCACTTTATGCAGCTACAACTTAGCGGCCAATACTTCGACGGTATCACCAGCAATGGCTGCAGCGCCGAGCTGCAGCTCANTGGTCAGACGATAGAGGTGAGCTGGGCTGAAGGTCGGCAGGTCATAGACGTCCACACACTTGCCGTTGAGGCAGCTCTAGGATCAGTGCCGCGCAAGGTCACGTGGGGCGCCGAGGCATATTTTGTCAGCACTGATCATTCGGCGTTAGAAGATTTGGCCGCGCGCACCAATGCACCAAGTACATCTGCTTGGATTGGCCGTTTGGAGTCGAGCTTCGCCAGCGTTGCCGCGGCGGCAGTGTTTTGTGTGGTATTTCTGGTGGTCGTGGCTGTATACGTTGTACCCACGGCAACTTCGGCAATTGCGGTGCGGTTGCCAGCGTCGGTAAGCCAGCAGATGGCCGCAACTACGCTCGCCAATCTGGATCAAGTTTTTGATCGGTCGCAATTAGCAAGCGCGCGCCAGGACCGACTGCGCGAGTACTTCGGGAGCCACGGCGGCAAGGATATAGAGGTGTTCTTTCGCCGCGAACAACGCTTNGTCGGAGCGAACGCGTTAACGCTCAGTAGCACTACCATGGTGTTCACTGATGCCATTGTTGCGTTAATGGAAAACGATGAGCACCTATTAGCAGTGTACTTACACGAACTGGGGCATGCGCGCATGCACCACGTGGAACAAACGCTGTTACAGACCGTTGGCTGGGCAGTGGTGCTCACGTTTATTACCGGTGATATAGGTGGGGTGGGAGAACTTATTTTGACATTGCCGTTGACTCTCGGTCAGGCGGCCTACTCNCGCGAGTACGAGCGTCAGGCAGACGCGTTTGCCGTTGCCGAATTGCAGCGTTACGGCATAGATCCAGAAGTATTTGCGCAAGCGCTTGAACAATTGGAACGCAGCCACACTGGCGCTTCTGAGTCCGGTAGCGCCGACGGCATAGTCGATAAATCAATGCAAGTGCAGCGGTCTATATTGGAATTCTTATCTTCGCACCCGGTTACGCGAGAGCGAATCGCGGCTATTCGAAGTGCCAGCGATTAGGCCCAACCTACGCGGGTAAGCCAATACTTTCATAACTCAAGCACGTTGTGACTGCGGTAAATGATGGTGGATTGAGCTTCTATTATTGATGTGGGTTTTGGGCCGAATAAGGTCAAGGTTTTGTAGTTTTGTTGTCGAAGATCGGCCAACAAAGCCTGGTACTCAGGTCTGTGCGTGTCGTCGAGGATAATTACGCCACCAGCAGTAATCGCAGTTAGCGCGGTTTTTACGCAATCGACTCGATCCAAGCCATCTACTAACACCACATCAAAGGGGTTATGTTTAGTCGGCGCCTGAATATAGTCAGGGCCGGGCCCGACGGCCTCAAGCGCGACGTTTGCGGGCAAAAAGCGGCCTAGTTCTGCAACCCACTCGCCAACATGCTCCACGCTCGTTACCGAATGCACGCGAGCAGCAAAGTACAGTGTGGAGTAGCCGCTACCGTACTCAAAAACGCGCAAGCCGTCGTGGAGCCGCTCATCTAACAGCCGGATCATACTGTAGTTCAACCATGGTAACGGTTCACCCGCAGCATCAACGGGCCGATTTTCTCGATAAGAACGCGCTAATCCCGTGCTGTTGAGGAAAGATTTAGCGTGAGTCCTCAATCTCAGAAACCGTAGCCACCCAGACAGCGCAGAGCGTGGTTTACTGGGCGGCGTTGGGGTAGCGGAGTCTGTCATAGGGTAGATGTCGCGGTTGTGGGCAGTACCAACAGGTGCTGGCGAAGGTGTCACTCTAGCAGGGTAAGGGTAGTTTGGTCGCCGTCATTAGGGCAACCTCGAATGTTGTTAGCGAGCCTGCGCTGTGATCTGGGCAAAGCCGGAAGCTTTTGGCAGAATCAACTGGGTGGGGGGAACACTCGGTATAGCGGTACGGTTTNAAGCGCTCTGATTCAGGTTTGCAGTATTGCAGGGCTGCAACAGCGCAACCCCGACGTTAGTTTTACACTGTGATGCCGCAAGGGTCATGCGCAAGCGTTCCAACCGAGCCATCGATGCGACGAACGTGAGGCTANCGGTGTNTAGCCCANTAGGACATAAGAAGCTACTGGGCACTAATCATTAAACGGATAAAGAGAGGGCAAAACATGAATCCATCTGAGTCTGAGTTCGATGTCGTAGTGGTAGGTGCTGGATTTTCTGGCATGTACTTATTGCACAAGCTGCGCCAACTGGGCCTTTCGACTCGAGTGATCGAGGCGGGCGATGACGTGGGTGGAACATGGTATTGGAATCGCTACCCGGGCGCGCGTTGTGACGTACCGAGCATGGAGTATTCCTTTAGTTTTTCGCCAGAGCTGCAACAGGAATGGCGATGGACCGAAGTAATGGCCGCTCAGCCAGAAATCCTCGACTACGCGAATCACATAGCTGATCGGTTTACGTTGCGTCGCGACATAGAGTTCGCGACCCGGGTTGAATCTGCGCATTATGACGAATCGGAGCAGCGCTGGCGGATTAAAACCGACACGGCGCGCACCTATACCGCGCGCTTTTGTGTAATGGCCACCGGTTGTTTGTCGGTGCCAAACACGCCGACTATTGAAGGCGCTGAAAATTTTTCGGGCGATGTATTTCATACTGGTAATTGGCCCGCGCAAGGGGTGGATTTTTCCAAGCGTCGGGTTGGCATCATTGGCACCGGCTCGTCGGCAATACAGGCCATACCGGTGATAGCGGAGCAAGCGCAACATTTAACGGTTTTACAGCGTACGCCAAACTACACCATGCCTGCGCACAATCGACCGCTAAGTGAAGAGTTCCGTCAGCAGGCTATTGAAAACTACGACGAGATCAGAGAGCAGCAGCGGCAATCTATGACCGGTATTGTCGGCTACGGCTTTGGTTTTGGTGGTGCTGACAATGTCGAGCCGACCGAGGCAATTCTGGAAACCACCGCAGCCCAGCGAGCGGCGTTAGTCGAGCAGGAGGGCTTTGTTGCTATTCGCAGATTCGCCGACGTGGCATTAGATACAGCAGCCAACGAGTTGGCCTGTGATATGTATCGTCAGCAAATAAAACGAGTGGTAAAAGATCCGCGAACTGCCGAAGGTTTAATGCCCAAAGGTTATCCGATGGGCTGTAAGCGGCCGGTTATAGACACCCATTACTATGAGGCGTTCAATCGAGACAACGTCGATTTAGTGGATTTGCGACGGGGTGGTATTGAGACCATCACCGCAACGGGCGTGCAAACTGTTCAAGGACATTTTGAATTTGACACTTTGGTTTACGCCACTGGTTTTGACGCCATGACAGGTGCGCTGCAAAAGATCGATATCCGTGGTCGCAAAGGCGAAGCATTACGCGATCACTGGGAGGCGGGGCCACGCTCATATTTGGGATTACAAGTAACAGGTTTCCCAAATCTGTTCACGGTCACCGGTCCGGGATCACCATCGGTATTAAGCAACATGCTGGTGTCTATAGAACAGCACGTAGATTGGATTGCCGATTGTTTAACGCATATGCGCGACCGCCAGTTGGCGACCATCGAACCAACGTTAGCGGCGGAAGAGGCCTGGGTGGGGCACGTTAACGAGGTTGCGCAGGGTACTATGTTCACTGCGCCGTCCTGTAATTCTTGGTACTTGGGGGCGAACATCCCCGGTAAGCCAAGAATCTTTATGCCGTATGTTGGCGGTGTTGGTGAGTATAGGAAAAAGTGCGATCAAGTGGTGGCAAACGACTACGAGGGGTTTGTGCTCTCGGCGTAGGCGAGGGGAACTGCAAACGTAGCGGTGCTATTTAGCAATACCAGATGGCTTGATTCTGCGCGATACAAATAGCTGTCGCGCCACTGCAGTAGTTCTTTTAGACTGGCGCGTCGCCGCGCTCAGTCAAACATTATGTTGCAACCCAAAACCGCCTACTTAATGGCGATATCCGCCTGGTACGGTGCCTTTGGCATGCAGTCCGTGGTGTTCGCTTGGCTGGTCACAATGGTGCTGCGAGAACCAGCGGAGCGGGTTGGCATTGCGCAAACAAGCTTGCTGCTGCCCGGCATGCTGTTGATATTAATCGCCGGTGTGTTGGCGGATCGCCTTGGTCTGCGTCGTCAGGCGGCTTGGTCGCAACTTATTGCAGGCATTTTGCCGTTGTTCCTGGCGCTCGCGGTATACCTTCAAGTGCTGAATTTCAGCGTCATGATCATCTTTGCATTGCTAATGGGTTCGGTTTCTGCCTTTCTTACCCCGGCGCGAGATGGCTTGCTGAATCATGTGGCCGGTGAAGACGTCCAACGCACCGTCATGCAAGCCAGTTTGTGTCAATTCGGCTTTCAGATCCTAGGTTACTCACTCGCCGGCTTTGCAGATTCTTTGGGTGCCGAATACATTCTAATTGCACAAAGCCTGGTGCTACTGTTGGGAGTTTGGGCCTACTTGCAGTTGCGAGAGGTAGCCGCAAGTGGCCGTGACACTGCAATTTCGGGCAATGAAGTGAGCGTGTTCACAAGTCTGCGCGACGGCGCCAAGACAGTCATATCGAATCCCCTGATGCGCACGGTGGTGCTGCAAAATGTTGCCATGGGATGCTTTTTCATGGGGTCATTTATCGTTGGCTTTCCGTTAGTTATGCGGGAAGTATTCGCGGGTAGTTCTGGGGACTTGGCAACACTCAATGCGCTTAACTCCTTGGGCTTGGTGGTAAGTATTATGGTGCTCTTGCGCTTAGGCTTTGTTGCCCGCGCCGGCAAGGCGTTGGTGCTGGCGCAAGGGATAGGATCACTGGTTTTATTCAGTACAGGATTAGTGGATAACCTGCCCCTATTCATGTTCTTGGTGTTTTTGTGGGGTGTCTGTGGCGGCATCGCAATGCCAATGTCGCGCACGCTCATGCAGCAGTTGGCGCCGCCGGATCAACGCGCCCGAGTTATGAGTTTCTATGCGTTTTCGTTCATGGGAGCGGGGCCTTTGGGTACGCTATTTTGTGGCTATTTGGCCGATCTGTTCGGCCCGCAGTTTGCCATCGTCATCAGTGCTGCGTGCATGTTGGCGGTGTTGGCGATGATCAGTTTATCGAGTCCGCTGTGGCGCAGCGAATTACAACAAATCCAGCCTCAACCTGGGTCGTAGTCGAAGAGAGTAAGTGTGCGGCGGCGAGATTTTTTGGCAGCAAGTGGCTGGTTGTTTGCGGGCAGTGTTGTCACCGCCTGCGGGGGCCCACGGCCGGGCCCGATCATCAATACCAAATCGGGACAAATCCAGGGTCAAGAAATTGCTGGTATACACCAGTATTTAGGCATTCCTTATGCTGAACCACCCTTTGGGGAGTTGAGATTTCGCCCGCCGCAAAGGCGCGCACCATGGCAGGGGGTTTTGTCGGCGCAACAATATGGTGCGGCTTGCCCGCAAGGACGTGTATCGGCAACCGACCCGCTGGTCATCGGCGAAGACTGTCTAAACCTAAACATCTGGACGCCGGATCCCAGCGCTAGCGACCTACCGGTTATGGTGTGGGCGCATGGTGGAGAAGGCGATACCGGCAGTGGTGCGCTGGCAATCTATAACGGCGCCAACTTTGCAGCACAAGGGGTAGTGTTGGTGACCTGTAATCGTCGCCTAGGCGCCGAAAGCAGTTTGTATCTTCAGCCATCAATGGGTGCGGATGTTGGGCCGGGGAATCTCGGTGTACTCGACTTGGCAGAAGTCCTGCGTTGGGTGCAAGAACATATCAACGCATTCGGTGGTAACCCCGGCAACGTCACTTTATTTGGTCATACCCGAGGCGCGGCGGCAGCTCAAGCGTTGGTCGCGACGACCAATTCGGCAGGCTTGTTGCAAAGAATTATTCCGCAGAATGGCGCCTACGCGGCACATTCCGAGGAGCAAGGTCAGCAGGTGAGTGACTTCGTGTTGAGCGAATTGGGTATCAAGCGGGGTGACATAGATGCGTTACGTCGCTGCTCGAGCACGCAATTGACCAAGCTGTATCCGCAGCTACTGAAGCTGGGGCTAGGCGATCCGTACCAGCCAGTGATCTGCGAAGCGATGCCAGTGCACCCAGCAGATGCCGCCCATGCCGGCTTCGGGCTAGCGCTAGACTACCTAACCGGCAGCTGTGTTGATGTCGGCACGGATCGACAGCGGTCAGCGATGCGCGAACACCAATTTGCATTGGCGCAACGAGTGCTCGCGCTAGACAGTGTGGAGCGTCAGACCCTGCTACAAGTATATCGACGGCAGTATCCAGAACTTGGAGAGCTACAAGCTGAGCGTGCCATACTCAATGATCTTAGCTACCGACTGCCGACATTGCGGGTGGCCCATGGCCATGCGCTAAGGGGCACTGGTAGTACCTATTGTTACAGCTTTGAGGCGGCCGTGTTGCAACAGCGCAGTGTTCTTGAAGGTGACCTTGCCGTGTTTGGTAACGGTTATCCAGCAGTGCAATCAGAAACGGCGGACGCGATCTCAGCAAGCGCTTCGGTGAGCCAGTTCATGCGCAGCGCGTGGTGTAACTTTGCCCGAAGCGGTTCCCCCAGCGTCGCTAACTTTAGCTGGCCGGAATACGATACGCGACTGCAGATGACAGCAATTATTGACGACGTACCGCAGATGCAAAGTGGGCCGTTCTCGCAACAGCGGCGAGTTTTAGGGCGAGTAATGACAGACAGTTGGCAGGCGTTGGGACTCTAGTTGCCGGTTTCGTCGAAAACGAAAAAGGGCCGGTAAACCGGCCCTTTTGCTCGATTAAGAGCAGCTCGTAGTTAAGGATCAACTACGCGAGATGACCCCTAAAACTTGCAATAGATAACACTGATCACCTCCTTTTAATAATTGCTAATGGGACCCTGATTATGTGTAAGCGAATGCATAAATCAAGTCCCAAAGGTTAGACATCGCCGCTATTGGCCAAAACCGGCGGGCAACGTAAGTAGGCCAGGATAGCGTTTGACACCCACTAACACTTCTATAAAATTCCGCGTCCCAGAGCAAAAGCACTGGACCTCTAAGCGGGAATAGCTCAGTTGGTAGAGCACCACCTTGCCAAGGTGGAAGTCGCGAGTTCGAGTCTCGTTTCCCGCTCCAATTACCTTTTTTCTTTATTTGCGTAAGGTTCTACCTAGCCATTATTACGTAGGGACTAACTGAAACGAGACAGCCGTTGCTGATCTTGTCCGCGAATACGCGGCCAAGGCAACGTCTCCGTCGGAGCGGTGCTCCTCCGTGTTTCCCGCTCCAATTACCTTAGTNGTGTATTTCAACTCCCAGTTTGCGTAGTGGTTCTTTCGCCGTAGCAAAGGGAAACGAGACAGCCGTTGCTGATCTTGTCCGCGAGCACGCGGCCAAGGCACCCTCACTTCGTCACTATATGACGGTGCAGTGAAAGNGTGATGCGTGTCATTGAATCCACACACAAGAGCAACATTTCCATAACAATTTCGTCGCATCGTGATGTCACTCACGGTGAGTAGATTTGCTTATGAACNTCCCTGCTGTCAGCCAAGAGTTTGCGCAGAATCGTAGAGTCACTGTCGTCGGTGCGGGCTATGTTGGGCTGTCTCTTGCTGTGTTGTTCGCCCGCCAACATGACGTNTGCGTGTTGGAGATCGATCAGCGGCGGGTCTGCGACATCAATAGGCGGGTGTCACCCATTGCNGACGCCAAGCTCGAATCATGCCTGGCGAACAACTGTCTGGCACTCAAGGCCACCTCAGATGCGNATGCCGCATTGGCATCAGCCGAGTTTATTGTGGTTGCGACGCCTACCGACTACGACCCAGAAACGAATCAATTTGATACGTCATCGGTAGANGAGGTTGTTCGCCAAGCTCTGCAATTCAATNAGCGTGCGCTNGTCGTNATCAAGTCNACGGTGCCCGTGGGCTACACCGAGTCATTGCAGCGGCGGTATCAAACGAAGCGGATTATTTTTTCGCCGGAATTTCTTCGCGAGGGTCATGCATTGCATGACAACTTGCATCCATCGCGCATTATCGTCGGTGACGAGGCGCCGCAAAGCGCNTGTTTTGCTCAACTACTGCTACGCGGGGCTTTAGCGTCCAAGGTTGAGACCATACTCATGGCTTCCACGGAAGCCGAGGCGGTCAAACTCTTTGCCAACACCTATTTGGCGATGCGCGTATCGTTCTTTAACGAATTGGATTCCTACGCATTAGCCCGCGGTCTGGATACGAAGAACATCATCGAGGGGGTTTGCCTCGATGGCAGGATTAGCGACGGTTACAACAACCCGTCCTTTGGTTACGGGGGNTACTGTTTGCCCAAGGACACTAAGCAGCTTTTGGCNAACTACGAGCAAATTCCGCAAACGCTNATTCAAGCCATCGTTTCCTCTAACTCAACGCGNAAGGATTTTATCGCCGAAGAAATTCTCAAGCGGCGCCCTCGTGTCGTGGGTTTTTACCGACTTACGATGAAAGANGGCAGCGATAACTTCAGATCATCCGCCATACAGGGTGTGATGAAGCGCATTAAGGCTAGGGGCATCGANGTNGTTGTNTACGAGCCATCTCTNCAAGCTTGTGTGTTCTTTGGTTCGCGGGTGATAACCGATTTGGCCGAATTTAAGCGCCGAGCCGACTTGATCGTAACCAATCGACAGGCCGAAGAGCTCAGCGATGTCTGCGACAAGACCTTCAGTCGAGACATCTACNGCGAAAATTAGTGCTTCGCGATCAAAGGTTCGCGACACAGGTTCACAAAAGATTCACGAAGTCTTAGCAAGAACGTAAGAAAAAAGGCGGAGTGTTAAAGAAACCTACTGCTTGGAACGCTATGAACACGCTAGCTCGTCCGCCGTTCTCACCTAACAAGTATCGCTCCATTTTTATCTCTGATGTCCACCTCGGCAGCTACGGGTGTCAAGCAGAGAAACTCCTGCAATTTTTGCAAAACACTTCCTGTGACCANCTGTTTCTTGTCGGAGACATTATTGACGGCTGGCAAATGCGNGGGCGGGTGTATTGGCCTGAAAGTCACGAGCAGGNGATGAAGCAGCTACTGGCGATCGCGAAAGCGGGAACCAAAGTCCGTTACATCACCGGCAACCATGACGAGTTTTTAAGAAACTACGGTGCCTTGCAATTCGATACCATCGAGATTGTCGATGAGTACCGGTTGCGTAACAAAGACGGCAGCGAATTTTTGGTCATTCACGGCGACCAGTACGATGTTATTACCAAGTACGCACGCTGGATTTCGACACTGGGTGATGTGGGTTACAACCTGCTGCTGCGCATGAACGTCGTCGTCAACAAAGTTCGGTCAATGTTGGGCTATGACTATTGGTCACTCTCTAAATGGGTCAAAGATTCGGTCAAGCAGGCTGTTAGCTATGTGGGCGACTTTGAAACGACGGTGGCAAGCGTGTGCAACGAACGTGGTTATGCGGGCATCATTTGTGGCCACATCCATAAAGCAGCGAATCGCAAGGTTGGTGGCGTTCGCTACCTGAACTGCGGCGACTGGGTGGAATCTTGCACCGCGATCCTGCATACCCATGATGGTCAGTTTCAAGTGATCGAATACGACGCCAGTGAAAACCCTGCGGTCGCCGACGCAGCCGCGACTGCTACGACCGATCATGCCGATTCTGACCTTCCGCAAAGGGAGATCGCCTAATGGCAGACGTGGCGCTAAAAGTGGTTATCGCGACAGATGCGTGGAAGCCTCAAATCAACGGGGTGGTCACAACACTTACCCATGTTGAGGAATACTTGCAGGCGCAGGGTGCCGAGGTGCGGGTCATTCACCCTGGCGACTTTCGCACCTTTGCGCTGCCCAACTACAAGGAAATATGTGTCGCGTGGAACGTTTGGAAATTCGCCGAGATTATCGAGTCTTTCAAACCCGACTGCGTGCATATCGCTACCGAAGGCCCCATTGGGTTAGCAGCGCGGCACTATCTGACCAAGCACGGCTTGCCTTTCACAACGTCGCTACACACTAAGTTTCCAGAATATGTGAATCAGCGTATCGGTGTGCCGGTGCGCTGGGGCTACCATTTTTTGCGTTGGTTTCATGAGCCGTCGAAGGCGACGCTGGTGACCACAGAGTCCATGCGCGATGAGCTGACCTCACGCGGCCTAAAGGATTTGGTGGTCTGGACCCGAGGGGTCGATACACAGTTGTTCTGTCCTGAACGACGTGAAACGAGCGGCGCAGGACAGCACCAACCGGTGATGATTTACGTCGGCAGAGTCGCCATTGAGAAGAATATTGAAGCTTTCCTAGATCTGCCCATCGAGGGTACCAAGGTAATAGTTGGCGACGGTCCGGCCCGCGCAAAGCTGCAAGCTGCCTATCCGAATGCGCATTGGGTGGGCTACCAGACCGGCGCGGATCTTGCGCGCCATTACGCCAATGCCGATGTCTTCGTCTTTCCCTCGAAAACCGATACCTATGGCATTGTCATGTTAGAAGCCATGGCCTGCGGTGTGCCTGTAGCGGGCTATCCGGCCACAGGCACGGTTGATGTTGTGCAAGAGGGTGTGAATGGCGCCATCGATGCTGATCTAGCCATGGCGGTTGAGAGAGCCTTGCAGATTCCTCGACACAGCGCCCGTGCCTACGCCATGACAAAGAGCTGGGATGCCGTAGGAGAACTGTTCAGGCGCGAGCTCGTGTCGTCCTCTGACGCCGATCTGCGTAATCCGCGTGAGGTTTCTGTACCGACGGACCGCGCAGCTTAGCCAACAGCAACCGCGCTCGCATCATGCAGCGTTATTCATCGCGAGAATCCGTATCGCGTGCAAACTGGTTTTCTACGTCACGCCAGTCGAGAATTTTAAAATTCTGATTCAGTGCGCGCTGATCTAAGTCGACATTGAAGCCGTCTTGTACCACCAGTAGACCCCTAGGGTGGGCTGATGTTGCGGCATTTGATACGGCAATACCGTCCGTGTCTTGTGTGCCGTCAATGCTGTCGTCTGGCGTCGACGCAATAGCGAACTTGGCGAGTTGTTCG
>NHET02000050.1 GCA_002170355.2 Gammaproteobacteria bacterium TMED92
CTTGGTTTCCCGATTCGCTGCGTAACTTCGTCTGGTCACATACCTTGACCCACTTGTTCAACCATCCTGAGTCAGAGGAGTATCAGCGCGCTCATAATGCCAAACGCCATGATGTGATCATGTGGCAGGACAAGTATTACGGCTTGCTCACCACCTTCTGGTTGTTTCTATTTCCGATGGCTCTTGGCTACGCGCTCGGTGGCTGGATTGGGTTTTTTGCGCTAATGGCAGGGTCAATGGTTGGCAGTGTACTGGTCCAGCACAACACTTGGACGGTGAACAGTGTCACTCATATGTGGGGTTGGACTAAAGGCCTGAAAAGCTCAGCAGTGAACAACTATCTGTGGCTGGGGCCGCTGGGCGAAGGTAACCATCATGGAGACCATCACGATTTTCCGCGAGATTATCGAAATGGCTTCGGCTGGTCTGGATGGCTGCTTGATCCGACCCGATATGGCATTTTGTTGCTGCGTGCCTTGCGCTTAATCGGACCACTCAACCGAGCAAGCGTGCGCGAGGAAACCGAGATTTATGCGGCACGGAAGCTGGCGAATATTCGTCAGCAATCAAAACTCAGTGCCGAAGCACAAGAACTTTACGAACAGCTTGAAGCGCGGGTGTTGGAGTTGCGCAAAGACTGGCTAGAGGCCGTGACTCGTTGGGAAGCGCTGCGCAAAGAATCAAAGCTGATGCAGCAAGCAACCGCTAGACGCAACGAGGTAGCAGCGGAAATACGCGCTGCCAAGGCACATGTTGAGGCGCGCAAAGAAGAATTTTTCGCAGCGTTAGAACGCTTGCACGCGCAGATACCCAGTTACGCCGGTTAAGGGCACACAACTAGCTCACCAAAAGCCACCTGGCCATGGCAATACTCGACTGGTTAGCACTGCATTGGGTCGCGGGATTGTTACTGGTCGCATACATTGCGGCGCTCATGTACAACGCGTTGCAAGGGCGGCGTGCAAGCACAACTGTTTCTGGGTATTACGTTGGCGGCCGACAACTTGGCGGCTTCGCTATAGGGGTATCTTTTTTCGCCACCTATGCGTCCACCAACAGTTACATTGGTCATGCTGGCAAGGGCTATGACTATGGATTGCCATGGTTGGTTATGGCGTTCATGTTGGTGCTATTTACCTACATATCCTGGCGTTGGATCGGTCCACGGACGCGCCGGTTGGCGGCATCCTTCGATGCGCTGACGTTGCCTGACTTTTTGGCCGGTCGCTTTCTTGGCGATGACGATCAGCCGCGTCACCCACTGCGCATCAGTGCAGGGCTTGTCATCGTGTTTTGCAGCTTGTTGTACTTGATCGCTGTGTTTAAGGGCGCTGGGCATTTGTTCGCTCTGTTTTTCGACATCAGCTATGAAACGGCGGTAATGCTGGCGCTGCTTATTGTGGTGATTTATACCAGTGTCGGTGGTTTCGTCTCGGTGGTCCGCACTGATGTTATTCAAGGCGCTTTAATGGTCATTGGTGCGGCGATGATGTTCTATTTTGTTACGCAAGCGGCGGGCGGCGTTGGTGCCATTGCGGATTTGGCTGAGCAACCAGAGCGCGAATTCCTATTTGATTGGAACGGCGGTATTCCCCTGGTGGTTTTGTTGGGAGTGGCGTTATCTGGATCGCTGAAGTTGATCGTAGATCCGCGTCAGCTGTCGCGTTTCTATGCGCTGCAAGATGAACGCGCGGCGAAACAAGGCCTCTGGGTCGCCGTCATCGGACTGGCGCTGGTGCAGGGATGTTTGTATCCGATAGGCATTTACGCTCACCTGCTATTAGACAATGTCAGTGACACAGATTTGATCGTGCCGACGCTTATTAATAACGCTGCGGTATTCCCCTTGTGGGCTGCAGACTTCCTTTTTGTCGCCATAGTAGCTGCTGCGATGTCATCCATAGACAGTGTCTTGTTGGTAGCCGCATCTACTGCTTATAAAAACGTGTTGGCTCCATTTACCGAAACAGCAAAGCCGTTAGCGTGGACTCGCGGTTTGGTGGTGTTGTTCGCGTTAGTGGCGGCATTAGTGGCGTTAGATCCACCCGGCGACATTCTGCAACTTACAATTTTTTCCGGCAGCTTATATGCGGCGTGTTTCTTTCCTGCGGTAGTGCTTGGGTTGTACTGGTCCAAAGGCAACGCGCGCGCGGTATTGGGATCTATGATCGTAGGGCTGCTGGCGTTGCTCGCTTGGTTGGCGTTGCAATTGAATGTGCTGCTGCACGAGGTATTTCCGGCGCTGCTGCTATCGCTGGTGACCTATGTGATTTTGAGCAGTATATCCACTGAGCGTACTGCTATAGAGCACACAGCGCAGTAGCCGGATCGAATCGGACGAGGTTGAGATAGAAGCAAAATACCACGAGGCAAGATCTCGCCCCGTGGTATCAGCATGGTGGTGTTATTGTTCCGCCGCTACCCTTTGCATGGCTGGGCGTTCGGCCAAAGTCTCCATTAACGCCGCGATCTTGGGGTATTCCGCAAGAATGTCTTTATTGAACATTTTTTGCGCGGTGCCGTTAATAAAGCCGAAGGAATAGTAGGTGTACATGTCGGCGAGTGTGAAAGTATCGCCGGCGGCGTACGGCGCGCATACCATTAACTGATCCACCGCCTGCAGGCCGCGTTGCAGGTCCTTGTCGGTGCTTTCTTTAGTTTCGTCACTAACCGTGCCACCAAAAAACGCCTCTGCGATACAGCGTCGGGCTACCAATTCGGCGTCCAACTTTATGTGGCAAATTAGTTCCATAACCTTGCCCGCTTGAAAAGGATCTGCGGGTAATAGTGGGTTGTTGGAACTGAGCTGTTCTAGGTACAAAGCAATCGCCAACGACTCTGACATGTACTGGCCATCTACTTCGATGGACGGCATCTTGCCCATGGGCGAACGCGCCAAGTTGTCCTCTTTTTGTGTTGGTGGTGCTTTTACCTCTTCGAACTCTAAGCCTTTTTCGATCAATACTGCCTTGACCAAGCTGTAGTAGTTGCTCATCTTCAAACCGTAAAGTTTGATCATAGTTCCCCCTTCTCATGTAATTTAGCCGAAATGGCAATTTGCTGGTCGCATACTGGAGTCTAGCTCATTCCCTTGGCAAAGTAAGATACGCGATGATTTGGCAGAATCCGCCAGGTGGTACAAATACAACATCAGTCAGCACACCCTAGGGCATTAGACGCCATTACCAGCACTCTCGAAAATTGCGAGCATGTGGTGGCGATCACCGGCGCAGGCATTAGTACGTCGTCCGGAATATCCGATTACCGAGACCAAGCCGGTGCTTGGAAGCGGCCGCAACCGGTTCAGCATCAGGCTTTTATGCAGCATCTAAGTTGGCGCCAACGATACTGGGCGCGCAGTCAGTTGGGCTATCCAGAATTTATGCGGGCACAACCAAATGCCGCTCATCGGGCTTTGGTAACGTTGGAACAAAGCGGCAAGCTTGTTGGTGTGATCACCCAAAATGTTGACCGACTGCACCAACGCGCAGGACAACAGCGCGTACTAGATCTGCATGGTCGGCTAGACCAAGTTCGCTGTATGGCATGTGAGCAGCGGATGCCTCGGGACGCGGTGCAGATTTGGCTGCAGCAGCATAATGCCTGGGTTAAGCACAGTCATTTCTCACCTGCTCCTGATGGCGACGCAGACATAGAATTAGAGTTCGGCCGAATAAATGTGCCCGAGTGCTCCGATTGCGGGGGCTTGCTAAAACCAGATGTCGTGTTTTTTGGTGACACTGTACCCAAGGCAGATGTGCAACAGGGTTATCGGTGGATAGAAGAGGCGGACGCGGTGCTGGTGGTTGGCAGTTCTTTAATGGTGTACTCAAGTTTCCGCTTTGTTCGGCGCGCACATGAGATGGGCAAACCCATAGTGGCGATCAATCAGGGCAAAACGCGCGCAGATGATTTGTTCCTGCACAAAGCCAATATTGATTGCGCCAAAGGTTTGGCGGCAATTGCAGGGTCGGACCCGGGTGAAGCAAGCTAACAAAGGTGCAATGGTGAAACGTCAATTTATGCAAACATTAATGGTGTTGGTGAGTTTTCTGGCGCTGGCTGCAGTTGCACAGGAGGCAGCGCAATCTGCCGATTCAGACCGGTCTGTGGCCACAGCAACCGAAGACGATCTTACGGTGCAAGAGGTCCTAGAGCGTGACGCTAGCCAGGGTGATTACGTTGATCGGGTGAGTTGTCTCAACGCTCGACGGTTGCGCGACACCGACGTTTTGGACGCCCAGCATGTGGCATTCAAAATGGGTAGAGATGAGTACTATTTGGTGCAGTTCAAACATCGATGTTTGGGGTTACGTAAGAACCGACCTGTGCGTCTAAATATGCGCAACAGTCGGTTGTGTAAGTACGACTCTATTCAAGGCATTGATCCCGACAGCATGGTGGGCATGCGCGAGGGCATGCGTTGTTCGATCCCCGGTTTTACCAAAGTCTCCAAAGCTCAAGTCGAGCAACTCAAAGTCGCTCTCAAAGACGAGCGCCAGCGCGCTCGTGAACAAACTAAAGAAGAGCGCCGCAAAATCCGCGAGGAACGCAGAGCACAACGACGCGGAGAGACGTAACTGGCACCTAGCGGTCGAGCATCAAGTCCGCCAGAGTTTGCAGCTCGGTGACGCTGCGGGCAGATACATTGAGCGAGGTCACCGGTGTTTCGTCCCATACCTGCAAGCGCTCGCGAATCTTTTCAACCGGACCGACAAGCGAGATCTCGTCGGCGAGTGCGGTGGGGACCGCTTCTGCCGCCTCTTGCTTTTTGCCCGCCAAATACAGTTCTTGAATTTGCTCTGCCTCGCCAGCAAAACCCATGCGGCTGACTAATTCTTTGTGGAAGTTGCGGTCTTTGGCGCCCATACCGCCGACGTAGAGCGCCAGCATGTGTTTGATTGGAATAAGACCCTGTTCCACATCGTCGGTAATGTTTACAACCACACTTTGAGTGACCTCAAAGTCGGCTTTGGCATTAGACAGCGACGCTGAATACACCTCTTGGCGAAAGGGCGAGTAATAAAGCGGTAGCCAGCCGTCGGCGATTTCCGCAGCCAAAGCGACATTCTTTGGTCCCTCGGCCCCCATCATGATCGGCAAGTCTGCGCGCAGTGGATGAGTAATGGGTTTCAGTGGCTTGCCAAGGCCCCAGGAACCTTCGCCGGTAAACGGTAGCGGATAGTGTTCGCCGTCGTTCGCCACTGGCTCTTCGCGAGCTAGCACCTGGCGAATAATAGAAATATATTCTCGGGTGCGCGCCAGCGGCTTAGAAAATGGCGCGCCATACCAGCCTTCTACTACTTGCGGCCCAGACACGCCCAGGCCGAGGATCATGCGACCGTTCGACAAGTGGTCCATGGTTAACGCGGCCATTGCCATGGCGGTTGGAGTGCGCGCAGAAATTTGGCAAATACCGGTACCTAGGCGAATGCGACTGGTTTGTGCGCCGATCCAAGCCAGTGGCGTGAGCGCATCGCTGCCGTACGCCTCGGCCGTCCATACCGAGTCATAGCCGAGTTGCTCCGCTTGTTGAGCCATCTGCACATGATGAGTAGGCGGGTTCGAGCTCCAATAGCCGAGGGACAAGCCTAGTTTCATATCCGTCATGATGCGCTCCTAATTGATGCCGTTTCGTGCTGCTAGATCAATTGTTTGTTGTCGATAGATCGGCGGTGACATCTTGCCCAGCAGTGGCGTTGCGGTCCGCAATAATTTGCAGGTTCGCCTCGTGGCTTTCGCGATCGATACGGTACATGAGGATACAAGCCACTGCACTTAAGCAAACTGTGCAGTAAATGGGCAGAAAAAATACTGCCTGAGTAAAGCGGTGTTCGTCGGTAAAATCGGCAACGTCGGTAATGGAGTCGAAGCCCACCAACGAGACAATGATACCGGCGCTGATAATGCCCGCTGCAGAGACGAACTTGCCGGCAAACGCACGGGTAGCAAAAAACAGACCCTCGGATCTTCGATTAGTGTTGGTTTCGCTGTCTTCCACTACGTCGGCCATCATCGAATCCAACATCACAGCGGAAATAATGCCAAATACCACCTCGGTAAAGATAAAGGCGGTGTAGATGGCAATGCTTGCGACAGAGCCGAATTCTGGCCATACCCCGATAAGGACACAAATATAAGGTATGGGGTACAACACTACCCGCGCCAGTTGCATAACAATCGCGGCTGCCTTCTTACCAAACCGTAGACCAATGGCTGGAGCTAAAAGTCCTGCTGCCAGCGGCGAAAACAACACCGCGTAAGCGGTAATGGCGATCTCGAAGCCGGTGAACTCAAAGAAGTAGGTCACGTTGTAAAGGTACAACGCCGCCCCCAAACCAGCGGCGCTGCCCATAAACAAGCCGTAGCTGAAGAGGGCGGCGAAGTTGCGATTCTTTAGAGAACGATAGATTTGTTTGAACTCGTAGCCTAATTCGCTGAATTTGAAGGTTTCTGTAGGTTTGGGTAGCCGCGCTGCTTCGCGCTGGGTACCGAGGGCTGACACAATAATGGTCAGTGCAATGATGCAAGCACCAACGGTGCCATAGATGGCATAGCCGGTCGCCGACGCAACGCCGTAAGTGCCAATCCAAAAAGTAAAGTTAATGGCATGGAAACCGTTGCCGCCGGTCCAACCAAAAAAATGGCGCAGCGCCAACCAGCGATTGCGTTGATCGTAGTTTTTTTCAAGATCCGGCAGCATGGCGGTGGACGGCACTTCAAATAGCGTAGTGCCGGTACGAATCAGTAATGCCAAAACTAAGATGTAGTAGAAAGCGTCTTCGCCGCTGACATCGATTACAGGATTAAATAGCGCATAAAAGCTGCCAGGTAAGATCAGCAAAGCCGAGTACATAAATGGATGCCGTCGACCGAGTTTGGAGCGGGTTTTGTCGGACCAGTGCCCTAGTAGCGGGTCGGACACAGCGTCCCAGACCATTGCGATGGCCAATGCGGAGCTTGCTAAGTAACCGGGTACTCCCAAGCATTGATTGGCAAAAATCAGCAGCAAATAAGCAAAAGCGTTGTCCTTTATGCCGTAGGCGACAGATGCCGAGCCGTAGAACCAAAAAATAGGGCGTTTTTTCAGGTCAACGCCGACACTGGTGTTATCCGACATAATTGTTTCCCCCCCCAATTCCGTGCCGATGCAAAAGGTGCTGTCGCATCGCTTATGTCAACCAAAGGTACACAGAGCCACGACTAATTCCTAGAGAAACAACACAAAATCGACGGGCTGCAAAGCGTCTGTATTGAGCGTTTTTGGGCACTGGGCTATAGTCTTGAGCGGTCGTGGCAGACATAACCACGGACCTAAACGGATTCGCAGCGACGGTACGGGTTGGCATAAATGAGCGGTTACAGCACCCAGCAGGTTGCCGATTTGATCGGCATTAACCCCAACAGAGTCCGCCACTATGTTCGGCGTAAACTGCTACGTCCCGCTCGAGGTACGCGCGGCCACTTTCGATTCTCATTTCAAGATGTGGTGTTGCTGCGAACGGCGAAAGGCATGACCGATGCGCGTATATCTATCCGCCAGACCAACAGAGCACTGGCGAAATTACAGACTGATCTAAAAAGCGTCAGATCGCTCAGTGCGGTGCGCATATATGCCCATGGAAATGCCGTCGTAGTTCGCGAAGATGACACTGTTTGGGAAGTTGAGAGCGGGCAGATGACCATTGATTTTGGTATTCAAGCACTCGCTGCGAACGTGGCGCAATTGGCTCGAGATAGCGCTGGTGGTGGTAAGCCGCCGGAACTACTCGACTCAGACGAATGGTACAACCTAGGACTGGATTTAGAAGAAGTCGACCCGGAGCAAGCACCAGACGCCTATAAGCAGGCGGTGCGACTTGATCCGCAGAACTCAGACGCGCATGTAAATCTTGGACGCCTATATCAACTCAAAGGCGATCTGCGTCGAGCCAAACAGCATTACGAAAAAGCGCTAGCAGTCCATGCGGATCACGAGTTGGCGAACTATAATTTGGGTACTATCTTCGACGAGCTAGAACAGCGGGAAAAAGCCGCTGACTACTATCAGCGCGCTCCTGCGGTGCCGGACGCGCATTACAATCTTGCGCGTATTCGTGAGCTAGAGGGCGACGAACTAAACGCAAAACGGCATTTGCGCCAGTATCAACGGTTAGTCGAGTTGGAGATGAGCTAACAGCGAGTTGACGGGCACCCACCCGGGCTCAGCGATCCGCTGTCCTAACCACCGCTCAATCCAATTAAAAATCAGCCGCTAGCCGTCGCGCTTGCGTACATAAAGAACCAACTCGTGATGCACTAAGTCAAAGCCGTGCTCTTCGGCAATCCTGTGTTGCAAGCGCTCGATATCATCACTGACGAATTCAATAACGGTGCCGTTGTCCACATCCACCATATGGTCGTGGTGAATGTCGTTCGCAAGTTCGTAAACCGCGTGGCCGTCGTCGAAGTTATGTCGGCTTACAATGCCCGCCGATTCGAACTGCGTGAGCACTCGGTAAACAGTCGCCAAGCCCACCGTGTCGTCAGAGTTGATCAATTGCTTGTACACGTCCTCAGCGCTCATGTGTCGAGGTTCAGCGCGTTCTAAAACCTCAAGCACTTTGAGTCTTGGTAGCGTTACTTTAAGGCCTGCTTTTTTTAGATCTGATCCGATCACCGTACAATCCTACAACACGTAAATTGAGTAATGATACGCAGAAAAGACTGTTAACGGGCTGATTTATGCGGTCAGAATATGCTCATATTTAGTGGCAAAGCGAAAACACGAGGAGCCCTAGGCCATGATTGAAGAACACATCGACATCCAGACCAAAGACGGTGCCATGAACACGTTCATAACCCGCCCAGATCAAGGCGGGCCATTTCCGGTAATCGTGTTTTTGATGGACGCTCCAGGAAAACGCGAAGAGCTACACGACATGGCGCGGCGTATTGCCACGGTAGGTTATTACGTCATGTTGCCGAATTTGTATTACCGCCAGGTACGCGAGTTTGTGGTTGGGCCAGACACAAGAGAAATCATGTTTGGTTACATGAATTCACTGAGCAACAGCATGGTGTGCGAAGACGTAGGGGTGTTGCTGCAGCATGCGGCCCAAGAAGCCGATGCGAGCGANGGTCCCGTAGGCACCCTTGGGTATTGCATGAGCGGGCCTTTCTCATTCTCCGCAGCGGCNGCCTACCCCGATCGAATAAAAGCCGCAGCGTCGTTGTATGGTGTGCGANTGTGCGTAGAAGCTGCAACGTCACCGCATTTGCGAGCGCATCAAGTAGCCGGAGAGTTGTATTTTGCGTGCGCCGAAACCGACGACTGGGCGCCACCTGAAATGATACAAGAGCTNGACGGACACCTAGCCAAGAGTGGCGTGCGCTACANCATAGAATGGTATCCGGGCACGCATCATGGTTTTGCCTTCCCGGGGCGTGGAGCAATCTACGATAAAGCCGCCGCAGAAAAGCATTGGTCGCGNTTGTTNGCGCTNTTNGCGCGNAATTTGTTCCCCACCACCAGTTGAGGTAGCCGATCACNTCGGGGCGGCAAGTTCGCGCCACCGACTACAGTTGCAACTGCTGCTACGGAGCATTCCAGAGTCCAACGGGACAGCTAATGGGATTNTCTNCACACGCTTGGTNAANNCGAAAACGTATCGAACCGCAAATTCTAAGCCCTAGTTAANTTCTTTATGCAGAGGGTACAAGCAATGCCTTCTCTGCCAAAAACTCAGGGTTGTAGAGCCTCGACTGATACTTGCCGCCGTCGTCGCAAAGTATGGTGACGATGGTATGCCCTGGCCCAAGCTGCTCGGCGATTTTCACCGCGGCGGCTAAGTTAATGCCNGANCTNGANCCAAAGAACCAGCCGTCCTTGCGCAACAGCCGGTAACACATGTCGACCATTTCTTGATCGGTCACTTGCACCGAATCATCGATTTCGGTTCCGGCTAAGTTCTCGGTAACTCGTGAATTACCGATGCCCTCGGTTATGGATGGCCCGGGAGTCATAGTGGCTTCGCCGGTAGTTACCCAGTTATGCAGCGCGCTGCCCATAGGGTCAGCGAGGATCACTCGNGCGCTATTTGACTGTTGCTTTAGATAGCGCGACACGCCGGCCAAGGTACCCCCGGTGCCGACAGCACAGGTAAAGGCGTCTACCTTGCCCTCNGTTTGTTGCCATATCTCTGGGCCAGTAGATTCAAAATGCGCTTGNCGATTGGCAGTGTTATCAAACTGGTTCGCCCAAATGGCATTGTCTAAGGTCGCGGCGTAACGCCCCGCTTGTTTTTGAAAATTCTCGTCGTTGGCGTACGGCACGGTTGGCACGACCCGCACGTCGGCGCCCAACGTGCGTAACAAGTCGACTTTTTCTTTGGATTGGTTATCTGGCATGTAGATAACACAGGCGTAGTCTCGACTGTTGCAGACATGAGCGAGTCCGATGCCAGTGTTGCCCGCTGTGCCTTCGACCACGGTGCCGCCGGGTTGCAAGGCGCCAGACTGTTCCGCTGCATCAATCATCCACAGCGCTGCGCGGTCCTTAACGGAACCCCCAGGGTTCATAAATTCGGCTTTGCCGAGAATTTCGCAACCGGTCTTTGCAGACAAGCTTTCTATCTTAATGAGCGGCGTATTGCCGATAGACCCGGTTAGACCTTGGAGGTACGACATAAAGAACTCCTGTGTAAGCGCTGGATTCTAAGGGGCGCATGCTGGGTGGGCAAATCAACGGGTGAGGCGGGATTATTGGGGAACGGCCGGTTGGCTATTTGTGCGAGGGGTCAGTTAATCTCTGTATCGACAAAGGAGAACGCAAAATATGAGCGAACAAATATTAGCTGCGGCAAAAGATCGCGGGCTGGTCGTGGAGCAGGTTGCCAAGCTTTTAGAGCGTGCGCAAAAAGAAGTCAACGAGGGGTTGTTGCCGGCCGCGCAAATTGCCTTGGCGAAAGACGGCGAATTGGTGTTTCAAGCCTCTTATGGCAGCGCCAAGGACGATTCTCTGACGTGCATTTTTTCTGCGACCAAGGCAATTACTTCTGCTGCGGCGTGGTTACTCATGCAAGAAGGTAAGTTGTCCGAAAGCGAAATCGTCGCTGACATTATTCCTGAATTCGCCGCTAACGAAAAAGATCAGATTACTGTTGAGCAACTGTTTACCCACACTGCTGGGTTTCCTAGTGCGCCGTTTGCGCCGTTGGATTGGGACGACAAAGAAGCACGCTTGGGTAGGTTTACGCGCTGGCGCTTGAATTGGGAGCCAGGCAGTAAGTTTGAATATCATGCCTCTTCATCTATGTATGTTATTGCCGAACTCATAGAACGCCGCAGTGGCATGGGCTATCGCGAATTTGTACGCAATCGAGTTCTGGGGCCGCTGGGGTTAAAGAATCTGTTTGTCGGATTGCCCGCAAGTGAAAACGCTCGGGCGTTGCCCTGTGAGCATGTGGGCGACGCGTTAACCCCAGAAGACTATAAAAAACTTGGCGTGCCAGTGCCGCCAGTGACGGAAGTCACCGAAGAAGCGATCTTGGCGTTTAACCGGCCAGATGTTCGGGCCGTAGGCGTTCCCGGCGGTGGCGGATTCGCTACTGCCGGCGATCTTGCGTTGTTTCATCAGGCTTTATTGCACGGCGGTCTGCCTGGCTCCGAGGAGTTATGGCCCGAGTCCACGCGGACAAATGTGCGCAGAATTCGCTCAGGAGACTTCACCGACATGTTGTTTAAGAAGCCCGCTAACAGAGCTTTAGGACTCATTATTAGTGGCGATGACTCCCGTAGTTTCCGCGGTTTTGGCAAAAGCAATTCGCCCGACGCCTTTGGCCATAACGGCGCGGGTGGTCAACTTGCGTGGGCTGACCCAGCAACGGGATTGTCCCTCGGCTATGTCACGCCGGGACATGATCGCAATAATATTCGGCAGGGTAGTCGCGGAGTTGCGATCAGCAGTATCGCCGCACAGTGCGCGCCGCTGCTGTAGCGCTTTCGGAAAAATAACGTTGGAGTAGAAAATGCGAATGATGCAAAGGATTGTCGCGTGGTTTGCGTTGCTGCTTAGCACGCTGGCGCCGGCCTATGCCGCTGATATTTTGGAACTTGCTAAGACTCAACAGCGAGCATCCACGGTAATCGCGGACACGTTGTGGGATTTGGCCGAATTAGGGTACCTAGAACAAAAGAGTAGTCAGACCCTGCAAAATTANTTGGCGGAGCGCGAGTTTACGATCACGAGCGGCGTAGCAGATATTCCCACGGCGTTTGTTGCTCAGTACGGTCGTGGCGGACCAACCATTGCGTTACTGGCCGAGTTTGATGCNTTGCCGGGTCTTAATCAGGCCGCAGTCCCCACTCGGTTAGTCGAAAAAGACGGTGCTCCNGGGCACGCTTGNGGCCATCACTTGTTTGGCGCGGCCTCGGTCGCCGCTGCGGCGGCGCTGGCCTCGTGGTTGGACGCTAGCGGGGTTGAAGCAACGATAAAGTTGGTTGGCACGCCCGCTGAGGAAGGCGGCTCGGGCAAAGTCTACTTGGCTCGCGCCGGAGTGTTTGACGATGTCGACGTCGTATTGCACTGGCACCCTAGTGACCGAAATTCTGCATCGCCCTCCAGCTCAACAGCAAATAAGTCGGGCCGCTTTACCTTCAAGGGTAGAGCCGCGCACGCGGCGTCGGCGCCGCATCGTGGTCGCTCGGCTTTAGACGGCGTGGAGGCTATGAATTACATGGTTAATTTAATGCGCGAGCATGTGCCGCAAATGGCGCGCATTCATTATGTTATTACCGACGGCGGCGATGCGCCGAATATCGTCCCCGAAGAAGCACAGGTTTATTACTACGTAAGGCACCCCAAAGCATCCCAAGTGGTGAGTTTGTTTGAGCGCGTGGTGAAAGCCGCCGAGGCCGCGGCCATGGGAACCGAAACAGCAATGTCGGTAGAGGTGATGCACGGTAACTATCCGGTGATGCCTAACCATACCCTAGCTCGGCTTGTGCACGACAATCTGGTGAGCCTGGGTGGAGTGCGGTATGACGAAGCTGAACAGGCGTTTGCTGAAACTATACAGGCGAGTTTTTTAGGATCGCAGATGCCGTTAGGATCTGAGCGTCAAATTCAGCCTTATGTGTTCCGTCAGGGTATGGGTTCAACAGATGTGGGAGATGT
Source organism: Gammaproteobacteria bacterium TMED92 (assembly GCA_002170355.2). Taxonomy (GTDB): domain Bacteria; phylum Pseudomonadota; class Gammaproteobacteria; order Pseudomonadales; family Azotimanducaceae; genus UBA4421. The sequence goes on from NHET02000050.1 coordinate 13,157, forward strand.
GAGCTGGTTGGTGCCAACAGTAGGTTTCACCACCGCAACCTGGGTGCCTGGAACGTCCGCTCACAGTTGGCAAGCCGTTGCTGCTGGAGGTATGTCGATTGGCCATAAAGGCATGCACTTGGCAACAAAACTGCTTGCTAAGACGGCGGTAGACTTGATTGAAAACCCCGATCTTATCGACACCGCCACTGCCGAGTTAAAGCGCTCACAGGGTGCTGATTTTGAATATGCGGCATTGCTTGGCGAGCGCCAACCACCGCTAGATTACCGGCGTTAAGCCATGCGCGTCGGCATACTGCACCCCGGCGAAATGGGGGCCAGTGTTGCGGCAACTGTGCTCGCCAACGCTCACGAGGTGGCGTGGTGCAGCGCAGGGCGCAGTGCGCAAAGTCGGGCGCGTGCCAAGACGGCTGCATTGACAGAATTTCAAACACTAGAAGATTTGGTCGCTTGGGCGGAATTGTTGATCAGTATTTGTCCACCCGCCAGTGCGCTGGAGCAGGCTCAAGCGGTGCATGCATGTGCATTTGAGGGATGGTACATGGATGCCAACGCGGTAGCGCCAGCCACGGCAAAGGGAATATCGCAGTTATTTGGCAGCGCCTACGTAGACGGCGGCATTATTGGCCCACCGGCGTGGCGGCCTGACACAACGCGTCTGTACTTGTCAGGTGTTAACGCTGCCACCATAGCTGGGTGGTTTTGTCAGGGGCCGCTGCGGGTGGTTGCAATGACGGAAGCAGCAAATGTTGAGGTAGCGGCCTCGGCCTTGAAGATGGCTTACGCCGCCTACAGTAAGGGCCATTCGGCGTTGCTGTTGGCCGCCAATGCACTGGCGCAGAATGCCGGAGTATTGCAGGCGTTGCATGACGAATGGGAGCTGTCTATGCCTGGAGTGGTCAAGCGCAGCGTAGCTACTGCCGGCGCGATATCGCCAAAAGCATGGCGCTTTGTTGGCGAAATGGAGCAAATCAGCGCCACGTTTGCCGACCACGGCTTACCAGGTGAATTGCATGCTGGAGCGGCGCAGCTCTATGCTTTGCTTGCGCAGTTCAAAAATCAGCCGCCAGCGGATTTGGCGGCACTGCTGCAAGTCTTAAGTCAGCCGGAGGAGTGACGTGTTGACGGTGCAGGCGATAGCGTCAGGTCAGAATCGTCACCGTCGCGAATCAAATAGCGAGTCCGCGGTTGCGGCGGTCAGGTCAATTGGCCACTGCCATCGTGTAGGGTGGTTTGCACGTGAGTGTTGTCGTTAAACGAGCGCACCTTAATCTGTTCGCCATGCACAACCAGATGGGTGATTGAGCCATTATCCGCGCCATTGAAAGCGAATGGTTGCGCACCGCTTGCATGTGCCACCAAGTGACCTATGACTCCACCATGCACCACCGCGACCACTTTTTCGTTTGGGTGGGCTGCGTGTATGCGCCCCAGGCCGCGCAGCAGTCGTGTGTTTAAGTTGTCCCAGCTTTCACCGCCGGGTATTACGTCCCAGCGTTGTTGTTCTTGCATTTGGGTAAAAATGGGATCGCCGGCAGCGGCGCGTATGCGCATGACGCCACCTTCCCACTCGCCCAAGAACACTTCTCGCAGGTCCGGATCAATTTTCGGTTGCAGATTTAGATGACGGCTCAATGGCGCGGCGGTCTGTTGGGTGCGCCTTAGGTTCGAGACATAGATGGCAGCGATTGTTTCATGCCGCAGACGTTCGCCAACCATTATGGCCTGCTGTTCGCCGTTTGGATGCAGCTCGGGGTCGCCATGACCGTCGACTAAGGGAAACGGATTGTCCGCCGACGCGGCTCGAGACTCGCCATGCCGGACCAATAGAACTTCGGTAGCGCCGGCTGGTGCTTGATAACTGTGCTGCCTGTACTCGCTCATTACTGTTGTCTTAATGTTAGGGGCGATAGCCAAAATTCGGTGGATTAGTGCGCGATGCCTTGCGCGCGAGTTGAGCCCAAGCGCACAAATAACGGCGGGTTTGGCGCGGATCGATTATTTCTTCGATCTCAAAAAATTCTGCGGATCGATAGGGCGAGCGCAGCTTGTTGAGGCGATCTTTAATCTTCGTCAAATGTTCATCGGGGTCGTCTGCCGCTGCGATTTCTGCTTTGTAAGCGACCTCGATGCCGCCCTCTATAGGCAATGAGCCCCAATCACCAGATGGCCATGCCGCGCGCATATGGTGACTGCCGGGTTTGTGGTTGGCTGCGCCGGCGACGCCAAACGCCTTACGAATGACNATGCAGCAAAATGGGGTCGTGCATTGGCCCAGTGCTGCCAAGGCGGTTGAGCCATAGCGAATCGTTGCTTCTTGTTCGGACTGTTTGCCAATCAAGAATCCGGGGCAGTCTTCAAGATGAACGACCGGCAAATGAAAAGTCGATGCCAAATCTAACAGACGAGTTAATTTTCGTGCCGCGTCAGCAGTCCAGGCGCCGCCGTAGACTTTGGGGTTTTCCGCAAAAATAGCTACCGGCACGCCGCCAAATCGGGCTAGGCCGGTAATCATTGAGCGGCCCCATTTGCGCCCGATTTCGAAGAACGTGCCGTGGTCGCACACCGATTCCAAAAGTGTGTGCATTTTATAAACCTGGCGAGGTTCTTTTGGCACTAGATTCAAAAGTGCTTCGTCGCTGCGACTTGGATCATCAGTACATACTTGAAGTGGCGGCAGTTCGTCGGCACTGCTAGGCAGATAGGATAAAAACTGTCGCGCCATTGCAAACGCTTCTTGCTCGCTNGCAGCCTCATCGTCGATGGCNCCNTTGCGGGTGTGAATTTTGTAAGAGCCNAGCTCCTCTTTGCTGACATCACCCAAGCTTGCCCAGTCCACNAGGGCCGGGCCGGCGATCATCATTTGCGCACTGTCGCGCACGATGACCGAGTAATGGGATGTGGCGACTCGCGCGGCGCCGATGCCGGCGACCGAGCCTAGCGCCAGAGATACCGACGGTGCCACGGTCAAGTGCTGCACGATGGTTTCCCAGCCTCGCACCTCGGGGATATACGTACGTCCCGCCATTTCGATGGTTTTGACCGAGCCACCACCGCCCATGCCGTCTACTAAGCGTATATGCGGTAGGCGTAACTCTACTGCTAGGCCCTCAGCACGAGTGCGTTTACCCGCGATAGATGCGTCAGCGGAGCCGCCGCGTACAGTGAAGTCGTCGCCAGAAAGCACCACGGGGCGGCCATCAATGTCGGCGGTCCCAAACACAAAATTGGAGGGTGTGAAGTTTTGTAGATTGCCGTCGTCGTCATACTCGCCAACACCCGCCAAAGTGCCTATTTCATGAAACGTGGTTGTGTCGGCGATATGGTCAATGCGCTCGCGAATGGTGAGCTTATTGAACTCGTGCTGGCGCGCCACTTTCTCGGCTCCGCCCATCTCGAACGCCAGCGCCTCGCGGGCGTGCAGCTCGCCAATCTCTTTATCCCAACTCATAACACCCTCCCCAGTGTGTGCTTAACCTGCGCGAGTTCCGCTGAATTCCGCTTCGCCAAACGCTCCCAGCTTCACAGTTACGGTGATGGCGTCGCCATCAACGGTTGCGGTGAATTCTAAAGTCATTGGCATTGGGCTAGTGATTGCAGCTTTCCAAGCCAAGTTAGCGCCGTCTATGGTGCCATTTTCTATGGCCATTTCGCCCTGGGGGCTAGACATTTTGCCGCTCAGCTCAGCACCGTTAGTGGTCAGCGTTAGTGAGCCGTTCTGTGCGCCCATGGGTGTATTCATTGTGGTGTTCCAGGTACCGTCTGCGCTCATTGTAAGTATCCCTTGTTAGTTGTTATGACATGAACCAGGCCACGAAAAGTAACATATAACGTCTTGGCAACAGAACAGATGAAGTCGGATAGCGCTGTCTGTTGACCATGGCATACTCAAAACGTAGGCATATCGAGCGCATTGAGTGACGCAGGCAAAGCGGATTATTGGAACGTTGAATGAGGGCGCGTTGCACGCGGCCTTGAAGCAGCACTACGGCGGCTCGACCGCTGATTTCGAGGTATCGTTCTCAGGATTTGTCGCCGATGTCGTGCGCGACGGTGTCATTTTCGAAATTCAGACCTCAAGTTTCAGTGGGCTGGAACGAAAAATGCGCGCCTTGGCAGAACAAAACGCTGTTGTGTTGGTTCATCCGATCGCGGCGCAAAAACATTTGGTGCGCATAAAGGATCCGCACAGTGGCGACTTTAGTCGTCGCAAATCGCCGAAAAAGGGCGGGCTTTGCCACATTCTCAGTGAATTAGTGTACTTGCCAACGTTGCTCAACCATCCGAATTTTTCCGTTGAGGTTGCGCTAATTGAAGAGGAACAGCACAGCGTCTATGACCCCAAAGCACGTCGCGGGCGCGGGGGGTGGCGCACACGGGGCCGGCACTTAGTTGAGTTGGTAGAGCAATTGCGCCTCAACCATGTTGAAGATTTGCTGCAGTTTATACCCGAGCCGTTAGCGTCTACGTTTTCTGTTCAAGACCTTGCTGCGGCGATGGGACAACCAGTTTGGCTAGCGCGGCAGATGGCTTACTGCTTACGCCACGGCGGGCTGACCAGCGTTTGCGGCAAGCAAGGCAACGCATTGGTCTATGAGTTCGTCAGCTAACACAGACCTTGTGTCTGGAAGAATTTCTGCAACGGCCTGTTATGCCTATAAATACAGACACAAGGCGCAGTACCGTGCGACAGCAGAGCTGAGTTAAGTATTCAGCGCTGTGCGCGATACATCTACAGGGCGAGAGGTA
>NHET02000129.1 GCA_002170355.2 Gammaproteobacteria bacterium TMED92
AGATGTTAGGCAGGCCGGAGGGAATAGCGCCGACGGTGGTAAGGTTGTTTTCGAGCTCAAACAACGCCACGGCGCCAGCCGCAACGATCGCACAAAACATAGGCCCTACGCGTGTTAACGGATGAGTATCGGCGTTTTGCAACTGGCTGATACGCAGCAACCGACTGATTGCGGGCCGACTGACCGATAAGAATGTTAACGCTAACAGACCAAAGCTCAGAGCTACTGGGTTGATTTGGTTGAGTTGTGTGACGATCGCTGTCAGCGCAACAGATGGATTGGTCGCGTTGTCAATGCTGATGCCGGTTAAACCTGGCAGTTGACTGATGATGATGAGCAGCGCCGCTGCATTCACAAAGCCGTTGATCACAGGGTGACTGAGCAGCGTCACTAGTCCGCCCATTCTGGTTAATCTCAATATTCCCAGCAACAAGCCAACCTGCAAGCACAGCAAAGTGGTGATGCCCAGATAGGCCTCGCTGTAGCGCGGGGCTAAGTCACTGACGGTTGCGGTAACCAGCAACGCCGCTACGGCAACGGGTCCAACCACCAGTTGTTTCGAACTGCCAAAAATTGCGTACAGCACCATGGGTAAAAGGCAGGCGTATAAGCCAGATTGCGGTGGCACACCGGCGAGCAAAGCATAGGCAACAGCTTGCGGAATAGTCACCATGCCAACGATCAGCCCCGCCATGACGTCGTGACCAAGATCCTGACGCCGGTACACGCTTAACGTTGCGACCAATGGCACATAACTGCGCCAATCACGCAAACCGCGACGCACACGTAAGCCTAAGCGCATGTAACTTTGCGCCCAGGCCTGCGGAAGAAAAAGAGAACTGCCGTTGTCATGACACCAGTCTATCAGTTGTAATTGAGGCAAGGACAACGAGAGCCTGAGCGAGCGTCCGTGGGGCTGCTGTTTGGGCTGTGCTTAAGCCATGCTAATACGGTGTGGTTGGCGTCTACCAAAAATTTTCTGTTGCGAGCGAGGGAAACAATATGATCACAACAAAAGCCGCCGTAGCCGTTGCTGCGGGTCAGCCATTGCAGGTTGAAACAGTAGATTTAGCCGGGCCGCGGCAAGGTGAGGTGCTGGTCGAGATCAAAGCAACGGGAATCTGCCATACCGACGCGTACACCCTGTCCGGCGCGGATCCCGAGGGTTTGTTCCCAGCTATCCTTGGTCACGAGGGCGCGGGTATTGTGCGAGAGGTGGGTGCCGGAGTGACGACCTTGAAACCCGGTGATCATGTAATTCCGCTATATACGCCGGAATGTCGGCAGTGCAAATTTTGTTTGTCGGGTAAGACCAATCTATGCGGCGCGATACGCGACACTCAAGGTCAGGGTGTGATGCCAGACGGCAGCTCCAGATTTTCGCTCAACGGCGAGCCACTATTTCATTACATGGGCACGTCAACTTTCGCTAATTTCACTGTGGTGCCGGAAATCGCACTGGCGAAAATCCGTGAGGACGCCCCTTTCGACAAGGTGTGTTATATCGGCTGTGGGGTAACCACTGGCCTTGGCGCCGTTATGAATACCGCCGAGGTAGAAGCAGGGGCAAATGTCGCCGTATTCGGCCTTGGTGGCATTGGCCTCAATGTCGTGCAGGGTGCTCGCCTAGCGGGTGCGCAGCGCATTATCGGCGTCGACCTCAACCCACAGCGCCGGGCCTTGGCCGAGCAATTTGGTATGACTGACTTCATTAATCCCAATGAGGTCGACAGCGTCGTCGAGGCGATCATTGCTATGACCGATGGCGGCGTGGATTACTCCTTTGAATGCATTGGCAATACTGACGTAATGCGCGACGCGTTAGAGTGTTGTCACAAAGGTTGGGGTGAAAGCATCATCATTGGTGTTGCAGCGGCTGGCCGAGAAATCGCTACCAGACCGTTCCAGTTAGTGACCGGTCGCGTTTGGCGCGGTACGGCGTTTGGTGGTGCAAAGGGGCGTACTGATGTGCCGCAAATCGTTGACTGGTACATGGAAGGGAAAATCAACATTGACGACTTGATAACGCATACTTTTAGCCTGGATGAGATCAATCAAGGCTTTGAGGTAATGCATCAAGGCCAGAGCATACGCTCGGTAGTAGTATACGACTAAATTTATAACGGCGTAGCTAGCGCCAGTGAGGGCGATATGGGTCTTAAGGTAATTGGCGCCGGGTTTGGGCGAACTGGCACGCTGTCGCTAAAATTTGCTCTCGAACGATTGGGTTTCGATAAGTGTTATCACATGATGGAGGTGCCGCTGGTACCTCAGCATGTGGGAATCTGGCGGGCTGCGGCAGCCGGCCAAAGTGTTGACTGGGAAGGTCTGTTCGAAGGCTATCAAGCGGCGGTCGATTGGCCGTCGTGTAATTTCTGGCAACAACAGTTACGCGTTTTTCCAGACGCTAAAGTCATATTGACGCGTCGAGATGCTGAGCAGTGGTATGCCAGCGTTATGCACACCATATGGTTGTCGTCGGAACAGGGGCGCATGGACCTAGCAGACGCAGAAATGACTGGGCGTGTTGAACCGGTGGGCCACGATCGTATAAAAATGGTCTATGAAGTTATTTGGGACGGAGTTTTCGGCTTGCGTATGGAAGACAAAAAACACGTCATTCANTGCTTCGAACAGCACAATCAGAAGGTTATAGAAACTGTGCCTGCAGATCGGTTACTGGTTGTAGAGCCTGGCGATGGGTGGTCGCCGCTATGCGAGTTTTTGCAAGTAGATATGCCGGCACAGGACTACCCACGGATCAATTCCAAAGATGAGTTTCAAAAGCGTTTTCTGCGTAATGCGACAGCCAGTGGTGAGTCACACTAGGGTGGTTTTGCCATACCTCAAAGNTTAGTTGAAGNGGCTTGCTAACAGCGCCAGTAGCATAGACAGCACGAAGGCGGCACAAAAACCAACAAAGAAAGCCTGCCAGGTGGAGTGATACGCCCCGTTCATCTCGTTGAACGTAGTCAGCATGCCACCCTGGAGAAATTGCGTAGCCATTACCGCAATGATTGCTTGGGCGGCGGCGGCAATCAGGTTGGTGGTGATTATATTTCGTGGCAAGTCTCCAGACGCCTCGNCGTTGACGCTGGTGGGATCCAGCCAGATGGACATGACCCACAGCAATAGCANAAAAAGAATTAGACTGGCGCCGAGGGTATAGTTGGCCAAGCTTCGCATGCCCAAGGCTTTGTAGTTGGCGTAGAGNAGGTATCCGCCTGCCAACAACGAACAAAAAAAGGTAGTAATGCCAATGCTGGTCATTGAATAGAGCTTGGGCAGGTCTTTACTGGTTGGCGCCATGGATTTGGGTTTTGCTATGGATCGAAAAGTATACTGGGTCGTTGTTGATAATACTTTGTGGATTGCTCAAACCAGTGGGCGATTTTCAGTAATTCCAGATCACCTCGAGGTTTACCGACCAGTTGTATGCCAATCGGCAAACCCTCTGGGGTAAACCCGCCGGGTATAGAGATTGCGGGCAGGCCGGTTACCGTGATCATGCAGCATATCGCCATCCAGTCGATGTAAGTATCCAAAGCGTTACCATCAATTTGCTCGACCCATTCTTGCTCTATCGGGAACGGCGGCACCTGGGCTGCTGGAAGCACTAATGCATCGTAGTGGTGGAAGAATTCGACCACCTTGGCATAAATCTGGGTGCGTTTGAGTTCGGCGCTNAGTAAGTCATCAGAACTCAAACCAAAGCCTTTTTCGATATTCCAAATGGCCGTGTCTTTAGCGTGATCGCGCCAGTTGGGAACTGTAGCATCAAGGTTGCGTCCTAAGGTGCGTAAGCCAGCAGCGCGCTGTGTTTGGAAAACATCCATTGCACCCGCTAGATTAGGGTGCGCGTACGCAACCTCAGCGCCGAGATCGCTAAACGTTGTTGCAGCGGCTTGAACGATTTGGCGAACATGTGGGTCTACGGGTAGCACGCCTAAATCCTCACTTACAGCGATCTTTATCGGTGCGTGCGCAACCGCGCGGGCGGGAATCAAAGCATCGAGAAAATACTCACCTGGCTCTGGTAGCGTGAGGGGATCAGTCTCGTCAGGACCAGCTAGGACGGAGAACAGCAAGCTGGTGTCTGCCACGTTTTTTGCCATCGGTCCGGTGGTCACCAACCGTGCGTACCAAGCAAAACCGCGACTCAACGGCGTGCGGCCGATAGATGGTCGCAATCCAACGACATTGCAAAAGCTCGCAGGGTTGCGCAGGGAACCGCCCATGTCGCTGCCGTCCGCCAGTGGCAGCATATCGGTAGCCAAGGCGACAGCTGCGCCACCGCTACTGCCTCCGGCAGTTTTTTTGGTGTCGTATGGGTTTAACGTAGCGCCAAATACAGCGTTAAAGGTATTAGAACCGAGGCCGAATTCGGGCATGTTGCTGTGACCAATAAATAGCGCTCCCGCGCTGCGCATGCGAGCGGCGAGCATACTGTCGTGTTGTTCAACGCGCGCAGCAAACGGCTGGAAACCCCAAGTAGTTGGAAAACCGCGCACAGCAACGGCGTCTTTTGGCGCCATGGGTATGCCATGCAATGGGCCGCGCTCGGCAATGGGTACTTGATCTGCTGCGGCAGCTAAAGCCACGGCGTCTTGCTCGTCGAGTAGGTTCACCAANGCGTTGACCTGCGGGTTNAGCGCGTGGACTCGTGCATAGACGTTGCGCATNAGGTCAACAGCACTGACGGTGCCGCGCTGTAAATCGCGACACAGTGTCGCAGCGTCATCCCATAGGGGTGCTGGTGTGGAGTTAGACAAAGACAGCCTCCTGGAGCCACTGCAACAGGTCTGCATATACCTGTTGGCGATTGGTTTCGTTAAACATCTCGTGCCGACCGTCTGCATAAAGTTTGGTCGACACATTGAGTTGAGCCTTTTGGTATCGAGCTGCTAAACGTTTAATACCNCGGCCGCTGGCATGCACGGGGTCTGCGCTACCGCTGATAAAACGGATGGGCAAATCTTTAGGGATGCAGGCGATATGGCTGTTGCGGCAACTGCGGCGCAATGCGGCAAACATATCTGCAAGACTGCCGGCAGTTATTGTGGCACCACAAAGAGGGTCGGCTACATAAGCTGCAACTTGCTCTGGGTCGCGGCTTAACCAATTGAATCCACCTGGTTGATGTGTCTCGGCTGTTTTTTCGAAGGATCGGTTGTTAGCGGCAAACAGTCTGTTCCGTAGTGTGGGACTCTGGGCATGAGGGCCAAGGCGCCAGGAGTCTGCAGTTGCCAGCATTTGTGCCACTAAGGTTACGGCCGCTGGCATCGCTCCGGTCGAGCCGCTGAGCACGCATGCTGCCAGGTTATGCCCGAAGTATCCTAAGTACTGCTGCGACAACATCGCGCCCATGCTGTGTCCTAGCAGTATTGTCGGCACATTGAATTCGCGGCTAAGCCAGCGCTGCAGCCAATGGAGGTCCANTAGACTGCGTTGCCAGCCATCGAAACCCATATCGCCTAGGGTACTGTGATCAAACATGCTGCGACCATGGCCGCGTAAATCCGGCGCGAGCACATGGTATCCGGCGCCGGTTAAGACATTTGCCAGTGCGTTATAGCGGCCGCTGTGCTCGCCCATACCGTGAACGATTAACACGCAGCCTCTGGCCGGTTTCGTTGCTGTGGTCCACAAACGCGTAACCAAAGGTTGACCCATGTGTCTAAANGTATGGGTTTGGCTGGTATCGTCGATGTTCTACTCCTGGCGGTCGGGTCNAGGGGAGGGTGGCGCTGTCAACTTGCATTCAACCTTCGCCCACCTTTAGTGTAGAGCGCGAAAAACGCGAAGCGAAACCTTTTAAGCAAATGCAACCGCGTAGATAAACAAAAATTGTAAGTAAGCAAAAGACTATGCAAGAACCACAACAGGGCCTNGGCAATGGGCTGGATCGACCGATTTTTTTCGGTAGTGTGATTATCATCGTGTCCCTATGCCTACCGTTGGCGTTGTACCCAATCGAAGGTCAACAGATTCTCGGCCAAGCTTTCGATTACCTTACTCACAATTTTGGCATCTTGTACCTAATGGGTTCGGTCGCAACCTTGTTGTTTTTACTGTACTTGGCCTTCAGCCGCTATGGTGACATCAGACTAGGCAATGTGCGCCCAGACTTTTCCACCTTCAGCTGGTCAGCCATGTTGTTTTGTGGCGGTATTGGCACAAGCATTTTGTACTGGGGCACGGTGGAGTGGGCCCACTACTACGAGAACCCGCCGTTTGCTGTTGATCCTGGAACGCCAGCTGCCCTTAATTGGGCGGTCAGCTATCCGATTTTTCATTGGGGTTTGATTGGCTGGGCACTGTATTGCTTGCCTGGCGTTGCCGTGAGCTACAGTTACTACGTGCGCGGTGCTAAGTCGTTGCGGTTGAGCGAAGCCTGTCAGCCGATTATTGGCGAACAAGCAAATGGCTTGTTGGGTCGCATCATTGATCTGTTGTTTGTCGTCGGATTGGTGGGTGCTTGCAGCACCGGAATCGGTTTGGCGGTTCCTCTAATTGGCATGAGCGTCACTGAGTTGTTTGGCCTCGATCGCGAAGCCTGGGGTTTTACCCTGGATTTAGTGGTGATCTTCGTGGTTACTGTGATTTTTGCCACGAGTGTGTGGATGGGGTTGGAGCGAGGCATTAAGCGACTCAGCGACTGGAATATTTGGATGGCCTTCGCGCTATTACTGTTTATCTTGGTGGTGGGTCCGACGCTATTCATTGTCGAGCTAGGTTTTGAAGCGGTCGGTCACATGCTGCAAAACCTAGTGCGTATGAGCACCTGGGCAGACGCCGCGCGCACCTCGAATTTTGTTGAGTCATGGACCGTATTTTATTGGGCATGGTGGTTGGCGTTAGGACCGTATATGGGGATCTTCATCTGCAAAATATCTCGCGGTAGAACGCTACGACAGATGATTCTTGGCTGCATAGGATACGGCACCCTGGGCAGCGTTGTGTTTTTTTCGGTGCTCGGGAATTACGCCATTTACCTAGAGTTGAACGGTTTGTACCCGGTGCTTGAGACCATGAACAATGGCGGCGCGCCGAGTGCGATCGTCGGTGTACTCGGTACTTTGCCCTGGTCAACAGCCGTGCTGATCTTATTCACGCTCGTATGCGTTATTTTTGCAGCCACCAGCTACGACTCTTCGTCCTACACGCTGGCCGCCTCCGCGACAGAAGAACTGCCGCCGACGCAACATCCAGCGCGCTGGCACAGAGTATTTTGGGCTTTTCTATTGGGGTTGTTGCCGATCACTTTGGTGTATCTGGGAGGACTAAAGCCGTTGCAGTCAGCGGTGACCCTGGTCTCGGTGCCGTTGTTTGCAGTTATCGTGCTGTTGACGCTGTCGCTGTACAAATCGCTGCGAGAGGACGCGGCAGCCAAATCCACAGCGGCGGTCGCGGCGGATCAATAGCGCGTGAGCGAATTGCCGATACATTTTCAGTCACTCTCCGCCGTATGTCGTCAGCTTAAGAGTGGTGCTCTGTCGAGTGTCGAATTGACCCGCAGCATGCTTCAACGATGCCAGAGCGTGGATGCAAACCTTGGCAGTTATGCGCGCTTGATGGCCGATAGTGCCCTCGCCGAGGCCGCTGCTTGTGACCATGCGCAGAGCCGGGGTGATGTGCTTGGCGCCTTGCATGGTGTTCCGATTGCCATCAAGGACTTACTTTTTACTAAGGATGCTGTCACCGCCAGCGGCACCGAGGTCATGAGAGACTTTCGCGCAGATTATGACGCNACAGTAGTCATGCGGCTGCGCCAGGCCGGAGCGGTGATCATTGGCAAGACCCAACTTACCGAGGGCGCTTACGGCAGTCATCATCCGTCCATTCAAGCGCCGCTCAACCCGTGGTCAAAAGACGCCTGGAGCGGAGTNTCTTCGTCGGGTTCAGGTGTTGCCGTGGCGGCTGGTTTGGCGTTCGCAGCACTTGGCTCTGACACCGGTGGTAGCATCCGTTTCCCGTCGGCGTGTAACGGCCTGGTGGGGTTGAAGCCCACTTATGGTCGGGTCAGCTTGCATGGCGCTTTTCCGTTAGCAAATAGTCTCGATCATATCGGGCCGATGACGCGCTGCGTTGAAGACGCTGCGCGTGTTGGTGCTGTGATAGCGGGTTTTGATGCTAACGACCCTAACAGTGTAAACCTGCCGACGCCGAATTATTTGTCTGAGTTAGAACGCGCCTCAGCACCGCTCGTTGTTGGTGTTGATTGGTCATATGTCAGTGCTGGGGTACCNAGTGCGGTCACTCAGGTAATACGCGATGCGCTCGATGCGGTCGANTCAAGTGTCGAGGTACAAGAGGTCGTTATACCCNCGAGCTATCGACGCTTGGCCATCGACTGGGGCAAGACCTGTGCGGTGGAGTGTCTGCGCGCCCACAGCGACTACTACCCAGAACAAGCCGATAAATATGGCCCGGGGTTAACCTGGTTGTTGGAGTTGGGCCGCTCAGTAAGCGGCCAAGAGTACGCAGAGTTGCAGGCTTTGCGGGACGAATTTCGCGCGCAACTGGAGACCCTGTTCACCGATGTTGATGTCATAGTCGCGCCCAGCATGCCGGTAGCGGCACCGTCGGTAATAGAGATGGAAGAGGGTGGATATAGCCCTGACAGCGCGCCGTTCTTGTCGTTTACAGCGCCGTTTGATTATTCCGGACATCCGACCTTGAACGTGCCTGCCGGGCTGGATGCCGGCGGGTTGCCGCGATCGCTGCAAATCATTGCCGCGCGCTTCAACGAAGGCACTTTGCTTAAAGCTGGCGCGCTGTTTGAGGCCGCATTAGGCCAGTTAACTTACCCCGAATTGTTGTAGCCGCACCGCAGCTGCTGAATTCCGCTTATCGGCATACCGCTACCATCGATCGCCAGCTGGTAGTGGTGTCGACCGGACCTAGTCGAACATGGCTGCAGATCTCACGTCAGGCGAGCCATGCAATACTCCCACACACCAGCGGCCGTTTTAGCCATAAGCTTGTTGCTGATTTACGTCCTTGCCATCAATCACGTTGCGCTGCCACCGCTGAATAACCTAGCTGCTGCCGGTAGCCAACTTCCCAGCACCCTAACGGCACTGATACCTTTCNGTGGGGTGCTNATAGGGTTGGCNCNGAATCGGCAAGTGTGGATTTACATTGGTTGGTTGTGGTCCGTGCTCTGGCTGTTGTTGCAAATTCGTCAGTGGTGGCTGCCGTACTTTTTCGGTCCGACAGTGCTGCACGAAAATTTCGCGTGGTATTTTCAACATGGTTACGCACAAACNATGAAGATCGTGGCTATCGCTCAAGACCGGCCAACACCAGATCTACAGCACAATATCCTGCAGTTTTTGTCTTTAGTGGTGGTATTGACCCTAGGGTTACGTATTCGAAAACGCGCGAAGAGGAGTTGAGTCATGTCAGCCTACAAAAATATTTTGGTATTCGTATCAGCGGTTATGNTGTCGATGTCGGCGCCTTTTCTGTCGGCGTCGTCTGCTGGCGATGTTGTTGGGTTGTGGCGCGACGATGGATCTATACTGTTAGTACAGCGCGCAGATGATAGTTTGCATGCTCNATTGATCGCATTGCGGCCGGCGGAAACTACCTATACCGAGNATGAAAATGCACCATGGCCGGCGGGTTCGCCGCGTCGCGATGATCGTAATCCTGACCCTAGTCAACGTGATCGCTTTTTGATGGGGCTGCAACTGTTGCAAAACTATCAGTTCAACAGTGGCGTTTGGCAGGGTGATATTTATGACCCAGGATCGGGTAAAACGTATTCGTCAACAATGAAAATTAGTCGCGCTGGCGATCTGCAAATGCGTGGCTATGTGGGTATATCGATGTTCGGTCGCACCGTTACCTACACACGCTTCGATCCNTGCGCAAGCCACGGGTTGTCGGTGGGTGAGCAATTTGCAGAAGCCGTGAGCTGTGCGATCGCTCAGACCTCATCAGATTGAGATGCGGACATGGCATTGCGTGCTCCGATCTCTAGGGTGGCTGGCCTCTGATCCCAGTTCCCGGCAAACTGCAGCTTTTGGCATCGCGGAGACCTGGTGGCGTTTACGAATCTTCAGCTTGATCCGGCGCATCTACCTGCTGCTCAAGACATTGTATATCTCCCCATAGAGCGACGTTATGTATTGGCGCGAACCTGGCTTGCTGCAGCCTGGACATTNCTGCTGGGTGTCGCTGTGGCGGCGGCGGTGTTCACTCTATTGCCCGAAGTTTGGCGGCCTGCTTTAGGTGCACTGATAGTCACTCCACTCTTTCCAACCCTGGCGTACCTGTCGGCACAGCGCTATGGGTACGCCCTGCGTGAGCAGGACATCGCATTGCGCAAGGGTGTTTTCTGGCAGCGACAAATAATCCAACCTTTTGTGCGTATCCAGCACATTGAACTAGCGCGTAGCCCGCTAGATAAGCGCCTGCAACTGGCGGGTCTGAAGATATTTAGCGCCGGCACAGGCACCGAGACGATGATGATTCCAGGACTCAATCTAGCCACTGCGCAGAGTATCCGGTCGCGCTTGCTGCAAGCCCAAAATGCTCTTGGATAAATCTGGTGGGCAAACGCAATCAACGGCTGACGCGTCGTGGTCGGCGTTATCGCCCTGGGCTGTCATTTATTTCTCTGCCAATAGCGTTCGCCAGATACTCACCAATAGTTTTACGTTAGCACCCATTGCGTTGGGGCTGCTGCAAGCGGATGGGCTGTTAGTGCCTGCAATAATCGCGGCACTAGCGATATTGGGTATTGTGCTGCACGCGTGTTTGGTGGTTCGGCGTTTCCGCTATCAAGTCCACGATCACCGCATGAAGGTGCGCCAAGGGATATTCAATGTCGCGCAAATCGATTTGGATTTTTCGCGGATCCAGAACGTGTCGATCGTTAACCCATTTTACTTTCGACCGTTTGGGTTGGTAACACTGACTATAGAAACTGCTGGTTCTAGTGACGAGGAAGTCGTTCTGGCAGCCCTCGCTGCGGACCGCGCCGAGCAGTTACGCAGCACCATTTCCCAAATGCAAGAGGTAGCTACTGCCGGCACCAGCGTGGGCAAAGCAGATTCCACAGTAGTGCTCACTCGCGCAACGCGAGACTTGGTGATTCACGGTTTAAGCAGTAATCAGGCCTGGTTGGTGTTGGCGGGATTTGTNGGTGTTTACAGTCAAGCGCCAGATGCTTGGCAACTAGACGGTGAGGCATTGCTATCCACATTGCCCCCTGGATTTTTCGACAGCACAGCCGTGCAAATATCGCTGGTGGTTCTGGTGTTGATCGTCACTGGTATTGGGCTGATGTTGGCGTTGTCGGTACTGGCGTCGTTGTTGATTTATGGCAATTTTGAGCTACGTCGAGTGCACGATGGCTTCGCGGCGCGGCAAGGCGCAATCAGCTCGCGGCAACTCAACATGCGCCAACGTCGTATTCAAACCGTGGTGTTGCAGCAAAATTGGATCGCGAAGTTTTTTTCTCGTTTTAACGTCAGCTTTGAGCAGATCAGCCATGGCCAGGCAGATGGTGCTGGAGCAGGTCGATTGCTAATTCCTGCGGTAACCTTGGCGCAAGGGGATGAGCTTGCTGCGACCGCTTTAGACAGCCCGCCACTGGCGATCGCCTGTCAGCCGTTTGTGCGCGTCAGTGCGTATCTCCTGCGTAAACGTTTTTTGTGGTTAAGCGTAAACTCTATTATTGCCGGCGTGATGTGCAGCGCCTTCTTACCGCTTTGGGGTTTAGGCCCATTGAGCATTGTTATGCTGCTTGTTGGTTTCGCCCAATATCGGCAATGGCAGATATTGGGTCTATCGGTTAACGGCGATTATTTGATTGTTCGCAGGGGTTTAATAGGTCGCAACTATATTGTGCTGCCAATCGCTAAAGTGCAGCGGGCGGCGTTGGTCCAGACACCGTTTATGCGTAGAAAAAGCGTTGCTCACTTGCGTTTGGTGCTGGCCTCCCGGGTGGTGTCTCTGCCTTGCTTACCCGCGACGCTGGCTCAGCAGATTGCCAATTACACGCTCTACAGAGTGGAGGAGAAGCCCAAGTCATGGATGTAAAAAGTACAGGAATGTCGGGTCTTGGATCCCATTAGTCAGGGCGCCTTAGGCGCTGCGTTAGCGACGGCAACGCGCCAACGCCAAAAGCAGTTGTTCACCGTTGCCTGGGTTGGCGCGCTTGCGGGCATGGCACCAGATCTTGATGTATTGATTCAGTCGCCAACAGATCCACTTCTGTTTCTTGAATACCACCGCCAATTTACCCATGCCTTGATATTTATCCCTTTTGGGGCGCTGTTGGTGGCGTGGCCGCTGCATAGGTTGGTCGGCAAAGTGCTGAGTTGGCGTGAAACTTACCTGGCTTGCCTTGCGGGTTACGCTACTCACGGCCTTTTAGATGCGTGTACATCCTACGGTACCCAACTGTTCTGGCCATTCACTGACATGAGGGTCGCGTGGAATAACTCGTCTATCGTCGACCCGCTTTTCACGCTACCAGTGCTCGCTTTGGTAGTGACGGCGGTAATTTTGAACAAGCGTCCTTTCGCTATCGCGGCTATGGGATGGGCGATAGCTTACTTGGCCCTAGGCTGGATACAACAAGACCGAGCTATGACTGTGGCGCAGATGCAGGCGCTTGAGCGAGGTCATGATCCATCGCGGCTGACGGTCAAGCCAAGCTTTGGCAACATCATCTTGTTTAAGTCGATCTACCAGCACGAAGGCTTTTACTATGTTGATGCAGTCCGTGTGGGTGTCCAGGCGCGCTGGTGTGACGGTTCGCGGATTGCGCAATTTGATCGTGCCAAGAGCTTTGCGATGCTGCCGGCAGATAGCCAACAAGCACGAGACATAGAACGTTTTAGATGGTTCTCTGATGACTATCTTGCTCAGGACGACGCTGGGCGAGTAATAGATATGCGCTATAGCATGGTGCCCGATGCGATAGATGCCATGTGGGGAATCGCTGTGGATACCGCAACTCCAGATGAACATGTGAAGTGGTGGTCGTCGCGACAGCTTGGTGAAGCGGCTTACCAACACTTCGCTGACTTACTGTTAGGCCGTACCTGTGAGCCCGTGATTTTAGTCAAAAAGCAACCTGGGTGAGGCGAGCGAATTATGCAAACAGGCTTTTTAGACACAGCGAATGCTTTGGCGCCGACTTTGGTCGAGCGCGGCGAAACCATTACGGTTACTGAAACGTCTACTGGTGGCTTGATCAGCGCCATGCTTTTGGCGGTGCCTGGCGCCTCCGCTTACTTCAAAGGCGCAACGGTGCCCTATTCGTTGCAAAGCCGACGACAGTGGTTGGCGATGAGCAAAGAATCGGTGGTGGATTTGCAGCCGATGTCAGAGGCTATGGCGATGCGCTTCGCGCAGATCGCTAAGGAACAACTGGGCAGCACCTGGGGTTTAGCAGAGTTGGGCATTGCCGGCCCGACCGGCGCACCTTACGGCGTTGCCGCTGGTACCAGTGTCATCGCTGTGGCTGGACCGAACCCGCAGACCATGAAGGTCGTCACGGGTAACTCAGACAGGCAGCAAAACATGCTGCAATTTGCCGCATCGGCAATGGTCGTGTTAGCGCGGGCGTTGGCAATTGACGAGTTTGAATCGCGACATTAATCAATCGGACCCGCCGCCAAGCATTAATGTTTGAAAGGTCTTTTACAGCAAGCCCCGCCAGCATGCTCGCTGTCCGCCGCTTCGCGAGGCGGCAGCAGTTTTAGTGGTGGGAATGCAGAGTCGTGCACTAAAACTCTTTCGGTGTTGCTCAATGGTCGAACTCCAGAATAGCGCGCCCGCTGATTCTCCCTTGTTCCAACGCCTGAACCGCGTCATTGATATGATCAATGGTGTATCTGGCGGTCACCATGGCATGCAGGTCTAGGTCGCCGCTACTGTGCCAGTCGAGGAACTTTGGGAAGTCGTGATCTGGTGCGCAGGAACCGCCAATACTGCCGACAAAACGTTTTTCATTGATTAACACGTCCACTGCATTGAGCTCTACGGGTGTTGTGGGTACCCCAACAAGCACCGCGGTACCTCCTTGCCGGGCGCCGAAGTAGCCACTTCGACAGGCAGGTAAGATTTGTTCCATGGTTTGGCGAATACCAATGCAATCAAAAACGTAATCGGCGCCGGAACTGGTTTGGCGCTGGAAGTTGAATTCGCCGCTATGGCTGGTAAGTGCGTGGATTGCAGCCACCGGATCTTCGCTGCCAGCATTTATGCCGTGGGTGGCGCCGAATTTTTTGGCAAAGGCAAGTTTTTCGTCATCCAAGTCCACTGCAATGATCGGGTCAGCACCCGCCATGCGTGCGCCGACGACCGCTGACAAACCGACTCCGCCGACACCAAAGATCGCGACACTTTCGCCCTTTTGCACTTTCGCCGTGTTAATTACGGCGCCAGCGCCGGTCATGACCGCGCAACCGATGATAGCCGTGACGTCCTTGTCGATACTCGGGTCGACTTTGACCACATATTGCTGGTCGGCAATAGTGTGGTCCGCCCAAGTAAAGACATTTTGGGACTGGGCTAAACCGTCACTGACCGCTAATTGTGCCGCTACTGGAGGTTGGCTTTCGCTCTCGATATTGCGCGGTACCCAGGTCACCATGACCATATCGCCGGCTGCAACGTGAGTGACCGCGTCGCCAACGGCAATCACCACGCCGGTGGATTCGTGGCCAAGGACTATTGGACTTTTTCGTGGGCTGTGGATTTGGTGCAGTTGCGAATGACAAATCCCGGACGCGAACTGTTTGACCACAACTTGCTGTGGGGTCGGGTCGGGCAGGGATACCGTCTCAATCCGTAACTCCGAAGTATTTTGTGGTAACACCACCACGCGTGCTGTTGTTGCCATTAGTTGTTCCCCTCGAACGTTGGTATTGCATCCATCATCCTAGCGCGTGGAGAAGAGATCAATGCTGTATGGTATGGCAATTGGCCAAGCTCAATGGAGAGACATCATGAAATTGTACGAAGCGCCCTCACCGAACGCCCGTCGCGTGCACGTATTTATGGCAGAGAAAGGCATAGAGTGTGATCGTGTAGCCGTTGACATTCGTGCTGCAGAAAACTTGTCTGCGGAGTATCTGGCAAAAAACCCTGGTGGCCGCGTGCCGTTGTTGGAGTTAGATGACGGCACCTGCATAGGCGAGTCTGTTGCGATCTGCCGATACATGGAGTCAGTGCATCCAGAGCCGCGCCTGTTTGGCACGGACGGCGTTGAGGCAGCTAAAGTTGAAATGTGGCAGCGCCGTGCGGAACTGGGTTTTTTGTTGGAAGTTGCGGGTGCATTTCGCAACATCACGGGCTTCTTCAAAGACCGCGAGACTTGTGTNGCTGAGTGGGGTCAAGTATGNGCGGAGCGGGCGCCGAAGATGCTTGCAATGTTNGATGAGCAACTCGCGCAAACACCNTATCTNGCCGGTGAGAATTTTTCCATTGCCGATATTACGCTGGTGGTTGCCCTAGATTTCGCNCGCATGGTTAAGGTGGTGGAGCTGCCAGAGCTAGTTAATGTCGATCGTTGGTACGCTCAGGTCAGCGCGCGCGGTAGCTTCGCCGCCAGTTAGTCTAAGGTGACGCTGAGTGTCTTGTAGCCTGCGGCCTGCATAGCATTACTGACACGCTCGCTGTTGTCAGGACACAGCGCAACCATAGATCCACCACCGCCGCCGCCCGTAAGCTTGGCGCCAACGGCGCCATTGCTGCGGGCAATATGAATCAAATCTTCGAGTTTGGGTGTCGACAACTGCAAAGCGTTCAAATAGCCATGACACAAGTTCATTAGCTCCCCAAGCTCTTGTAGACGTCCTGTTTGCAATGCGGTTTGTGCCGATCGTGTGAGTCCGCCGATTTGGTCGAAGATAGTTTCGTAGCGCTCTGGATATTGCTCCCACGATTGGCGTACCCGAGCCACGGTTTCTGCCGTTAAGCTTTCGTTACCGGTCATGCCGATCACCAACTCCAGCGGTTGGCCAAGACTAATGGTCTCGAATTTTGGCTCGTCTTGTTCGCGTTGGTAGTAAAGCGGTGCGCCATAGGTGGCTACAGTATTGTCTACCCCAGAGGCCTGGCCGTGCGCGGCCTGCTCGCATTCAAAGGCCAGAGCGTTTATTTGCGCTTCGCCAAATGCTAGCTCGTAGGTGCGATTTAGCGCTCGCACAATCGCTACAGCCAGCGCGGAAGAACCGCCTAAGCCCATTGCTCGGGGTACGTTAGGAAAGACCTCTATGGTCATGTGCTCCTGATCCAGACCAATCCTTTGAATAAGATTCGCCATAATCCCGGCAACACCAGGGGTTGCTGCGCTGACTTTTTGTTCTAAACCCCAACGAGGAATGACCACGCTTATGCCATTGCCGCTGCTTGTAGGTTCCTTGCGGATGGCTGCCTCTACTGCCAGTGGGATGGGCAATGCAATGGCGGGACGGCCGTATACTACTGCGTGTTCGCCCAGCAAAATGATCTTGCCACAGGCAGATTCACGCTCCGAGGTTTCTGGACGCACAACTTGCCGCGCCAGATTCTTTGCAATCTCTTGAGCCTTCCAGACTTTGATCTCGCCCGATTCAATCAAGCCTTCAACCACTGCTTCAAAATGTTCTTCACTCACACCTGCGGTGCTGGCGACGCTTCGAGCATGCAGGTTCATATGATTTTGCGTAATGCCATTNGTGGCAAGCGAGCGTAAAGCAGCAAAGTTTTGCGCCAGACCGACCACTGCCATGACGCCTGCGAGTTCGGATGCGTTCGGCGAGCCAAGCAAGCGATGATTTATGCGCACGCTGGGGTTGGTCTCTAACGAACCACCTACGGTTCCTACTTTCAAAGGTATTNCTATTTCGCCGACTAAAGCGCCGTCATTGTCTTTGCGCCAAACGGTGAGTGCCTTATAGCGGCCATTGCTTGCTGCATAGGCGTGAGCCGCAGCCTCAATGGCCCGCCAGTCGTTGCCAGTGGCCAAGGCAACTGCGTCAACACCGTTCATAATGCCTTTGTTGTGAGTCGCGGCTCGATACGGGTCAGCCAGAGCAAGGTCGTTGGCGAGAACAATGCCGTCTCGAACTTGCTCGCCGCTGTAGCCTTTGCCTTCAAGATTCTTCACNGGAATTCGCACCCGCGCACGAGCGATGGCTCGATCTGTAAGGTTGGACAGTATGCGCAAAAACACTTGACCCTTGGTCAGGGTCTCGACCAGCGATGCAANACCCTCGCACATGGTGTTAACNAAGTTGGCGCCCATGGCGTCGCGTGTATCAACCAACAGGTGCATCACCACCATTTCGCGTCCATCGTGCTCGGCTAGGTGATGAAANACCTCGACATCTACCGCGCCCCCGCCTCTTGCGACCATCTTCGGGTGTAGGCTGTTCGCGAGGGACAGAATTTCTTGTTTGTGATCCAACAAAGCCTGCATGGCTGCTTGCGGATCTCCGTCGATGACAGCTTGCACCTGACCGATCAAGATTGGCGTTACCGGCTCGCACTCAAAACCGCCGCCGATGCGCGCCAAGCGTGCCGCGCCCGAGAGGCCAGCGACAATGGAAGGCTCTTCGACCACCAGTGGTATGACGTAATCGCGGTTATTGATGAGAAAATTCAGCGCCACGCCCATCGGCAGGCCAAATACTCCGACGACGTTCTCGATCATCTTATCGGCAACATTAACCTGCAGTTGGTGATTAGCAGATACCAATTGATGCACATCGTCGCTGTTGAGTAAGCCGCGTTCGTGGAGAGCTGCAATGCGCTCGCCCACAGGCATGCGGAAAAAACTCGCTATGCGCGAAGAGCCGGTTTTTAGATCGGAATCATCAGAGTTATTGGGCAAATCTGACGCCATGTCGAGCCATCTCCAGTGTCGGGCAAAGAAAACCTGCAGTTGTTGCTGCAGTGCAAAAGTTTTCAAGAACTGTGGGTTGTTGTTTTGTGTCCGCAAATGCAATGCCGATATCACCACCGCCAGCGCCACAAGGCTTATATACAAGGCCAAAGTCGGCGGCGATTTTAACCAACTCCTGATGCTCTGCGGAAAATATTTTCAAATCCGCCGCATTATCAAGCGTCATTAGGGCGTGCTGGTAGGCTGCAATAAGTTCCATATTTGGGTTAACGCAAAGTTCCTCGCTGAGTCGGCTTAGTTGCGTGAGTGGCTCAAGATTCGACTGCTCACGCCATTCGTCGAAGTGGGAAATATGATCGATGGTGGCGGCGCTGTTGCCACTCCACACGATTTGCCAGGCTAAGTCCTGAGGCCAAACCACAGGCGTAACAGTACCTTCTTGAAACCTAATGACGCCGCCATGCCAGCAACTGGCAATATCCAAGCCGCTGCCTTTGCCGCCTTGCCAACTGCGGTGAATGGCCAGCGCCTCCTGCATTTGTGGCGGCCGTTGTAGCAGTTCAGCGAGCGCCATATAGGTTGCAGTACAGACTGCTGCGGAGGAGCCGAGACCGAGGTGAATTCCGCTGTGGAAAAAAGCGCTGGT
Source organism: Gammaproteobacteria bacterium TMED92 (assembly GCA_002170355.2). GTDB lineage: Bacteria > Pseudomonadota > Gammaproteobacteria > Pseudomonadales > Azotimanducaceae > UBA4421. The sequence continues at coordinate 18,507 of NHET02000129.1, forward strand.
GTCGGAATGTATTTGCATGGGTTTAGCGCTGACTTCAACAAGTGNNNTNAAGCCCCAATGNCGAAGNACNGCGGCAACAAATCCTGAGCTGGCTTGAGTAGGAAGTTGCATGCCGTNGGTACTGATCGGTTCGCTGGCAAAACCTGTGCTGCTAAAGTGCCAGGCCGAATCAACGCTCGCNTCNATAGCGACAGTGGCAANGGCGTCTACGGCCATCACGGTGGCAGGCGCGCCAGCCAGCACCGCGTACTCACCGAACAAAACGACCTTGCCCGGGGCGGTTATGCGCATGCCGCGCCGTGTATCTGCTCAACCATGGCTAATCAGTCCTCGATGATCTGGGCGCCCTCACCCAGTGGGCAATTCATGACGTCTAGCACNCCGGGAACATCGGCTAACGCTGTAGCAACGACATCTCGGCTTTCCGGCAAGCAAACGGCTTTTATCTGTGGGCCTGCGTCAATAGTGAAAAACACTGCCTCACCCTGGGCGCGCAGCTCTCGCACACGATCCATACAAGCCATCGTTGCTGGTGTCCAATAGCTCAATGTCGGCACGCTTGTNAGCATGACACTGTGCATTTTTAAGCAACTAAGCTCTGCCACTCTGGCGAGTTTTGCAAAGTCCCGCTCGGTGATGGCGTTGGCGGCGTCGGCGTAATCCTCNCCGGCGCCGCGNACCCATGGATTGTAGAACGGTGACGTATGGCGGCTGCGNTCCATGCCTTGGGTTGAACTGACCTTTTTTGCGTCATGACTGGTGATCGCTATTACGACCTCCAGCGGCCAATGGTNACTCGGTGCCAGACTTTGCGCTTGCCAATCGGGCGGCACTAATGCGACGAAGCCGCCGCAAATGGAGCGCGCTGCACTGGCCGAACCGCGCCGCGCCCAGTCAGACCGTAAGGCGCTATTCATGCCGAGCCGGCAGTGTGCATCGATGGCGGTTACCAATGCTGCAAACCCTGCCGCGCTAGATGCCAGTCCCGCGCTGGTCGGAAAATTATTGCTGCTGCGTATGCGGAGTGGTGGCAAACTAAATTCGTTAGTCATGGTGTCGACCAGGGTCCGCACCTTTTGATCATCTGTAACCTGGCCATTGAGTTGGAATTCGAACCGGTCGCTATCACTGACCTCGGTAACAGCGCTCAGCTCCGATAACGTAATCGACAAGTTTGGTGTTGCCGGTAGATTGCCGGGCCGATCCTGTTTGCCCCAATATTTCACGAGGGCGATATTTGGGTGCGCGCGGGCTTTGGTCACTTGGCGATTTCGCTGTCGTTTTTGGGCTGATGCTTAATTCTGTTCATTCTCACAATGATGATCTCATTAGCCAACGCCAGTGTGATGAGCGTTGAGCACTGCGGCAGGCCACTATTGATACGCGGTAGGTGCAGTAAAAGCAAAACCCATAGCCTCGAGCCTTTGAGCCACGCCAATGGTGATCAGATCGCCATATTGCGGCCCGACAATTTGCACACCAATAGGCAGTCCCGAATCATTTAAGCCCGTTGGAATTACTGTCGAAGGCAGGTACGTGACACCCGTTAGGCCCGCCCAAAAGACCTGCTCAAAGTAGGGGCGCTCTTGGTTATCCACCTGCAAGGTACGCTCTGCAAATGGCCGTTGGTCGTGCTTAAACGCCGGGGTCGCCATCATTGGAGTGAGCAAAATATCATACTCGCTAAAGTACTCGTGCCAGCGCCAGCGCAGTTGATGACGCATTTCGTTGGCTTGGCTCCAGTCCTTAAAGCTTGAAACTTGTGCGCGCAAGGTTTGCGCGGTGCTGCTGTTGTCCGCTGGATCTAACTCGTTTTGCACATAGGCTTTCAAACTCTCGTAGTTCTCTAGTGGCATTCTTGAAGCCATAGTTGCGTGCAATAGTCGTTGGTAGACCTCGCTACTGTGATCTGCGCTAAATTCAGGTTTGGCGTTTTCACTGATTTGCGCCCCGGCATCGCGCAGCGCTGCGACCACCAAATCGACCCTAGCCTCCACCTCTTGAGCGACCGGCGCTGCCTCGTCGTTTTTCCATACTCCTACTTTAAGGTCAGCAAGTGAGCGTGCGCCGAGTTCGGGCAGGTTGAGTTGATAGCCGCGCGACATAATTGGGTCCGGTCCCGCCATGATTTTGATGGCCGAATACAAATCATCGGCAGAACGGGCGAGGGGACCAATGACTGAAATATCTGGTGTAGATCGCATATCTCCGGGTGCCGAATGTCCGCGCAGCCACAACAGATCGTGGGTTGGCTTATGGCCGAATACACCGCAAAAATGTGCGGGATTGCGGATGGATCCGCCAATGTCAGAACCGATCTCCAAGCCTGTTAGTCCAGCGGCCAATGCCGCTGCGGAACCACCAGAGGAACCACCGGGTATGCGTTCGTGGTCGTACGGATTATTGGTTGTGCCGTAAATCTCGTTATAGCTTTGAAAGTCTGCTAACGACAACGGCACGTTGGTCTTGCCAAACACGTTGACCCCGGCACTCTTTAACTTTTTGACGCACTCTGCGTCTTCTTGGGTCACGTTGTCGCGCCAGTCAGGATTTCCCCAGGTGGTTGGGGTGCCGGCAACGTTATAGGACTCTTTTACGGTCATGGGGACGCCGTGAAACGCGCCTAGATTCTGGCCTTTAGCCAGAGCGGTGTCAGCAGCTTTAGCGTCCACCATCGCTTGTTCACGAACGTCTACACAGATTGCATTGAGATCAGGGTTATATGTGTCAACGCGTTGCAGGTACATTTGCAGCAACTCAACCGCCGATATCTGTTTCGCAGCTATCTTTGCTGCCAGTTCGGTAGCTGATAAAAACGCTAGATCACTCATGTATTTCCCCTCGAGTTAATGGGCTTGGTCCGCGTTTAATACGCAGCAAAACTTTGCCGGTTTGCTGGGGCTAAGGCAAGTCGCGCACAACCGAACGGACTCGCTCGTTTGATTGTAATTCGCCATTGCCAGAGTAAAGTAACTAACAACTAGAGTGAGTGGTAATCGCATGCTAAAGGTAAATTACTTTGGTGCTGATGTGGCGGCGGTCTATGACGAGGACACCGAAATGTTTTCGGCACAAGCTGTTGACCCTGTAGTGGATTATTTGACATCCCTTGCAGGCGGTGGCTCGGCGCTGGAATTCGGTGTCGGCACTGGGCGTATTGCTTTACCGCTTGCGAATAGAGGTGTTGCGGTTACTGGTATAGACCTCTCGCCGCACATGCTTGAGCAACTGGCAGCCAAGCCTGGCTCTGAACAGATCACGACGGTGCTGGGCGACTTTGCAACAACCTCAGTGTCTGTCCGTTTTGATGCGGTTTACCTAGTATTCAATACCATCATGAATCTGACCGCCCAAGCGGAACAGGTCGCTTGTTTTGCGAATGCAGCGGCGCATTTGAAAAAAGGCGGGCATTTTGTGATTGAGGTTTTAGTACCACGACTGCAACAGTTGCCGTTTGGCAAAACTACCCAAGTGTTTGCGTTTAGTGACAATCACATTGGTGTTGATGAATACGATGTGGTTAACCAAACCCTCATTTCTAATCACGTACATTGGCGCGCTGGAGCAGCAAGGCGCACACGGCTACCGTGTCGGTATGTTTGGCCGAGCGAGTTGGATCTAATGGCGCAAATGGCTGGGATGCAGTTGCGACATCGGTGGGGNGGATGGCGNGGCGAGGCATTCACCGCACATAGCCACACTNACGTGTCGGTTTGGCAGCGGCAGTAGTCCCATGACAGAACTTGTCACCCAGCGTTTGCTTTTGCGTCAATGGACAGGTCAAGACAGCGCTGCATTTGCACGGTTAAACGCCGATCCCGAGGTGATGCGGTTTTTTCCATCGACGCTTGATGTGGCAGCGAGTGACGCACTGTTGCGGCGTTGCCAAGACAATATCGCCAGCAGGGGTTGGGGGTTGTGGGCGCTAGAGCGCAAATCTGATTCCGAGTTCTTAGGCTTTGTAGGCCTCGAGCAGCCGACGACGGTGTTGCCGTTTTCGCCGTGTATCGAGGTTGGCTGGCGCCTGGCGCGGCAGTTCTGGGGCTTTGGTTACGCGACTGAAGCGGCTCAAGCCGCGCTCCATTTCGGCTACACAAAATTAGGCTTGAACGAAATCGTTGCGTTTACGGCATTGATTAACCAGCCATCAAGAGCGGTGATGGAACGGCTGGGCATGCACAATACTCATCAAGATTTCGAACATCCAAATCTTGCGGTGGGGCATCCACTCCGCGCTCACTGTTTGTATTGTTTAAGCCGTAGTCAATGGCAAACACGCCAGCGACCTTAACGGGCTTTCTTTTCGAGGGCGTCCATCCACAGGTCGATGCGATTGCGCATAAATGGCAAGTCGAGCGCTACCAGTGCTGCGCCGAGTGGTAGCATCCAAAAGCCCAAAATGGGCAGAAAGCCAAACACGCCGCCGACCATGAACAGTAATCCTAGAACGCTGCGCACGCCCGGAGGCAGCTTATCTCTGCTCCAGCGCATGATGCGATAAGAATACCCCGCAACCCGTTGGCCTAAGTCTGGATTCGGTGATTGGCTCATGGGTGGTTGCTGGTTAAACGTATCTCGGCTCTTCGTCTGGAGCCTCGTGGCCTTGAGGATGAGCACGGCGGACAAGGTTAGGGTCTATGGCCAAGAACCGATCCATGCCGTCGGCGCCGTGAATGCGCTCTAATCTGTTGCGGTGCAGTAATAAATGCACGTGCGCGATGGCTTCGCCCAGAGCCATCATGGTCTGCCGGGGATCTAGCTGTCGATTGAACAGCACCGGCAACAGATCTTTCGCCACTTGCGGTTCCACGCAGGCTTCTTCGATCGCCAACATACGGTCATCATGATGGCAGATAAGGTCGCGCAGACGTGCTCGGATCCCGTAGAAGGGCAGGTTGTGAGCGGGCAAAACGAACGTGTTGTCTGGGATAACTCCCAGCAAATGGTCGTGAGATTCCATCCAATCTTTCAGAGGATTGGCGTTTGGCTCGGACGGATGCACGCTGACGTTCGAGGTTATGATTGGCAGAATTTGGTCGCCAGAAATAAGCACTTTCAGCGTGGAATTGTATAAGCAGGCGTGCTCCGGTGAATGTCCGGAGCCCACTACGACGCGCCATTCGTTGTCGCCGATGCGCAATATTTGGCCGTCCACTAAGCGCTCATAGCCGGCTGGCAGCATGGGCATAGACATGCCCTCGCTGGAGCGCTTCGACCACATTTGGCTCACTTGCTGTAGATAGTCCTCGGGCATGCCAGCGCGTTGGTAGAACTGCTGACCGATCCAGCTTGAGTGGCTCTCGCTGCCGCCATTAGCGAAGGTGCGCGCTTGATAATACTCACCTCGGGTCATGTACAGAGGACACTCAAAGTGCTCGGTGATCATCCGCGCCTGGCCGATGTGGTCTGGGTGCATATGCGTGCAGATGACGCCGATTACCGGATCGCCTTGCAGAGCGTCGCTAAAAATGCGATGCCACAGCGTTGCTGTCTGCTGGTTGCTCAACCCCGTGTCTACAATCCACCAGCCGTGATGGTCGCGCAGTAGGTATAAGTTAATAAAGCCTAAAGAACCAGGCATAGGCATAGCTAGCCAATGTACGCCGGGTGCGACTTCTACAGTCTCGCCCGGTGCCGGTTGTTGCTCATGGGGGTAGCTGATTTGTTGCGTATCGTTGTTATTTTGTGCCGTCATAGCTACCGAGTATAACGACTCCCCGGTGTGGATTCTTGTTGCGTTCGCTCTGGGTATGTTGCAGACCGTGCGCTGACGCGAACTAGGCCGGTATCGCGTGTTTAAGCACGACTGGGTGAACATCTGATGCTTACTGTTGCTGCGCACCGCTAGGGGTTGTGGCGATGGCTGGCGCGATAGCGTCTCCCACATCACTCGTGGTCTGCTGATGGGGTCAGAATAAACATGCGCGGATTGCTTTGCCTGTGCATTGGGTGGTCTTCCAAGTTAACTTTCTTGCGACAAATCGTGCTTGGCATGGCAAATCGGCTGCTCAGATTAGGGTTGCGGGTGGTCTGTTGCAGGTTAGAATCAGGCGATGAATGAGCTTCAACGACCCAGCGATTTTTTTTCGGAATCTGAGATTGCGCAATTGCGCGAGATTTCAGATTGGCGCGGCGCGCTATCGGTCGTCCATTGCTGGGCAGTAATCCTTTTTACTTGGGTAGTCGTCGCGACTTGGACGAATCCACTCACAGTTATCCTCGGCATAATGATCATTGGTACGCGCCAGCTCGGGCTTTTTGTGCTTACTCACGACGCTTCGCATATGGCGCTATTGCGTAACCGTAAGCTCAATGATTGGGTAGCGCAGTGGATTTTGAATCGACCACATACCGACGCATCTATTGAGGTATATCGTCGATATCACATTCAGCATCACCTTCATACCCAACAAGCGGATGATCCAGATCTGGTCTTGTCGGCCCCATTTCCAATCAGCAAGCGTTCGTTATGGCGTAAATTCGTTCGCGACCTGAGCGGGCAAACTGGCTGGAAACAATACGCACGCCTGATCAACAGCGCCTGCAGCGGTGACACTTGGAGGGCAAAGCTGAGGAATGGCTGGGCACGATTGGGTCCGAACATAATCATCAATCTAGTATTCCTTGCAGGATTCAGCCTTGCCGGGGTCTGGTATTTGTACTTTCTGTTGTGGGTGCTGCCGTCACTAACGTGGTACCGATTGGTGGTTCGGATTCGAAATATTGGCGAACACGCCGTAGTGCCGGATAACAACGATCGCTTGCGCAACACTCGGACCACAAAGGCAAACTGGCTGGAGCGCGCGTTGATAGCGCCTTACAATGTGCAATATCACTTAGAACATCATTTGCTGGTAAATTGCCCGCACTACCGACTGCCGTTAGCCCACCGCTTTTTGTTGGACAAAGGCTTGGGCGATAAGATGGAAATCCAAACTGGGTATCCCAGCGTTTTGCGCATAGCGACCGGAGCCGCAGCCTAGGCTAAAGATCCACATGGCGCTCGGGTCTGGCGTGAGGCGCTAAAACAAGGATTCGAAATTTCGTGCCTCGTTGCTGCCGCGACAGGCATTGATACAGCGGGCTAAAATCGGTAGCCCGGTGGTGATCTGGTCTGGCGTTAGGTGACCAAAAGCCAACCTCAAATACGGCACGTCATGGCGTTGGTAGTGAAATGATTGCCCTGGCAAATAGGCAACGCCTTGTTCGCGGGACATTGTCCAGAGTTTGGCTCGATCCACGTCATCTGGCAGTCGCACCCAAATAAATAAGCCACCAACTGGTACAGACCATACACAGGTATCCCCCAGTTCCTCTTCGAGGCCTTGCAAGGTCAGATCGCGTTTGTCTTGCAGCACGGGGTTAGCGATCTTGGCGTGAGCCGCGATGCCGTCTTTATAAAACTCTGCAGTAATGGCGGCGGCAAGAGTATTGCTGCCGGCATCGCTGCGCCGCGCTAACAGGCGGTCGAGCATGGGTGGTTTCGCGTAGATGTAGCCTAAGCGTAATCCTGGCGCCAAAATCTTTGATAATGAACAAAGATAGATAATGTTAGGATCGTCGTCGAGGGCGTAAAAGGCGGGCTCCATGGGCCCTTCGTAGTGCACATCTGCGTAGCAATTGTCCTCGATAATCGGAACACCGTAATGCTTGCCGAGCTCAATGATTTGTTTGCGGCGCTGCGCAGGCATGACAAAGCCGGTAGGGTTCTGATATGTGCTGATGGTGTAAATAAATTTGGGTAGGCGCTGTGCTTTGCTCAAGCGGTCGAGCTGCTCTTCTACCTTGTCTGGCCGCATGCCGCCTTCGTCTAATGGCACGCCGACCATGTCTAACTTTAAGTTGCGGTAGGCGCTGAGCGTTCCGGGGTAACTGTATTCCTCGACTAAAATCGCATCGCCGTGATTTTCTTGCAGCGCTTCGGCGCTTAACGTCACGCCCTGCATAGAGCCGTTTGTGAGCATCAAGTGATCCGGATCCACCGACACCCCCTCACGCTCGGTCTCTCTATGCGCCATGGCTTGACGCATGCCCAAGTGACCTAAGTTACCCGGGTACTCGGTGAGTTGTCGTGCCTGTTCAGCGATCACTTTAGTGGCTGCAGCCTGTAAGCCAGCAACTGGAAAGGTGCTTGGATCGGATCGGCCGCTGCCGAAATCGTATTTAATTTCAGACATTGCCAACGGCCATATTGTTTTCGGTTAGATATTTGTAGCTCATGGCTAATGCCGTGAACATGTCTGTCGCGCAGTTGTCCAGTTCTACCACGGCCCATTCAAATACGTCTGGATCCACTGCAGCAAAAATCGGTGCGAAGTCCATTTTGCCGCTGCCGACTGCGACATGGGGTTGGTCTTTAACCAACGGGCCATCCTTGATGTGCGCCAACGGCATGCGTTCGCGTACTCGAGTCACTTCTGCGGCGGGATCGTTGTTACCAAAATTGGCAGCCCAATACGTGTCGATTTGGAATTCCACTTCAGGCACTGCATCTTGTAGGTAGTGGTAGCCCGTTCGACCGTTAATAGGCTCGTATTCCCAGTGATGATTGTGCAGGAACAGGGTGAGATCGTAGGGCTTGAGCGCGTCGATGACCTTTTGTGTGGTGTCGATGGTGCGGTTAAGCGCATCCATATCTTTGAAGTCGTCAGGCCCAAAGCCGCCAGGTACCCGGGTCAGTCCCAAGGTTTTTACGATATCGGCAACTTGCGAGATGTCCGGGCTGCGCGTCACCCAAGGAAAGTGAGTAGACGATACTTGCATACCTAAATCATTGACCTGCTGCTTGAAGTTCGCCGGTGTTTTGCCAAATAAATTGAACGGCTCTACGCCTTTGAAGCCTATTTTGGCTATCAGTTCCAAGACCTGATCAAAGTCCTTGGTCGAGGCCTCGCGTACGCTATACAGCTGTACAGAAATCGGTGGGGTCGATGTGCTCATAAGTTCCTCCCTTGACGTTATCCTAACCCGAACTTTGCTCAGACATCAGGATCGTTGCGATGTTAAATTGGCGCGCGTGAGCAGGCGTCAAGGGTAAGGAGAGATCGTGGCGAAACTCAAGTTCGGTTTGGTCGGGGGAGGCTATGGCGCCTTCATAGGGCAGGTGCATCGAATGGCAGCGGAGCTGGACGGATTGGCCGAACTGGTGTGTGGTGTTTTCTCCTCGGAACCTGAACGCTCGCAACAGGCAGGCACCGAGCTCTATCATCTGCCATCGGCTCGGGCATACCCCACAACCAGCGCGATGTTCGCGGCGGAGCAGCAATTGCTTGATCACGAGCGCATGGATTTTGTGATCATCGCCACACCTAACCATATGCATTATCCCATCGCATGCGAGGCGCTTCGCTCTGGCTTTCATGTGATGTGCGATAAGCCCGCGACGCACTCTCTGGCCGAGGCGTTAGCGCTGCAAGAGCAAATTCAACAGAGCGACCGTATCTTTGGCCTGACTCACAACTACACTGGCTATGCCATGGTGCGCGAGGCGCGCGAGCTGGTGCGCAGTGGCGCATTAGGCGTAGTGCGCCGGGTCAACTGTGAGTATCTGCAAGGTTGGCTCGCGCAAGCCGAAGACGACAACAAACAAGCGCAATGGCGTACCGACCCGCAACGAGCTGGCGCAGCGGGTTGCTTTGGTGACATCGGCAGCCATGCCGAGAATTTAGTGAGTTTTGTTACGGATTTAGAGATTGAGCAGTTGTGCGCTGATCTGACGACGTTTGTCGATGGGCGCGCACTCGACGACGACGGTAATGTATTGCTCCGGCTACAAGGCGGTGCAAAGGGCGTTATAAGCGCGAGTCAGATTGCGCTAGGGAAGGAGAACGACCTGCGACTGCAGGTGTTCGGCACCAAGGCCAGTTTGGAGTGGCAACAGGCGGATGCGAATTCGTTAACAGTCCGCTCCGCAGATAAACCACTGGCCGTACATCGTAGTGGCTGGGCTGGCACCACGAGTCAAGCGATAGCCGCTACGCGCATTCCCGCCGGCCATCCGGAAGGTTACATAGAAGCGTTCGCGCAGCTCTACAGAGATTTTTGTCTTACCCTGTTGGGTAACGATTCGGCGGCATTGTTTCCTACCATTGCCGATGGTGTACGCGGTATGCGCTTTATTGAGCGTGTTGTTGCTAGCTCCAAGGCCGGCGGACAGTGGCTGTCATTTGTGGAGTAACGGGAAGAGGTATATGCGAACACTTAAAGGTCCAGCGATTTTTCTAGCTCAATTCATGGCCGACGATGAACCGTTCAACTCGATTGATGCGATGGCGCAGTGGGCGGCACAACTGGGTTTTGTTGGCGTACAAGTACCAATCGGCAATCCGGCCTTCATTGATGTGGCGCTTGCCGCACAAAGCAAAGACTATTGCGACGAGCTGCGTGAGCGAGTAGCCGCGCACGGCATAGAAATCACCGAGTTGTCTACTCACTTAGAGGGGCAGTTGGTGGCTGTGCACCCGGCCTATGATGAAATGTTCGATGGTTTTGCCGCTGCACACGTGCGCGGCAATCCAGCAGCGCGTACCGAATGGGCAATAGAGCAAGTGCAACTTGCCGCAAAGGCCAGTCGCAATCTCGGTCTGACTGAGCATGCGACCTTTTCTGGGGCGCTGCTTTGGCCCTACATGTATCCGTGGCCGCAACGACCCCAGGGCTTGGTCGAAGAGGGTTTTACCGAGCTGGCCAAACGCTGGCGGCCTATATTGGATGTTTTCGACGAGCAGGGGGTGAACGTTTGTTACGAGATCCACCCTGGCGAGGACCTCCACGATGGGGTGACGTTTGAGCGCTTTCTAGCTGCGTTAGATAACCATGCTCGGGCCAACATTCTTTACGATCCAAGCCACTTTGCTCTGCAAGGCATGGACTACCTGAGCTTTATCGACCATTACCACGAGCGCATTCGCATGTTTCATGTCAAAGACGCTGAGCTGAATGCCAACGGACGCAGCGGTGTATACGGGGGTTATCAGGACTGGTTGCAGCGCCCTGGCCGTTTTCGTTCCCTTGGCGATGGGCAGATCGACTTCAAAGGTATTTTTTCTAAGCTCGCAGGTTATGACTTCGAAGGATGGGCGGTGCTTGAGTGGGAGTGCTGCTTAAAGCATCAACAAGACGGTGCACGAGAGGGCGCTGAATTTATTCGCGAGCACATTATTCGGGTTACCGATAAAGCCTTTGATGACTTTGCTGCGGCCGGCACAGACGCTGTTGCAAACCGCAGGATACTGGGTTTGGACTAGTACGATCCGTGGAGCATACAGATGCAAGAGATATTGAATAGGCCGGCAAAACTGCTGACCCAGGGGCAACGCGAAGCGTACTTTGCTGACGGCTTTATTGGCGTAGAGGGGTTGGTGGATGCGCATTGGCTCGAACGCCTGAATGAGGTCACCAACGAATTTATTGAGATAAGCAAGGGCTATTCAAGCGAGCGCAAAGACAAACGCTTTGACCTTGAACCAGATCACAGCGCTGAGAATCCGCGTTTACGGCGCTTGAACTCGCCGGTTGATCATCATGAGACGTATTGGGACTTTGCTAGCACCGGCCCATTTGTCGACATAGCCGAAGACCTGCTTGGGCCGAACGTCAAATTTCATCACGCCAAATTGAACTTCAAGTGGTGTGGTGGCGGAGAAGAGGTTAAATGGCACCAGGACATACAGTTTTGGCCGCACACTAATTATCAGGTGCTGACCCTGGGCGTGTATCTGGACGACGTAACAGCAGATATGGCACCGATGGGGATAATCCCTGACAGCCACAATGGCCCGCTATACGACCTTTACGATGACGACGGTAATTGGACGGGTAACATTCGCGATGCCGAAGTGCCCAAGCTGGGCACTGAACGCGCGGTCTATTTGGGTGGCCCTGCAGGCAGCATTACCGCGCACAATTGTCGGTGTGTACATGGCTCGCCGCCTAATAACAGTGCTAGGCCGCGGCCATTGCTGCTATGCGCTTATTCCGCAGCCCACGCCTTGCCCATTACGGATCTCACCAAAGGTGGCAAATACGCAGAAACAATAGTGCGCGGTAAACTCGCGCGGTGGGTGCAATTTGACCCTCGACCAGTGCTTATGCCGCCGGATTGGTCGAAGACTCGGTATAAGTCGATTTTTGAGCATCAGCAGGGAGATGGCTGATCGTTGTTGTCGTACCGCGCCATGTGGGCTACCTTTAAGAAAAATTTACAGCTGATAACGGCCGTTAGTGTTGACTCTTTGAGTAAGCATCGCCATGATGCGCGCCGCTGTCCAAACGGCTAAGCAAAAGCGATTAAAACCCGTTAGCTATAAAGTTCAGAAAATAAATAAGCAATCAAAAGACGCGAGAGCAACCAAAAAGTAATTACTCGTTATGAAATTCGCCATGACCACATATTCATCTTCTACCGCTGTGTGTAGAGCAACACTGCGTCGCGTCGCAGTGGGCGGCGTCGTGTGGGCGATTCAATCGCAAATGCACCTGGCGAGCGATGTTCATCAAGCAGGAGGCTATGACGGCTAATTTGATCTCTTTAATACGATTCAAAGAACCCCGAAGAGCCGCAAGCCTTCGGGGTTTTTTGCTTTTTGGGTTAACGATCTTGTGCCAAGGAAATGGCTATGACCGATAGACAAAAATTACAACGCAACATCAGCAGAGCACTGTATTTGCGTTTTTTTCAGGCCTTCATGGTGTTGGTGCCTATTGCTGTGCCGTTCTTTCAGAGCAAGGGTTTAACGATGCGCGATGTCTTCACGCTGCAAGCTTTGTTTGCCGGTGTGGTGCTGTTGGCAGAAGTACCGTCGGGATACATGGCGGACCTGTTTGGTCGGCGTCGGGTGTTGTTGGTGGGCGCATTGTTTTGTGGTCTGGGTCATTCTTTGTTGCTGATCGCCGAGGGGTTTTGGACGCTCGCGTTTTACGAGCTGCTCCTGGGGATCTCTTTTTCTTTAACCTCTGGCTCAGACTTAGCGTTGTTGTATGACTCGGAGTTAGCCCTGGGCGCCAGTGCGGAGCGACAGCGCCGTGTGGTTGGCAAGATCTACAGCTTAGGCACATTGTCTGCAGCTTTATCGGGAGCGGTTTGCTCATTGATATTGCTTGGTGGTTCTTTCGTCGACGTCATCTGGGTCCAGGTCATTGTCGGCTGGATGCCTTTCGTTGTCGCGTTGGGGTTGATTGAGGCACCGCGCCAGAGTTTGGATCGCAAGGCCAGTCATAGCCGTGAGATGAAACGCATCCTGCGCTATCTGTGGAGTCACTCGCTGTTGCTTAGACGGGTCTTTGTGACCGCCTGTATCTGGCCTTTGACAACATTCTATGCGGTCTGGTTGCTACAGGAAGTTTGGCGGTTGCAACATATTCCCTTGTATCTATTTGGTTGGATTTGGGGCGGACTCACGTTACTAACGGCACTCTCAGGTCGCTATGCCACCGTCTTGGAAAAACATTGCGGCCCGCGTGCGCTGCTACTTTGTATCGGTGTGCTGCCCATAGTTGGGTATCTGGGGCTCGCGGTTGCCGGCCCGCTCGTGGGGATCGCGGTTGCTGCGCTGTTCTTCGTCGCCCGAGGACTGGGCCAAGTGCTGTTGGCTGATGCCTTGAACCATCGGATACCCAGTCAGTTCCGAGCGACGGCAAATTCGTTGGTTAGCTTTGGCTTTCGTGCCTGTTTTGCGGTGACTGGGCCATTGGTAGGTTACGGTCTAGATAGGCTTGGTATGGATGTGATCCTAGGGCTGTTGGCAGTACTCAGCGCGTTGATCGTCTTGGTCTGCTTGTTGCCGCTGCTATTTAATGTGCCCTCGCGCAAGGCCTTCCGCCGCGGCTAACTTAGTTCGCTTGGGCTGTTACAGTAGTTTGGTGAGTGTGGTCATTGCGCCCAGGGCGATGACCACAATAGAACCGAGGCGCTGGGTCAGACTGGTTTCCAGTTCTTTAATGGTTCGCCGCAGATCCACGTCCATGCGTTTCATATCTCGCTGTATCCCGGCGATATCGGCCTTGGTAGCCAGTTCATTCTCGATCAGAGTGCGCTGGCTAAGCGAGATTACCTCAGCCTGCTGTTGTGGCATGCCAGCGGCGATCAGCTCCTTGGCGTAACTTAATGTGTCGAAGGTATATGAAGCCATTGGGTCGTTCAGCGGATCGGGCAAAAAGAGGCTACTCCTTAATCCAGCGAACAGCAATTGTTGGACAATGCGAGGGTGTGCGCTAGCAGCTAAGGATGAAAGTTCTGTAGGTGTTTTGCTTGGGCTAGTGCGTACCGACTGATGTTAAACGTACAGATGATTGGGGCACAGTCAGCGCTCGGCGGTCTCTGCGGCCGCCGTCACTAGAGCTATCCCACGAGTTCGGTCTGATTCTTATTCAGCTCAGGTACTGGTGGTAACTTGAACGTTCTCACTTTGCTTGCTGCTACGACATTAGGGAATTCGTCTGCGTTGATAAAACGGTCACTCCAATTTGTCGTAGACACCAAGTTCTCTACAGCAGCGCGCCGCTTGGCGATAACTTTCTCGTTAGACTTGCTCTTAGGCATCATGCAAACAAGGCTGATGGCCCGAAACAGCTGGTCATTAAACGACGGCGTTTCCAGTCCAGGACTGCTGCAGTGAATCGTACGTGAATCCCACAGCAGCAAATCACCGGCTTCTAAGTGGCAAATGATGGGCTGGGTGTCGGCAAGCAGTTCGTCATCGTTTGGAAAGCGAAAGTGGTCAATGCTTGGGTGAATACGCGCCAAGCGCTCGGGATATTTTTCTGGAATCGAAGCAAAACGTTTGTGGCTGCCAGGTACCATGACATTGCCACCACAAGCGGGCGAGGTTGGGATTAGATTAACCAAACCTTGGACGCAGTGTTTGCCGGGACGTCCAATAGGATGTTGGTCTATATGCATCCAGCTGGGGCCATTGTTGGTGCGCCAATGCTCATGGCGAGTCCAGGGCCGCCAGAGCGCAACGCCATCAAAGCTGGTAAGTAGATCGTCGTCTTGCCATATCGATGCAAAGGCTTGCTTTACCGGAGCTCGGTCGCGAATGTACCACTGGGCGGCGCAGTGTCCGATGCCGTGGCTAGGTAAAATCCCGCCATGAACCGCCGTTGGCCAGCGGTCGTCATCCCAAGTCTCAGGATCGTTGCGATTTATACCCGTGCCAAGTTGCTCAAGATAATCCCACAACAGATTCAAAGCGTGCGCGGCTTCTTGCTGTGTCAGCGCATTCGCGATCACAACATAGCCGTGTTCCTCCAAGTAGGCGGTACTGGCCAGATCGTCGGCAGCAAAGCGCGGCACGTGGGCGTAACGAATGGNTATATTGCTCATGCTTTTTCTTCCCCCAATAGCTTTAGCGATTAAAGCACTTTTAGAGATTCAAGTTGAGATGCTATTTTTTAGCCCGCCTGCGGTTGCCAATAGGNGGCGCCGCTTGTGCCGACGAGATCAGTAGACCATCACCCATTATTTAGCCTTTTAAGGAAGCTCCAAATGACCATGCGCGATTTTCAAATATTCTTTGATCGCATTCGCTCGAACAAAATTTTTGAGATGTTCGTAATAGCGGTGATCTTGTTTTCTGCCGTCATGATTGGCGCCAACAGCTACTCGCTTGACGCCAGGGTGCTGCAGATCATGGCNGTTTTGGATCTGGCCATAACACTGTTTTTTCTGCTTGAGTTGGTTATACGGTTCCTGGGCGAGCCGCAAAAGCGTGCGTTCTTCCGTCACGGTTGGAATGTCTTTGACACGCTCATTGTAACGGTCAGTTTNATACCGATTGACGAATCCGAGCTGGCTTTGCTGGGGCGATTGATTCGTATATTTCGTGTCTTACGCATGGTATCGATCATCCCAGAGCTGCGAGTTTTGGTGAATTCGCTGCTGCGCGCCATGCCGCAATTGGGCTATGTCTGTCTGTTGATGTTTATCATTTTTTACATTTATGCCGCCATTGGTACCAGCTTGTTTGCGTCAGTGAATCCAATATTGTGGGGCGATATTGCGGTAAGTTTGCTCACTTTATTCCGCGTCATGACGTTTGAGGATTGGACCGATGTGATGTACGAAACCATTGAGGCCGGCTTTGGTTGGAGTTGGTTTTACTANCTGTCTTTTATCTTCTTAACGGCGTTCGCCTTTTTGAANATGATCATAGGGATCGTTGTGAAGGTCCTGGAGGAAGAGCACCAACGTGAACGCGATGCCCTCAACGAAGCCCATGAGGGTTCCGTAGAACCCAACTTGTACGATATTCAACGCCAGTTAGTTGAGCTTAAAGCGTTAATTGAAAAGCGTTAAGCGCCAGAGGTGCCGGACGGTCGCGCTGGCCTTGGGTCNGCTGCCAGTGGTTCGTTGCGTATGAGCTCGTCGTTCGAGCGCTTGCGTTCGTACTTGCGAGCCGGGGTATTCACAATTTGCAGCAGATCGATCTGGCGCAATCCAGCGTTTATCCGTTCTTGGTCAACGTTGCTGTAATTCGTCGCGCGCTGGCGTGGGCTGCGGTTCAAAGTTCGAATGATCTGGTTCATCTGTTGCGGAGAAGTTTCCTCGCCATGGAGTGTGCCAGCAGCGCGACTAATCGACTCGTTCATCAGCGTGCCTCCCAAGTCGTTGCAGCCGGAATTGAGGCAGCCTTTTACGCCCTCATGTCCCATCTTTACCCAACTGGTTTGGATGTTGTCGATTTGCCCATGTAACGCCAGCCGAGCGACGGCGTGCATCAAAATTGCCTCGCGGAAAGTTGGCCCTTTGCGCGCCTTACCTTTTAAGTACATGGGCGCNTCCATATGCACAAACGGCAGCGGTACAAATTCTGTGAAGCCGCCNGTTTGTTCCTGCAACTCGCGTACCCGCAATATATGGCGGGCCCAATGCACCGGTCGCTCAACATGCCCGTACATGATGGTCGCAGTGGTTTTGAAACCGACGTCGTGGGCAGCGCGCATTACGTCGAACCATTGCTGGGTGTTGATCTTGTCGGCGCAAATAATCGCGCGCACCTCGTCATCGAGAATTTCTGCGGCTGTTCCGGGTAGCGTATTTAGGCCAGCGTCCCGCAAGCGTTGTAGGTAATCGTGCAGACTCACACCCAGCGTCGCAGCGCCCTGCCATACTTCTAGCGGCGAGAACGCGTGCACGTGCATCTCAGGCACCGCTTGTTTCACTACCTCCACAATGTGCACGTAAGTGTCGCCGGTATATTCCGGATGAATACCACCTTGCATGCACACTTCGGTAGCGCCGCGTTGCCAGGCTTCGATGCTACGCCGAGAAATCTCCTCATCCGAGAGATCGTAAGGCCGACCGCGTAGGTTCTCCGACAACTTGCCCTTAGAAAACGCGCAGAATTGGCATTTGAAATAGCAGATATTGGTGTAGTTGATGTTGCGATTGACGACGAAACTGACACTGTCGCCGTTAGTTTGCCGACGCAATTTATCTGCGCTCTGAACCACGGCACTGAAGTCGTCACCACGCGCACTGAACAAGCGCACGACTTGTTGCTCGCTCAGAGCGGTGCCAGCCTCNGCTTGCTGCAAAATATCGCTGACATCTGCAGACACGCGCTTGGCAGGGTTAATGATGGCGTTCATGATCGAGTTAGGCGGTGGCACATCGGGATCTCCAGGACACCACTCATCAATGCGCGGAAATCCCTCGCTGTCGATCATTTCGAGCATGCGCTCGTGTAGATCAACATGTGTCCAATGCTCCAAGTCGGTGGCGAAGCTGGGATAAACGGTCAGGCGCTCGGTTAAAAACTTTCCCGCTGCTGCCGTTTCTCTAACGAGTTCATCAAGGTGTGGCCATGGAGCTTCTGGGTTTACGAAATCTGGAGTTACCGGCGAAACGCCACCCCAATCGTTGATNCCAGCGTGCACAATTTGGGGCAACACTCCAGGGCTCAGGTTGGGAGGCGCCTGTACGCTCATTTGTGNACCGAATAGGATCCGTGCACAAGCAATGGTCCAAAGCAATTCGCCTAAATCTGGTTCAGGTGCGTTGACCATCTTGGTGTCGGCCTTGGCGCGAAAGTTCTGGACAATAATTTCCTGAATGTGACCGTACTGTTGATGTACTCGCCGAATGGCCAGGAGGCTCTCGATGCGCTCTAAACGGGTCTCGCCAATGCCAATTAAGATGCCTGTCGTAAATGGCACTCGGGCTTTACCTGCCTCGGCAAGGGTCTGCAAACGCACGGCGGGAACTTTGTCGGGCGAACCATAATGAGGCATGCCTTTTTCGCACAGTCGCTCTGAGGCGGATTCCAACATAATTCCCATAGACGGCGATACGCTCCGCAACCGGGCAAGCTCGGTGGCGTCTAAGTTGCCGGGATTCAGATGTGGCAACAGCCCCGTTTCTTCAAACACCGCCTTCGCCGCGGCAAAAAGATAATCCGTGGTGCTGGTATAGCCCATCTCGGCTAGTGCCTCACGCGCCGCTTTGTAACGCAGTTCGGGCTTCTCGCCGAGTGTAAAAAGNGCNTCTTTACAACCCATTTTTTGGCCGTGGCGCGCAAGCTCTAAGACTTCATCAATACTCAGGTAGGGCGCTTGTACTTTGCGTGGTACCTGGGCAAATGTGCAGTAGTGACAAACGTCGCGGCACAGATGAGTAAGTGGGATAAATACTTTGCGCGAGTAGGTAACGACATTGTAAAAGCCCNGGTCTCTTATCTGCGCGGCAGCGTCGGCCAGTGTTTTGGTATCGGTGAATTCGGCCAGCGCCAGAGCTTCTTCGTCAGTTGGCAATATGCCGGCGACGGCATTGTTAAGCAGCGTTTCCATGGCCTATCCTGAATTAGACTGATGAGCGGAATATAAGCGCCCCGCAATGCCTGACCGATTCAAGTAGGAAGCGGTTTGGCTATTAGGTTGCTGGCGATATACCGTGCCGAGGTCTTCTGGAAGATCNACATCTAGCGCAAATTTGCTGGCTGGCACGATCCTAGGCGTAATGCCTGCTGCGAAAGCAGCGTCTGCATGAGGCTTAAAGCTTTGGCCGTCGAACACATAGGGAATGCTCAGAGGCGGCGCACAAATGAAGCCATTAGTACCTTTGTGCTCTGCGTCTGGCAGTAAAGTAATTTGGGTATTGTTGCGAATCAGTTCATCCACCTGNTGATGATCAATGCCAGGTACGTCGGCCGGCACGACAAAAACACCTCTGGCGTCGAAATGAGCGACCAGGTGTTCGGTAGCTTGGGTTAGCGCCTGGGCGAGGTTGGCGTCTGGACTCTCGGCAAACCGCTCGGTGGCGAAGGCGGCGGCTAAGGAGTCGGCTTCGCGAGTGCGGGAAACAATTAATATGCCAGTCAGCTCAGCACAACGAGATAAGCAAGTCAGCACGTCTCTGGCCATGGCGAGCATCAGGGCTCTGCGTTCTTCTTCGCTCAGCACATCGGNCAAACGTTGTTTGGCGCGCTCGAACGTCTTTATGGGAACTATTGCCCACATATTTCACCCCAGTACTGCTCGTTGTTGTTGCGACCTCGACCCCTATTCGCACTCCTTCTTTGTGCGACTGAGTTGTCGAAACCGTTTTGCCGGTGCTAAGGCTCCGAGGCGCGAAGCGACGTCAAAAAGTTTACGCACACCTGCGCGAGGTTTATGCGATCGTCTAACGTTACCATGACACTAGGGGTACTGATAGTCGGCACCTGAATCTGAGAAGCAAGGTGCGCGTCGTCTTGGTCGATGACAAAACCATCGATCAGGCCGCGATAGTGGTCAGCCACAGCAACAGCGGTAGCCGGCATATTCAGCTCTTGTAGCATTTTTGCTGCGGGACCTTTTATGGCGATGCCGCCAACAATAGGTGATACAGCGATAACCGGAAGCGACTCCAGAGCGTCACCGAATGCTTTGAGTTGCAGCATTGGATCGACGGAAACGAAGGGATTCGATGGACAGATGATCACGCCCTCGCAGTCGGCGAGCCAATTGCTAATGAGCGGGTTCAATTGTGCATTGGCAATGCCGCTGAAGCTAAACCCACTCACGCTAGGCGCACAGCGCTCGCGCACAAAATAATGCTGGAACGCGAGATCGCCCAGATCACAGTGCACGATGGTGCGCACCGGGTCATTGCTCATAGGCGCTATGGTGTGCTGGATTCCCATGCTTGAGGCGATCGCTGCGGTAGCCTCGGTTAATGTGGATCCGGCTCGCAGCAACTGAGTGCGCTGGGTGTGCAAGGCCAGATCTTTGTCGCCCAAGCGAAACCAATCTTCGCCCCCAAGAGCGCCCAATGTTTCGATGAAATGCCAACTTTCGCCCGCACGACCCCAGCCGGTTTCGGTATTGTTCTGTTGCGCTAACGCGTAGGTGAGGCTGTCGATATCTGGGCTGATGTGCAGGCCCAGATGCTCGAAGTCGTCACCTGTATTCACCGCAAAAAGCAGCTCCGTTGGGTCCAGAATTTGGCTCAGACCCAATGCCAGTTTGGCACCGCCAACGCCGCCTGTTAACGCCAGAATTTTTCCCATTAGCGGAACAGGTCCTCGTCCAGCGGCCGATTAATCAACGCTGCAGTCTCGCCGTCGGCCAAGGTTTGCGCGGAGTTTAGGCCGCGGACAATGACCACGGGAAGCTTCTCGGTGGTTTCGCCCATCACCAGCGTAGCCGCCGAGGCGATGGCATCTGCTCGGTTAATTAAAGTTGCTTGCAAAGTACGACCGTAAATGTCTGTGCCGCCCACTTTGTTGTCGAGCACGCGAATTCCGGCACAGCCGATTGCGCAGCCAATGGTACCCATGCGCCAGGGCCGGTTGTGACTGTCGGTAATGACAACTCCGAGGTCAGCGCCTGTTTGCTCGCGAAGCTCGTCGCGTAAGCGCGCTGCACTGGCGTCGGGATCCGCTGGCAACAGCAACGCGCGTTCCTCGTCTTGGTGGTCGATATTAGATTGATCAATACCTGCATGGGCACCGACGATACCGAGCTTGTGACGCACAATTAGCACGTTGGGCTTGTGCCTTAACACCTCGGTGGACTCGTCCAATATGAGCTGCACCATGCGCGGATCTTTGTTGGTGGCGGTAGCGAGTGTTTGCGCTTCGGCACTGGGACTTACAGTTGCTAAAGACACGGTCTGTCCCTCGGCTTTCGAAACGATTTTCTGCGCCAAACAAACCACATCGCCTGATCGTAAGCTCTGATCAGTCGCAGAAACGGCGGCAATAATAATGTCGCTGATAGAATCACCGTGTTCGATCATGGGAATGTTCGGCACGCCGAACACGGAGTATTGTGCGGTCATGAGCTAATCAGATTGATCTAGTGCTCTTGGCCAATGATCTTAATGCCGGAATGGGAGACGATGCCACTGCGGTTGATCTGAATAAGGATCGAAGTCAACGCTTCGGCGGCAGCAGCATTGGCGATCGGACCGGCGTGCCAACCGTTCATGCCAGCCTCTTTAATGAGGTCAATAACTCGTTGTCGCGACTCTTTGTTGTTGCCCGCAACCAGCACATCACATTCAATGACGACGTCTTGCTGAAGCAAATGCGCTGCGATGTTCTGGAACGCGCTGACAACATGAACATCCTCACCAAGATGGTCTTGAGCACGCTTACCCGCACTGCCTTCTGGCGGCATCTGCACGGTACCCACCTTTGGCGGCACCAATGGCACGGTAACGTCGATGAGAATTTTACCCTTTAGGGAGTCTTTGACCCCATCGAGAGTAGAGATCTGATGATCTGCAGGCACTGTTAGCACAACGATGTCGCCGGCCGCTGCGGCTGCGGCGTTCTCCATTGCCTGAGCAGGCGTGTTGGGGCTGATCTCTGCCAACGCGGCTACGGCTGCGTCGGCTTTTTCTTGGGTGCGCGAACCGATAACAATGTTATAGCCGGCCTTCGACCACCGTATGGCCAAACCGGTACCAAGATCGCCGGTGCCGCCGAGGATCGCAATGGTTTCTTTTGCAGACATGAGTTTTTCCGTCGTGTGAATGAAAGCGTGGGATTATGCAGGTTCCAATAGACCCTGTGAACACGCCGTGAACTTGCGTTCATTGCGCCGGCGAGGCAGCCTGCAGCTCGTCAAGGATAAGCAATTCGACAACGTGCAAGGAACGGAGGTGAGCATGCGAATAGGGGCAATGATCGGAGCTGACGGTACCAAGAGTTCAATAAATGCAGTGGTGCAGTTGGGTAAAGACATCGAGGCGGCAGGTTTAGATCATGTGTGGTTGGCGAATATTTTTTCCTACGATGCCATCACGACACTGGCGCTGATTGGTCGTGAGACCCAGCGTGTTCGTTTAGGTACGGCGGTTACACCAACCTACCCGCGACATCCCACGGCGATCGCCCAGCAGGCGCTGACAACTGCAGCCGCCACCAACAGTCGCTTCACGTTGGGTATTGGCTTGTCGCATAAAGTGGTGATTGAAGACATGTTCGGTCTTAGCTATGCAACACCCGCCAAGCATATGCGCGAATACTTGCGTGTACTGATGCCGCTAATTCGAGGCGAAACTGTTAGCCACAACGGCGACCAATACCGCGTTAACGGGGTGACGTTGGACATACCAGGGGTGGAGTCGTTGCCGGTGGTGGTGGCGGCGCTGGGGCCGCAGATGATCAAACTCACCGCAGAACTGGCAGACGGCACAAACACTTGGATGGTGGGGCCGAAGACTATGGAGGAGCATATAATTCCGAGTTTTCAGGCTGCCGGTCGTGCTGACCCAGACATTGTTGCAGGTATGCCCATTGTTTTAACAACCAACATTGACGAGGCAAAACAGGCCATAGCCAAACAGCTTACGGTTTACGGCCAGTTACCAAGCTATCGCGCAATGCTCGACCGCGAAGGTGCGGCTGGTCCGGCAGATGTGGCTATTGTTGGTGACGAAAATCAATTGCGCGGGCAAATAAAACGCTTTGAAGACATGGGAGTGACCGATTTCAACGCCGCGATTATGGACGTAGAAGCGGGTGCCTATGACCGGACTTTGGAGTTTCTCGGCAGTCTAAAGAGCGGCTAGCGACACATTGCAGCTACGCCTAGTCAGTGTCGCAAGGGTTAGTAGTAACGCCCGTAGTAACTAATAGTGCGGGGGTGGTGGCTCCAGCTTAGGTTCGTCCTTGGCCTGCATTGTCTTGATGTGGGCGACCAGTTGTTGCAGCCGTTTCTCCAGGTCATCTAAGCGTTTCTGTTGTGCGATGAGGGCGTCGTTTAATTGAGCGATGGTCTCGTCCTGAAACTCCAAGCGCGTCTCAAGTTCACTGATCCGTTCTGCAGTATTAGTCAAGAGAGTCCACCTATTGTAGCTAAGCGTTTGCGGATGGTTGGTGCTCGGTGCTCAATGTTGCAAGCCCTGGCGACTCAAGGCCGCGGGCGCGCCGACCTTGATAGTTGGTATCAATTAATCTTTTTGGATGTACGCCATCAACATAGCCCATAAACCCAGGATCGATGGTGCTGTAACCCAGTAACGCTTGGACTCGGGAACTGTACTGAGCGGCCACTGAAGGCGGCACAGCCAGTGTCATGTTTTCGATTTGCCGCAGTCCCGGCATACAGTATTGGGGTGTTATGGCTAGGCGATCAGTGCTGCTGCGGTTGGCACCACCGCGGTGTAACAGGGTGCCAAGAAAAACAATCACAGAGCCGGCTGGCATCAGCACCTTGGTGATTTCAGCCTCTGTAGCCTGTCGCTCCTCAGGCCAGCGATGACTGCCGGCAACGATCTCTGTGGCGCCGTTGTCAGCAGTGAAATCGTCCAATGCCCAAATGGTGCTAATGCCAAAGTGTGCTCTGGGTCGCCGGTACGGCAGATTGCCAGCATTGTCGTCAATGTGCAGGGGTTGTGGTGTCTCGCCCGGATGCACGTCAATGGCCAGAGCAGCGGACAGTAGGAAGCCTGGCGGTAATAACGCATCAAGAATCGCCAGTATCGTTGGATGCTCAATGATTTTTGCCACGCTGGGTGCCTTGTTCAACAGCGCATACACGCGCTCGCTGTGGAAACCCTCAAAGTCATTTCGTCCGGGATGCTGGCCTGCTAGGAAGGGCGCTAGCTCCTGTTTAATCTGGTCAATCAGATCAGTGCCAATCAGCTTTGGCAAGATAGTAAATCCGTCCACCTCGATACGTTGAAGGTGATGGGCCAGGCGCTCAGTGGCTGGATCGGCCATAGTATTTCCCTGCTAAACAATGACAAGATACTACGTCATTTACTAACTGGGGGAAGTCATGTTGCGCGATCTAACAGATAAGGTGGCTTGGATTACTGGCGCAGGTACCGGCATTGGTGAAGCTGGAGCCNNTGCGCTGGCGGCGGCNGGNATGCANGTGGTGTTGTCTGGACGGCGTGAGGAAAAACTGCAGCAGGTGGCCGCGCGTTGTCAGGGGCGGGCAACTATCGAGGTNCTCGACGTTGCCGACCAAGCGGCGGTGAGTGCCGTTTCGGAAAAAATAATCAACAGATTTGGTCGCATCGATGTGTTGCTGGCTAGCGCTGGTATCAATGTGAAAGACCGCAATTGGCACAATCTCAGTATTGAGGACTGGGATTCGGTCATTCGCATAGATCTTGATGGCGCTTTTTATTGTTGCAAAGCGGTATTGCCCATTATGAAACAACAGCGCGAAGGGTTGATCATCAACATTTCTTCATGGGCGGGTAAGCATGTGAGCGTAGTTACTGGACCGGCGTACACCGCGGCCAAGCATGCGATGAACGCAATGANCGAAAGCATCAACATGGAAGCGTGCAGTTATGGCGTGCGCGCATGTGCGATGTGTCCTGGAGAAGTCGCGACGCCGATTTTAGACAATCGCCCCATACCGGTACCCGACGAAGAGCGCGCGCGGATGGTGCAAGCCGAAGACTGCGGCGAGGTGATTCGGTTTTTAGCGCAATTGCCGAACCATGTGTGTATCAATGACCTGACGATCAGCCCGACTTGGAACCGTGGCTACGTCGCTGGTGCTAGAGCGCAGATTCCGCAGCCGCACTAGGCGGCTTTGTGGTTTAGGGCGGAGATCTCTGGCAGTAATTTCTCGACCATCAGACGGGTTTGTTTCAGCATATCTTCAGTGCCTGCAGCGATTGGCCGCAGCACAAATTTATGTACTCCGGCGGCGTGAAAGTCGTGGACCAAGGCCATCATGTCGGCGACATCACCGATAGCACTGTAGGCTGCTGGATCTTTGCCCAGTCGTTGCTGAAATTGTTCGTTGTAGCGNGCCACCAACGCCTCGTCGTTACTNCCAAATCNAAAACCGAATCCTGCGCCAAAGTGGTCGTCGTCGATGCTTCGGCCCAACTCNGCTGCGCGCTGTTTGATGGCGCTGATGACCGNTGCCNNTTCTGCCGCTGATNCAATCCCGGCTTGCCAGCCAGTTCCCCAACGCGCGGTGCGCTCAATTGCTGCTGCGGCCGAGCCGCCGACCCATAGCGGCAAGGGCGACTGTACGGGTTTGGGGGCGATGGTTGCATTGTCCAGTTGGTAGTAATCGCCGGTAAAGTTAATGCGATCCTCGCGCCACAAGCGCGACATGATTTCTAATCCTTCGTCAGTGCGCTTACCACGCCCCTTGGTTGGTGTGCCTGTAGCCACATAGTCTCGCGACTGGGCGCTGCCGACACCGAACGCGGGCAGAAGCCGACCGTCAGACAAATAGTCGATGGTGGCGCAGGCCTTGGCCATGACCACGGGATCGCGCAGGCCCATGCTGGCGACATTCATACCGAACTTCAGACGCTTGCTGCCACCTGCCAGCGCAGCCATAACGCTCATGGTTTCTAGGTTAGGTGCGCGTTCGATAATGCGGTCGCTCTGCCAGATCGAGTCGACGCCGCCGTTGTCGCAGAGATCTACCCATCGCCAAAAGCCCCTTGCGTCATTGAAAGTGAAATTTGCTATGCCGATACCTGCACCAATAGCCATACTTGCTCCTGACNNGGTGTTGTTGTGCCGCTTGTGTGGTTGCGATTATCGANGATTCANCTGATCNCGCAAACGGTCACCCAAGGTGTTACAGCTCCATAGGGTGAGGACGAGAAGGCCCGCTGGAAACAATAATTGCCACGGTGCTGATTCCATGCTGTAAATGCCATCAGCGATCAGTACGCCCCAGCTGGTATTCGGTTCTTGTACCCCGAGTCCAAGAAAGCTAATAAAACTCTCAGCTAGGATGACACCGGGTAACGTTAACGTGGCATAGGTTAAAACCACACCGGCGACGTTTGGCAGAATGTGCCGCAATATAATTTGACGGTTGTTAGCACCAAGGCAGCGGGCGGCGGCAACAAACANCGACTGGCGTAAAGCAAGGGTTTGGCCGCGCACAATGCGTGCGATATCGAGCCAAAAGAAAGCCCCCAGCGCGGCAAACAGTAAGTACGGGTTGCGTCCGAATAGCACCACGATCAGCACCACAACTAGGATTAGCGGCAGACCGTAGAGCGCATCAACAATGCGCATCATGAACATGTCAGTGCGACCACCGATAAAGCCAGCGGTGGCGCCCCAAGGTACGCCTATGACCACGCTGACTAAGGTGGCGATTAGCGCGATAAGCATCGATGTTCGCGCGCCTTCGAGTGTTCTTACAAACAGATCTCGACCCACAAGGTCGGTGCCAAACCAATGCTGGGCCGAGGGCGCAGTTGCAATAGCCTGCCAGTCGATGTCCTGGGCCTGCCAACTGCTCATGCTGGGGCCAACAGCGCATAACAGTGCAATAGCCACCAAGCTTGTGTTGGCGAGATTAGCGTTGTCTAGCAATTTATAGAAACTGTTCATTGCTGTTGCACTGCAGCTAATCTTGGATCTACCCAGGCATAAGCTAGGTCGATGGCCAAGTTAAAACAGGCAATGAACGTCGAGTACACAACCACCACACCCATGACGAGGGTGTAGTCGTTGTTTATTGCACCTTCGACGAAATAGCGGCCAATACCGGGCATAGCGAAAATCTGCTCAACCACCACTGAACCGGTAAGTAAGGCGGCGCTTGCTGGGCCTAGGTAAGATAATACGGGCAACATNGACAACGGCAGTATGTGACGCAGGACGATGCGTTTCTCGCTCAAGCCTTTTGCGCGCGCGGTGCGCAAGTGATCTGTGGCCAATTGCTCGATAACACTGCCACGGCTCAGGCGTGCTATAGCGCCGCTAAACGGAAGTGCTAAGGCGATCACGGGCAATATGTAGTGTCGCCAGCCCTCGGCGCCACCTGCGGGTAGCCANGACAAAACCACCGCAAACGACAGCACCAGCACTGGTGCCGTGATCAAGGTCGGCACGGCCAAATTTAGATTGTTCAGTGCCATCAGCCACCGATCGATGGTCGATCCTTGATTTAAGCCGGCGGTCGCACCAATGCCAATCCCTGCAATCAGCGCCAGGGCTAGCGCTAAGGCACCCAAGGCTGCACTGGTAGGTAAGCCCGCCGCTATGAGTTCGTTTACGTTGAAGTCTTTGTTGCGAAAAGACGGCCCAAGATCACCGTTCAACAGCCTGTGCAAATATCGCAAATACTGTTTGGGTAGCGGTTCGTCGAGGTAGTAGGCAGCGCGCAAATTTTGCTCCACCGCCTCGGGTAACTGCCGCTCGCCGTCGAAAGGACCACCGGGCGTAACTCGTACCAACAGGAATACGACTGAAATTAACGCCAGTAGGGTCAATGCTGCAAGGACAATCCTGTGCAGCAAAAAACGGGCTGGCGGCAATCTCATTGATTTGCAGAATCCTGGGCAAAACGCAGATAGCGCAACGGATGTATGTCTCGTGCGTTGTCGTACCAACCGCGTAAATTTGGATTTACCAAACGTCTACTGGCGAGACTGTACAGNGGCACCACTGGTGCGTCGCGCAACACCACAGCCTCTGCNTGTTGTAGCAATTGGTTGCGCTTGGCGATGTCCGCTTGGTTGCGGGCAAGGTTAATAAGCCGATCGAANTCAGCGCTCTNGTAGGCCCCGTAATTNACGTCGCCGACATCTGAGGCGAGTAGGCTCAAATAGTGTTCGGCGTTGTTTTCGCCAATCCATCCGGCCCATGCGACGTCAAATGCGCCTTGTCGTAGGTCAGCGAAATGAGCGTTCATAGTGCTTTGTTGTAACTCAGTGATTACTCCAAGCTGTCGCCACATACCTGCAATTGCCAAATTTACTTTTTTTACCTCGTTGCTACTGACGTGACGCAAGGTTATGCGCAGTGGATCGTTAGTGTCGTAACCTGCGTCCGCGAGCAATTGCTGGGCGCGTTGTAACAACTGCGTCGGTGTACCGCTGGGGTCAGTCTGTGGGTGTTGATAGTCGTTGATGGCGGCTGGTGTGAAACCGTTCGCAGCACTGGCCCCAGAGCGCAGAATCTTATCGGTGAGAATATCTTGGTCAATAACCGACGCCAACGCCGTGCGCACTCGAGCGTCGTCAAAAGGCGGCTGGCGAGTATTGAACACTAAGTACATCATCGACAGTAGCGGCGCCTGGCGTAGGCTCGTGGAGTAGTTTTTGTGCGCGTTGCTGATCTCGCTGGCCGGAAAACTGGCAATCGCGTGAAGCTCGCCGTTGCGGTAGCGATTGTAGGCCGCTTGTTCATTAGCCAAGGGCAGATAGCGCGCGCGCTGTATTTGCGCGGGCGCAAAGAAGTTAGGGTTTTGCGCTAATTCAACGTAGGCCTGAGGTTGCCAATCAGCCAGGGTATAAGCGCCATTCGACACCCAGTGTGCGGGCTTCGTCCACGCCTCACCAACCTTGTCTATGACGTGTTTCGGCACCGGGAACGCAGTCGGATACAACAGTCGCTCAGGTAAGAACGGATACGGCGCATGCAGCTCCATGATGAGGGTATGGCGATCCGCGCTCCGCACGCCAAGAGCGGTAACAGGCAACTCATCTTTATTCACAGCTTCGGCGTTCTTCAGCATGTACATAAAGTAGGCTAGGCTCGCTGCGGTATTCGGATCCAGCAGACGTCGCAGCGAATACACAAAGTCGTCAGCGGTGAGCGGCGTGCCGTCAGACCACAATAAATCTGGGCGTAATTTGAAACGCCACAGCAAACCGTCTTCGCTGACCGACCAGGATTCNGCGGCACCTGGAATGATTTCGCCTTCCGCACTAAACGTGGTCAACCCCATAAACAGGTCATTCAGCAGGGTTTCCTCTAAACGTAGGTTGTAGCGATGAGGATCCAAGGTACCGGGCTCGCCACTGTTGCCCATAAATAATGTAGTGCTGGCATAGGATTTTGGCGTCGCGCTGGCGCAGCAGATGAGCAACAGCATCACACTGTAGCGAAGACAGTGGCCGCGCAATAACCGGTGGTGCTTGGGGCTGAGTGGCATGAGGGCTTCCTGTATATTGCGCGCACCATACCAAATTACCCATCGCTGTTAAGTGCCGAATATGACGGCAATTCAGTTGCTGTGGTTGTAGATAACGCGAGAGGTGGAGAGTGTCTGAAACGCTATATCTGGTCGCCGACATTGGCGCCACTCACGCGCGCTTTCAGTGTTGTTACATGGACGCTGAGAAGCAGCCCGTATGGTCTAGTGAAGCTTTGATTTTGCCGACCCAAGACTACACCAACGTCGACCAGTTGATTGCCGATGTAACGGCACATTGGGCCACTGTTACCTTTGCCGCTGGCTTATTTGCAGTGGCAGGCCCGGTTGATCTGCGCAGCGGTGACGTGACCGTGCTTAATACGGGTTTGCGATTACCACACAAGGATTTGCAAACGGGATTTAACTGCCCGGTAAGTTGCGTCAACGACTTCTACGCTCAAGCTCATGCAGTGCCCTACATTACCGAGTACCGCACATTGTTGAGCAAGGTGCAGCAAGCACAGACGGTATCTGATGCGGTCGACCAGCCCATGGCGTTGCTCGGTCCTGGTAGCGGCTTGGGTATGGCAACTCTGATTCCGGAAGCAAACCAACACTGGCGGGTATTGGCGTCCGAGGGCGGGCATGCCGATTTAGCCCCCGGCAGTTTTCTGGAGGCAGAACTGTGGTCGGTATTAGCGCAAGAGCACGGACATGTGTGTTGGGAGACGGTGTTAAGTGGACCCGGTTTGGTAAATTTGTATCGGTCTATAAGTAGCATTTGGGGCAGCAAACCAGAACCGTTTGGTCCTGCAGACATATCCGCCGCGGGCGTGCAAATGACCGATCCGGTGAGTCACCAAACTCTTGAAACATTTGCAGGTTTATTAGGTTCGGCGGCCGCGAATTTCGCGTTGACGGTGGGCGCACGCGGCGGCGTATATCTGGGTGGTGGATTAGTGGCTAAGTTGGCTGATTTTCTGCTCGCCAGTCCCTTGCGTCGACGCTTTGACGAGCGCGGCGACCTATCGGCCTATGCGACCGCTATTCCTGTGCACCTCATTACCCAATCAGAGCCNGGTCTGTTGGGTGCCAGCTACTGNTTAGCGAGGAAGCTNGATCAGTCGTTTTGAGTTCGGCCACGTTGCTGAATTTGTGCTCGTCGCGCCGCGACTTTTTCAGCTCTGACCTCAGCTCTAGCGTGCGCGCGATTAGCGTCTCGTTCAATCGCTAGGCCTTCGCCCAGGGATGCATGCCATCCGGCATCAATGATCTCGCGCATGGTATTTCTGGTCACCGGATCCGTAGAGACGATGTCTGATGCTAACTGTGCCGCCACGGCCATTAGTTCTTCTGCAGCAACAACCCGATTCACCAGGCCCCATGCGTAAGCGCTTTCAGCATGCAGGAAGTTGCCGGTTAGGCTCAGTTCTTTAGCGCGATTGATACCGATGAGCCTTGGCAGACGTTGCGACAAACCCCATCCTGGCACGACGCCGACACGTGCGTGCGTATCGGCGAAAGCAGCATTTTCGCTGGCGATCATAAAGTCGCACAGCAGCGCCAACTCGAATCCACCAGTAATCGCGTAACCGTTTATGGCGCCAATAATGGGCTTACCAAGGTTCAGCATAGCTTTGCCAAGATCACCGTTGACGACAGTCTCCGCAGCCTTTTCGCCGCCCAATTCTTTAAGGTCTAAACCAACAGTAAATGCGCGACCTGCGCCGGTAAAAATCACCACCTCGGTTGCACTGTCCTGTGCCAAGTCAGAAAAAACTGCTGTCAGTCGATTGCGCAGCGCCGCAGACAAGGCGTTCAATGCCTCAGGTCGGTTCATAGTTACAGTGGTCACCCCTGCATTCTTGTGCACGAGCACCAAATCTTTTACCTCAGACACAACGCCTCCCTGTTGTCTTTTGCACTGAATTATAGATAGCTGCATGCCGCGATGTTAGCGTTGCGTGCATGGTCTACAGCCACATGCAAACCAGGCTACTGGTCCCAAGCAACCCTCACTGATACGCCGTCATGTCGAATCACGGTTGAACTGGGCGTTCGGTGTCGATTAAATGATCAAGCAAATCGATATCCATGGCAAAACAACCGTGCAAAACAAAATGACCAAAATAGTAGTCCGAGTAATGCGTTCGCCACGGCAATCTATGGTGGCTGTGTGCCGGGTGACGGCGACNGTGCTGATGCTCTGCGGCGTTCAAGGTTGCGCATCATTGGTAGGTTCCGTTACCCAGAATTTCGCNAACGANCTCGGCACTGCCATCCTCGAAAGCGATGACCCATACATGGTTCGCGACGGCGCTCCGGCTTACCTTATTTTGATTGACTCGCTGTTGGCGGGAAATGCGTCCAACGCCAGTCTTTTAGAACAGTCGGCGGAGCTTCACTCTGCATACGCGGGCGCCTTTGTTGCAGAACCTGAACGCGCGAAAAAGTTACATCTGAAAGCCAAAGTCCAGGTGCTTCAAGCGGCATGCTTGAGGCTGCAGGATGGCTGCGCATTAGATCAACGGCCCTATCAGGAATTCTCTGCGTGGGTTGACGCGCAGCAAACCGAGCAAGTGCCGCTGCTATACAACGTCGCTAGTATTTGGGCGGGCTGGATCCAAGCGAACAGCGATGATTTTATGGCGATTGCAGAACTGGGCCGAGTAAAAGCGCTGATGCAAAGAGTGGTTGAATTAGACGGTAGTTATGCAAACGGCAACGCACATTTATACATGGGCGTGTTCGAGACCTTGGTACCGCCGGGCATGGGCGGTCGGCCAGAGAAAGGTCGGCAACATTTTGAGCAGGCACTAGACATATCTGGTGGTCGTAACCTAATGGTTAAAGTTATGTATGCAGATCAATATGCGCGCTTAATGTTTGAGCGTAAACTGCACGACCAACTGTTGCAGGATGTTATGGCCGCAGATGCAAAAGCGCCTGGACTCACGCTAATGAACACCGTGGCGAAAGAACGCGCTCAACTATTACTGGAAACCGCTGATGATTACTTTTAACCGCCTAAGTCTAATCTGCTTGTTTGTCGTCAGCGCGCTCACGCCGCTGACCTCGGTGCACGCGGCCACGCTCAAAATTGCCACCTTGTCGCCGGAGGGTACCGGGTGGATGAAGATGTTGCGTCAAGCTGCGACGAACATTGAGCAGCGCACGAACGGCTCGGTNAAGTTAAAAATTTATCCTGGCGGTGTCATGGGTGACGACAAGGCGGTCTTGCGTAAATTGCGAGTCGGGCAGTTGCACGGTGCCGCGCTGACGTCTGGCGGCGTTATGCAGCCTTATCAGGACATTGTGCTTTACAACTTGCCTTTGACCTTTCGTAACGCGGCTGAAGTGGACTACGTGCGTGCGCGCATGGACAGTAAGTTGATGGCGGGGCTGGCGCAGCAAAAGTTTGTTGGTTTCGGTGTTGCCGAGGTTGGCTTTGCTTATCCAATGATGCAGCAACCGGTAACGTCCGTTGCAGAGTTCCAGGATTTGCGCGTTTGGGCGCCAGATAATGACCCGGGCGCTATGAAGGCTTACGGCTCATTCAATATCACACCAATCCCTCTGCCCATTGCTGACGTGCTGACAGGTTTACAGACCGGGCTCATTGACACCATCGGTTCACCGCCGATTGGCGCAATCGCATTGCAATGGCATACCCAAGTGAGCCATGCCCTGAAGCTGCCGCTGCTGTATGTATACGGCTCTTTTGTGATCGCTGAGCGTGCCTTCAATCGCTTAAACGAAGCGGAGCAACAAGTGGTGACAGAAGAATTGACCGCTGGAGTGCAAGCGGTAGACCGCGAATCAAGGGCCGATAATGACAAGGCTGCAGCGGCGTTATCCAAACAAGGTATTGTGTGGTTAGATCCAAGGGCTGAAGAGACCGCCGAGTGGTTTGATCTAGCAGCGCAAGCGAATGCCAAACTGATCGATGAAGGTTACGTTTCCCGCGCAATGTACGACGAAATGATGCAGCACCTTAGGGATTATCGTGCCACGGCAGGATCCGATTAATTCCGTAATAGCGTTTTTGAAGCGGTGCGAGGACGCGCTGCTGGTAGTGTTGTTGCTAGGCATGATCGGCATGGCAGCGGGGCAAGTGCTGCTGCGAAACTTCTTTGACAGCGGTATTTATTGGGGTGACAGCGCGGTACGCGTGATGGTGTTGTGGGTCACGATGCTAGGCGCGATGGTGGCGTCGCGGGACGACAGCCATATTCGTATAGACCTCGTTGGGCGCTTTCTTCAGGAGTTAGAAAAACCGTTACTGCAAGCAACCGCGGCGCGTATCAATTACGCGTTTACCTGCTTTGTGCTGGCGTTGTTTAGTTGGGCCAGTGGTCAATTCGTTTATTACGAGTACGTTGACCAAAGTATTGCCTTTGCAACAGTGCCGGCATGGATTTGCGAGGTGGTGATGCCGCTCGGTTCGGGAATAATGGCGCTGCGCTATGCACTGCACGTGGTGAAGTTGCCATGATCTGGCTCGGCGTGCTCATTATCTTGTTGATGGCCTTGCTTGGGGCGCCGTTATTTGCAGTGTTGCTTGCGGCGTCCATGCTAGGGTTTTACAGCGCCGANATAGACTTGGCGATCGTCGCGATCGAGTTGTACAGGATTGTCGATACNCCCTTACTGGTTGCGCTGCCGTTGTTCACTTTCAGTGGTTATCTGTTAAGCGAGGCNAATACGTCGACGCGGTTAGTGAACCTAATGCAGAGTTTGTTTGGGTCTTTGCCCAGCGGCTTAGCCATTGTCGCGTTTGTTGCATGTGCGGTTTTTACAGCTCTTACGGGCGCCTCTGGTGTCACCATTGTTGCCCTCGGCGCGCTGCTGTTGCCAGCGCTGCGTCAGGCCGGGTTTGGCGAGAAGTTCTCCATGGGATTGGTGACCACCTCGGGTAGTCTTGGTTTATTACTGGTACCTTCGGTGCCGCTGATTTTGTATGGTGTGATTGCCCAACAACTCGATCTGGGCGAACCCTTCGCCATAGTCGATCTGTTTGTTGCTGGAGTCGCACCCATGCTATTGATGCTGTTAATGCTGTCGGCATGGACGCTGTGGCGGCACAGAGATGGAGCCATACCAAGGGTACCTTTCAAGTGGCGCAATGTTGGCTCTGCACTGTGGGAGGCGCGCTGGGAAGTGCCATTGCCCTTTGTTGTCTTAGGCGGCGTTTTTAGCGGCGTGTTCGCAATTTCCGAAGCCGCGGCAGTGACCGCTTTGTATGTGGTGTTGGCCGAAGTATTAGGGTACCGCGAAATCAATCTACGCCAGCTCGCCAAAGTAGCTAAAGAATCCATGGTTATGGTCGGCGGTATTTTACTGATCTTGGGCGTTGCCTTGGGCTTTACCAATTTCTTAGTCGATGCGGAAGTACCGCAGCGGCTAATGGCATTGATGCAGGAGCACATTCAGAGCCCACTTAGCTTCTTGTTACTGCTGAATGTGTTGTTGCTGGTTTTAGGCGCAATGCTGGATATCTTCGCTGCGCTGGTGATTATGGTGCCGCTGCTGCTTCCGGTTGCGGTTGGATACGGCATTCATCCGGTGCATTTGGGCATTATTTTTCTCGCCAATATGCAGGTCGGTTACTTTACGCCACCGGTCGGGATGAACTTGTTCATTGCCAGCTATCGATTCAAAAAGCCACTTACCGAACTGTATGCCGCAACCTTGCCGTTCATGCTCATCTTGTTGTTGGCAGTACTTATCATTACTTACGTGCCGTTTCTAAGCCTTTGGCACATGGGCTGAGCGTTCAGTGAATAGCCAACTTTTAATACCAGTCACGGGCCAAGGTCTTTACGACATCACAGCCCAAGTGATGGCCGAGGTGCGCAGTGCGGCGGTGGTAGACGGTTTGGCGACATTATTTATTCAGCACACTTCTGCCAGCTTACTGATTCAAGAAAATGCTGACCCGGCGGTGCAGGTCGATTTACAGAATTGGCTGAACCGTTTGGTGGTGGAAAATGATCCCCTCTACACTCATGTAGAAGAGGGACCTGACGACATGCCTGCGCACATCAAAAGCGCGTTAACAGCGGTTAGTCTGTCGATACCAATCATGCAAGGGAATTTGGTCCTTGGGGTTTGGCAGGGTATTTACCTCTGGGAGCATCGCCATAACCAGAGCAACTCGCGCAAAGTGGTATTGAATATTCAGTCCGGTTGATTCAACTCTTTAGGTCGTCGCGTATTTCTTCCATCCAGCGCTTATGCCCGTCTGGGTCGAGGATCATGCTAGAAAAATACTGCAGCAGATCTTTGTGAGTCTGATTTAGTTTTGCCTCGGCCATGGTTTTCTCGCCCGCCTTACTGGATACGAAGCGGAATACGCTCTCAAGGTCGGTGCCTTTGCCAATGACGTCTCCCAGCTCGGCCACTACTAAGTCGTGCAGGGTCGGTAAGTCGTCCTCGCCGATTCCTGCCTCCTCAGGTGACAGCACAACATTTGCCCACAATGTGGCCATATACAGCTGAAATAAATTGCGATCGATGAAACGCTCTACTACCGATGAGCGCTCCCGAATGTCGACAAATACCGGCTCGAAGGCGTGTCTTAGTTGGTCAGAAGTTAACATTGGTGCATGTTGCCACAGCTATCTGGCCTGCACTAATGCTTAACGCGCCGATACCTTGTCCGCAAATTGTCCATCGTTGCATCGATGGTATGCGATCAGTAAGGTGCTCCGGCTTATGCAGAGAGATGATGAATAATGTTGCAGTTTGACCGAGTAGAACTGGACAGCGAGAGTGACGACCTACGTCATCAAGTCCGTGACTTTATAGCCGCTAATGCGGAGCATCTGCCTCAACCCAATTCAGATTTCGTGACTGGCCACGACGCCGAATTCTCGCGCAAATTGGGTGACAAAGGCTGGATTGGTATGACCTGGCCGGCACAGTACGGCGGTGGTGAGAAAAGTAACTTTGCCCGATTAGTAGTCACCGAGGAGTTACTTGCCGCTGGCGCACCGGTGAGTGCGCATTGGATTGCAGACCGGCAAAGCGGACCGCTATTGCTACGTTTTGGCAGCGAGCAGCAGCGGCAACAATATCTGCCGGGCATCGCAAGTGGTGACAGTTACTTTTCTATCGGTATGAGCGAGCCTGATACGGGCTCTGACTTGGCCTCAGTGCGCACAACAGCGACCGCAGAGGGCGATGCCTACCGCATAAACGGCACTAAGATTTGGACCACCGATGCGCACCGTAACGACTACATGATTTGCTT
>NHET02000077.1 GCA_002170355.2 Gammaproteobacteria bacterium TMED92
AGCCAATGGGTGCCCACCATGTTTGTGAGAATGCTCAAACTGCCCGAAGAGGTACGCCTAAAGTATGATGTTGGTTCGATGCAAGCGGCGATTCATGCAGCAGCACCTTGCCCAATCCCGATAAAGGAAAAGATGATTGAATGGTGGGGGCCTGTAATTTTTGAATACTACGCGGGAACCGAAGGTAACGGCTTCGTGCAGCTTAACTCCCAGGAGTGGCTCGCGCACAAGGGATCGGTTGGTAAGCCGCTAAATTGTGAACTGCACATTTGCAATGACGCTGGGGAAGAGGTGCCGACTGGAGAATCGGGCACGATCTATTTTTCCGGCGGCGGCACTTTCGAATACTACAAAGATGATGAAAAAACCGCCGGCTCGTTGCACGCGAATGGTTGGTCGACTCTCGGCGACGTCGGTTACTTGGACGAAGACGGTTATCTTTATCTGACGGATCGTAAACACTTCATGATTATTTCTGGAGGGGTCAATATTTATCCTCAAGAAGCCGAGAATGTGCTCATCAACCATGACAAGGTGTTGGACGTCGCGGTATTCGGTGTACCGAACCCTGACTTCGGCGAAGAGGTGAAAGGGGTTGTGCAGTTGCGTGATGCGGAAGACGCGAGTCCGCTGCTGGAGGTGGAGCTTATCGATTACTGTCGCGAACACTTATCGGCAATTAAGTGTCCACGCAGCATAGATTTTCGTGACGAGTTGCCCAGGCACCCCACTGGCAAGTTGTACAAGCGACTATTGAAAGATGAATACTGGAATAACGCCAGCTAACAAATGGCGAAGCGACATTTAGCGACTGCGAAGCAGGTTAGCTGGTGAATATTGGTCGCTCAACGGTTTCTTGCGCAGATTCCAATCCGGCTTGGCGTTATAGGTAGCAAAGACTTCTCGTGCCAGTTTGTCGATGGCGACGTCATACGGCTGCAATGGTCCCTGTAGTGCTGCGGCTTGCGTTGTGAGTTGCCGTTTAGTCGGCAGGGTCCGCTGCGCCTCTGGCAGTTGGGCTTGGGGAATTAAGATCACCCGATTGCCGGTGTCGCGGCGTCGGTAATTCAGAAATTTGCCAAATACTTCGCGATAACTGTTGGATTCGTGATGATACAAGTTGCTGCTGGAGAAGGTATTTGCTACCAGTGTTCCTTGTCGGGTTAGCAGCGCGCGCATTTCACTCAAGAACTCGACCGTCATTAAGTGCTCGGGTATGTAGTCACCATTAAATGCGTCGAGGATGATCAGGTCGTATTGTTCGCCTCTGATTCGTGCGCGTTTGCCAAATACCCGGGCATCCTCGGTAAAGATCCGATTCTGCGAATTGGTTTGATAGCCGAAGTACTCGGTCGCGACTCGTATCACTGCCGGATCTATTTCCACCGTGTCGATTATGGCGTTGGGTAGTAGTTCGCCCAACGCCATGGGCAGGGTGCCGCCACCCAGACCAACAATAAGTATTCGCTCGGGTGTGGGATTAAACAGCAATGCGGTTAATGTCATTTTGGCATAGGTGAACACCAAGCGTTTGGGTTGAGCGAGATCTAGGCAACTCTGGTTACTGTCCGAGCGTATCAGAGTAAATTTTAGGCAGCGCAGATCGTTGTGCTGATGCACCAAAATGCGGGTATACAGCGAGCGTTCTTCATGCAACACGCCAGTATTGTCGGGTGCCGCGAACGCCATTGGACAACAGAGCAACATTGCCAGTAAATAGAGTCGCAAAATCTTCCAGTCCTTTATCATGTTTGGGTATGCGGAATCAGCTGCCAACGCGCTGATTCAGTAATTTATCTGTTGCAAAGGCAAGGCCGCCCAACAGTGCCAAGCAGGAGATCAACAGGATGATGATGGTGTTTACCTCAAACCACAGAACGAAGTAAAAAGACGTCATTAGGGTGCCAAGCGCACTGCCTAAGGTGGATACAAAGTATAACGCGCCGGCAACGCGCCCCGACTCAGCGACATTTTCTACCAGCAACCGCACTGAATAGGGCGATATCATTCCCAGGATCACCGTTGGCAGGCCAAACAAAACGATAGACGCCAATAGCGATCCGTAGCGAGGATCCTCAACCTGCAAGAAAATAAATTCCATCAGCGATTCTGCATAGGCCGTCAACGGCAGTAGTAATGCAGCTGCGATCGCAAAGATTGCAGCGAATCGGCTGGAAGACGGATTATGAACGGACAGTCGTCCGCCCAACAAATAACCGAATGACAGTGACAGCATAAAGATGGTGATAATGCTGCCCCAAACGTAAATACCACTGCCAAAATAGGGCGCGAGGATGCGCCCGCCTAGCAGCTCTAGCGACATGATTATGAAGCCGCCGCTGAAGGCGAGCAGGTAGATGATTGGAACCAACGTCTTAACTCATGTCCTCAGTGGCGGCACCACTGTCTTTCCAGCCGCGATAGCCGTCGCCAATATGACAGACATTTTCCAGTCCCATATCTTGCACGGCCTTCGTGGACAGCGCTGAACGCCAGCCACTTTGACAATAGAAGACGAGTTTTTTGCCGGATGCAAAAATGTCTTTGTGATAGGGCGAAGATGGATCTATCCAAAACTCCAGCATGCCGCGAGGAGCGTGAAAAGCGTTAGGGATTTTGCCTTCGCGTTGTAGTTCGCGCGGGTCGCGTAAATCAACAAATACCGCGTCCTCGCTCCCCAGCAACGCTTCCGCCTGCTCTATATCCAAGGTCTCTATTTCTGCTAGCGCGCGATCAATTAAATCTCGGTGAGTCACTTTTAGCATGGTTGGTTTCCTCGCTTACTTTCCTTGCCAATTGGGTGCACGTTTCTCTGCAAAGGCTTTGGGACCCTCGATAAAGTCCGCACTGTTCACCATAGCGTGAACGCTGTCGTATTTGGCCTCCATAGCGTCCTGCAATGAGGCACTGTCGAGGCTTTTGTAAACGACGTCTTTACTGGCGCGAATAGACAGAGGCGCGCAAGCGATGATCTGTTGCGCCCAATTCATTGCAACGTCCATCAATTCATCGTGAGGGACGACCTCATTTACGAAACCCAGTTGTACGCCCTCCTCAGCACTCACGTGGCGACCAGTCAAGATCATGCCGAGAGCCCGCTTAGGCCCAATCTGGCGGGGTAAGCGGTTTAGGCCTCCGGCTAACGCAGCAAGACCAACCTTTGGCTCCGGCAACGCGAATTTAGCTTGATCTGAGGCAATAATAAGATCGCAGGCTAGAGCAATTTCAAAACCGCCACCCATAGCCACGCCGTTGACCGCGGCAATGACCGGTTTGTGCATATCGAAGCGCGATGTCAGGCCGCCAAAACCTCTAGGCATGGGTACTCGCTCACCGCCCTCCGCCTGGTAGCGCAAGTCGTTGCCAGCGCTAAAGCCTCTGCCTGCGCCGGTGATGATCGCTACCCACAGATCATCATCTGCGGCAAACTCGTCAAACACGTCTCCGAGTTCTGCGTTGCCTGGTGGGTGCAGTGCATTCAAACGATCTGGTCGATTGATTGTTACCGTCATTATGTGATCGGCTTTCTCTACCTGACAAAATTCCCCCATCTTTCCTCTCCAAATCGGTGTAGTGATAGTGCGTGCAACCTTAACCGAACATGCCTAAGTGTGAACAGTCGTTGAAGCGTCCAAGGCTGGGAGCATTGACCAAACTAAGCTCCGTCAGACTGCAATTGTGGAAGTGATACTTACCCCATTGTCGGGGGTCACGATCCAGTAGCGTCGCTAAAGCAATAGCCATAGCTGCACCGTGGCTCACCACTAGCACAGTGTCTGCAGCATCATGACGGGCGGAAATTGTGCGTAAACTGTTTGCCATACGCTCGGCGACCTCGCCGAGGCTCTCGCCGTTTGGTGGACGCCATGTCAGGTCCGCGTTGCAGCGATCGATCAGTCGATGTTCGTCGTTTAGCTGGGTGAACTTCTTACCTTCCCAATCGCCAATGGACATTTCAGCCAAGCCGTTAACGACGGTAGAGGTGTGTGGTAGGTGCGCGCACGCGAGACTGCCGGTGTGACGGCATCGTTGCAGTGGGCTGGTATACACAGCCTTGATGTCAGCGTTCTTGCGCAAATCTCGTGAGGTCAAACCGGCCTGGATTCTACCTTTCAGGGTTAGCGCGCTGTCGGTAGAGCCGTGCCAGCGGCGTTGCCGGTTGGCTTTTATTTGACCATGACGTAGTAGCAGCAGTGTTGCGCTCACAATACAGCCTCGGAGTTTTCTGCAGCGCCGGCAAAACGCTCCGCGACCAAACAGCCGACCAAATCGCCCTCGACGTTAACAGCAGTTCGAAAAGTGTCGAGCGGTCGTTCGATTAGCAGCAATAGTCCGATTGCCTCCAGCGGAATCCCTGCCGCGATAAGGACCAATTGCATACCCGCCATCGACCCGGATGGCATGCCAGGTGCTCCCACAGAGGACAGCATGGCGACGATAAAAATGGCCACAATACCGACGGTGCCTAGTTCGACGCCGAACATGTAAGCGAGAAACACGGCAGCGATACCTTCGAATAGCGCTGTGCCGTCCATATTCGCGGTAGCGCCTAGAGGTAGCACGAAGGCACTGCGAGCGCGGCTGACCTGTAACTCGTGTTCTGCCGTAGACATCGACAACGGCAAGGTTGCGGCGCTAGAAGATGTGGCAAGCGCAGTAATCAGGGGTTGTACGATCAAGGGTAGCAAGCGCCANGGCGGGATACCTGCGACCCACCAGGCAATGCTTGGTAACACGATGAGTCCATGNACTAGTGTAGCGCCAAGTACCACCATGGCGAACTGNACTAACGCAGCAACGGTGTCAAAATTTATTTGCGCAGAGAGCTGATAGGTTATCGCGAACAGTCCTACAGGCAGTGCTTTCAAAACCCAACCTGCNAGGCGATACAGGCTNTGGGTAATGTCAGCGAAAATTCGCGGCAGNGGCGAGTCGTCAGCAATGGTCAAGGCCATGGCAGTGCCGAACAGCAAGGCNACCACCAATATGCCCAGAATGTTCATTTCGCTAAGTGCAGCGAAGGGATTGCTGAGCATTCGTTGCAACAGGGTATCGGCCAGCGCGAACATAGAGCCATCGCCCGGATCAATGAGTCGCGCCGAAGAACTGGNAGCGCTAGCGTACGCGCCCGGATCCTNCACTAGCGGCACAANGGCNGTCCATGGGTGAATGAAAAACACCNCCACCAAGCCGATAACAATTGCGATGCCGGTGGTGCAAAGGTAGTAACTCAGAGTAACCGCACCGAGGCGCCCCATGGAGCGGGTATTGCGAAGTTCNATGACGCCGCTCAGTAAGGAAAAGAAAATCAGCGGGGCAATGAGCATCTTCAACGCCGCAAAAAACGCGGTACGCAAAAGATCGGTGGTTTGTTGGAGCCATTCCATGGGTGGCAAAAGCTGCGCGCACAACCAACCGAGCGCGGCTGCCGCTATCACTAACAGCGCGAATTTCGAGGAGCTCATCGAATTTTTAGGCCCAAGCTAAAACCGTTGAGTGTAATCGGCAGCGACCACGGGTTGCCAGTGGATGAACGAATTTTGTTATGGTGCCGCCTCGCAAAATCACCGAGGTTGTACAATGAATTGGCTCGCCCAGATCTCTTTTTGGCGCGTTGCTTGGTTGGTGCTGTCAATGGCGATTGTCAGTGGGTGCGCGGATGGCACCGATTACCGAGTCATGCAGGGCGAAACCATGGGCACTTACTACCGTATTCAATACGCCCACACATCCTCTTGCCAACCCAGTCAATTTAGTGTGGATAACCAATTGGTCGCTTTTAACCGCAGTTTATCCACATACATAGCGGATTCCGAACTGAGCCTAATTAACGCGGCACCGGCTGGTGATATCGCCACGACTTCTAAACGCTTGCAGCATGCGTTGTCGGCGGCGCAGAGGCTTTGGCAGGACAGCGGTGGCGCTTTCGACGTCACTGTTGGGCCGTTGGTCAATCTTTGGGGCTTTGGCGCAGAAAAACCACAAAGTTGGCCGCCCAGTAAACTAGCACAGGCCGCAGCTGCCGAATCAGTTGGCATGCAACTGCTGACCCTTTCACCCGGCGGTGCCCTGCGGAAACACCACGCGAATACCTACATTGATCTTTCGTCCATCGCTAAAGGTCAGGCTGTTGATGAGGTCAGCGAATCGTTGCTCGCGCTTGGGTGTCAAGACTTTCTTGTGGATATTGGTGGTGAGGTGCGAAGCGCTGGTTTGAATCGGCAGCGGAAATTGTGGCGAGTAGGCATTGAGGTGCCAGATCCTCGGCAAGTGGGCAGTGTGCAACGGGTTCTGCAAATGGCGGACAACAGCGTGGCGACGTCAGGGGACTATCGGAACTTTCGCGAGTTTCAAGGCATGCGCGTTGATCACGTGATTGATCCACGCAGTGGTCAGCCAGCTGACAATTCGGTGCTGTCGGTCACCGTGGTGCATCAAAGTGCCATGTGGGCCGATGCCTACGCAACGGCGCTCATGGTGTTAGGCGCAGATAGGGGACTGGCGTTTGCCACGGAGCACCAAATCCCGGTGTTAATGTTGTTAAAAAGTCCCACCGGTGAGGTTGTTGAGCGCTATACTTCTGACATGCAAACTTTCCTTCTGAATAATGCGGAGTGAGCCATGACAACCCTAATTTTTGCTTTTGGTTTCATGTTGCTGATGGTGACTTTAATGGCGGTTGGCGTACTTTTTGGGCGCGCCCCAATCGCCGGTAGCTGTGGCGGCATGAAGGCTTTGGGTATGGAAATGGAGTGTGAAGTATGTGGCGGTGATCCAAAGCAATGTGACAGTTCGGCAAACACACAGAAGGTAGATCAGTTGGCTTCTCGTCGCGGTCGCTGATTTTCAACTCAACTTATCGTGAGCACTTTGTCTTGGGCCATGGCGTTGCGATTTGCCTTAAGCCCGCTGGGTTCATTGTCTTATGTCAGTAAATTAGCCTTCACCGGACTTATTGTTAGCACTGCTGTGTTGTTGGTGGTGGTGTCGGTGGTGAATGGGTTCGACCGGGAATTGCGAGATCGTGTGCTTGCGGTAAATCCGCATTTTACGGTTAGCGCTCCCTCAGGACTAAACTACAANATAGGCGATCAGGCTGCGCTAGCAGCCAATGGCATTGCCAGNATGGCAGCGGTGGTGCAGTCCACGGTAATAATCGGTGCTGGTGAAACGCTTGTTACCGCCTCTTTGGTTGGGATGAACCCAGAGCATTACGCTGCGGTCAGTGATGTGGGCCAGTTTCTGCTGAGTCACTCGCGCGAGCGAGGAAACAAGTCTCCTCGGCAACCAACCTTGCAGCCGCTGCAGCAGCAATTCGGCATCATTGTTGGCAGCACCTTAGCTCAGCGATTGGGTGTTACCGTGGGTGAGCGCGTTATCGTGATGCTCGCCGAACCGAAAATTTCCATCGTCGGTGCAACCCCGCGTCAGAAACGCTTCACGGTGGTCGACGTTTTTGACAGCGGCTCGCAACTAGATAGCCAGGGTGTTTTCATCAACATGGCAGATGCGCAAAAGCTGCTGCAGTTGGGCGCGCGAACCAATGGGCTGCATGGTCGCTTGACCGAACTATTTCAGTTTAGTGCGGCGCGCAATTATCTGGCCGCAGAGTTTTCGTCGCAGGTTGCTGTGCGCAGTTGGATGCGCACCTACGGCAA
This sequence comes from Gammaproteobacteria bacterium TMED92, assembly GCA_002170355.2. Classification (GTDB taxonomy): domain Bacteria; phylum Pseudomonadota; class Gammaproteobacteria; order Pseudomonadales; family Azotimanducaceae; genus UBA4421. Next base: position 7,659 of record NHET02000077.1, read on the forward strand.
TCTTTATCAGGCTATTGCCGTGCAGAAAACCACATTGTTTGCACTGTTTGCGCTGCTGATCGGCGTTGCCGCGTTTAATCTTATATCTAGCCTGATGATGATGGTTGAGCATCATCGCAGCGATATCGCGATTTTGCGCAGTATGGGTGCCACAGCGCGGCAGATTCTGGGGTTGTTTTGTATCCTGGGTTTGTTGCTCGGGTTGGGCGGCATCGNCCTTGGGTTGAGTGCAGGTGCGGCCGTCGCGTGGGGGCTTGAAGCCTTGTTCCCACTCCTACAAGCGTCGTTGGGGGTTGANCTNATGGCTCAATACTTTATCTCTTACCTTCCCGTGGAGGTGCGGTTAGTCGACTCCGTGAGTATTTTTTTCGCAGCGCTATCGTTGTGTTTTCTCGCCAGCCTNTACCCGGCGTGGCGCGCTGCTAAATTGTTACCGAGCAGGGTGCTGGCGCATGAGTAGTGAATGGGTGCTAAATGCTCGGGGGCTATATAAGAGCTTCTATCAGAGCGGCGCAGAAGTGGCTGTGCTCAAAGGCGCTGATCTTCGCGTTGCGGCGGGTGAGCAAGTCGCCATAGTTGGTCGTTCTGGCTCGGGCAAAAGTAGCCTGTTGCACATACTNGCGGGGCTAGATTCTGCGGATCAAGGAATCGTTGAAGTAGCGGGTAGCAGTATGAGTTTCGCAGATGCCGATGCACGGGCGCGTATTCGGCGGCTACATATGGGTTTTGTGTATCAACAGCATCACTTGTTGGCAGAATTTACGGCGTTGGAAAACGTAGCTATCCCACAACGCCTTCTGGGGGTTACTGATCGGCAAGCTCAGCACGCGGCGACAGCACTACTCGAGCAGGTAGGTCTTGCTGACCGGTTGCAGCACTTGCCAGCGGAGTTGTCCGGCGGTGAGCGCCAGCGTGTCGCCGTAGCTCGGTCGTTAGTGAATAAGCCCAAAGTCGTGTTGACTGATGAACCAACCGGCAGCCTTGATCACGACAGTGCCGAGCAGTTGATGAGCCTNCTTAGCGAGCTAAGCAGGCAACAGAACACTGCCTTTGTGGTGGTCACTCATGACCTTTCAATGCTCAAACGCTTTGATCGCGTGGCGCGCCTCGACCGTGGCGTGCTAGAGCCNGCCTGAGNACTGGTATGGCAAGTTTGAGTGGACGTTCCTCTTTGGGGCTATGGATGTCGTTGCGGCTGTTGTTGCGCGGAGGTCGTGGCTTTTCGCGATTTGTAAGTTGGGTGTCAGTCATTGGTTTAACGTTAGGTGTNATGACACTGACCGCAGTAATTGCTGTTATGAATGGCTTNGACCACGAGCTAAAGCAACGTCTATTAGGATCTATTCCGCATATTACACTTGTNAACGCGCGGCCGAGCGAACCGTTGCAGAGNTTGGTCGCTGACGCAAAAGTTCGCCATATTGCGCCCTATTTTGAAAGTTTTGGAGCGCTCAACCATCGCGGTCGCATACAACCGGTCATGGCCTTGGCGCTCGACCAAAAGGGCCTCCAGNCACAACAGGAATTACTCAAAACCGCATCTGAAGATGCGCTCGAAAAGTTAATGACCAGCGCTAACGGAGTGATTATTGGGCGGCCATTGGCGCGCTCGTTCGGTTTACTTGAGGGCGATGAAGTTAATCTGTTGCTCGCCGTGCCACGTGGTGAAAGTCTTGGCTCTCGAGTTCTGCGACTGCGCGTGGTTGGGACATTCGAGATCGGCGCGGACCCGGATTACGGTTTGTTACTT
>NHET02000016.1 GCA_002170355.2 Gammaproteobacteria bacterium TMED92
AAGGTCGAGATGCACTTCTTACCCGATATCTATGTGCCCTGCGACGTTTGTCAGGGTAAACGCTACAACCGCGAAACCCTAGATATTCGCTACAAGGGCAAAAACATAACCGAAGTACTGGATATGACGATCGAAGAGGCCCACGAGTTTTTTGCGGCCGTACCCATGTTGGCTCGTAAGTTAGAGACGTTAGTGGACGTTGGACTGTCTTACATCCGTTTAGGTCAGTCGGCGACCACATTGTCTGGCGGCGAGGCCCAACGGGTGAAGTTATCTCGCGAGTTATCTAAACGCGACACCGGCCAGACCCTGTATATTCTTGATGAGCCTACCACCGGCCTGCACTTCCAAGACATTGCTCAATTGCTAGAAGTACTGCATCGGCTGCGCGATCAGGGCAATACGATCGTTGTCATTGAACACAACTTAGATGTTGTGAAAACCGCAGACTGGGTCATTGACTTAGGTCCGGAGGGAGGCTCCGGCGGCGGCAACATCATCGCAACAGGCACGCCTGAACAGGTAGCCAAAGTTAAAAAGTCCCACACCGGAAGGTTTTTACGGCCATTGCTGACCGCTTCGAAGAGTTAGCTTAGATACAGCTACGCAGCGCGCTAATGCACAGTTGGATATTTTCCAAGCGCGCCGAATAGCCCATCAGTCCAATGCGCCACACTTTTCCTGCAAAAGCGCCGAGCCCCGCGCCAATTTCAAGGTTGTACTCTTGCAGTAAGCGCTTGCGCACCGCAGCTTCGTCTATTCCTTCAGGGCAACGCACAAGATTCAGCTGCGGCAATCTGTGTTGCGCATCAACAACAAAACTCAGCCCCAGCTCTGCAACGCCTTGGGCCAATACGTCATGCATGGCTCGGTGCCGCTGCCAGGAGTTTTCAAGGCCTTCTTCTTGCACCATGAGCAGCGCTTCATGCAGGCCATACATAGCGTTAACTGGCGCAGTATGGTGATAGGTGCGCGCGCCCTCCCCCTGCCAATAAGCCATTAGCAGCGACAAATCTAGGAACCAACTTTGCACTGGCGTATTCCGTGCCTGTACGCGAGCTGCGGCTTTGTCGCTGAAGGTGATCAAGCTAATACCCGGAGGTGCTGACAAACACTTTTGTGTACCCGAGTAGGTAACATCCGCTCCCCACTCATCCACCAACACTTCTACACCGGCAAGACCCGTCACCGTATCGACAATCGACAAACAACCTGCTTCTTGGGCCAATCCACACAAGGTTTTCGCGTCTGAACGAACGCCAGTAGACGTCTCGGCGTGGACGAAGGCAACAATTTTTGCATCTGCATGCTGCTGTAGCGTGGCCTTTAGTTTCTCCGCATCGACGGGTGTGCCCCACTCGTCTTCAATCGTTACTAGTTCGCCGCCCATCCGGCGGACGTTTTCCGCCATGCGCATGCCAAACACGCCATTGATGCACACTATGGCTTTATCACCAGGCTCTAACAAATTAGCAAAGGCTGCTTCCATGGCCGCTGAGCCAGGAGCAGATAGAGGCAATGTGAGCGTATTCGCTGTTTGAAAGCAATAACGCAGCAAGTCCTTGATGTCTTCCATCAAGGCAATGAAATCTGGATCAAGATGGCCAATGGTGGCCTTGCCCATGGCTCCCAAGACTCGCGGATGTACATCTGATGGACCAGGGCCCATTAATGTTCGCGGAGTGGGGTGGAAACTAGCGTTCACGAGGCGCTACCTTTTTTCGTCGTCGCTAGCCGCTTCTGCTGCACCTTCCTCTGTGTCTGCAGGGGCTTCGGTGCTGGCTTCTGCGGTATCCTCTACCGTGGTTTCTGCCTCACTCGCAACTTCTTGCGCGGCTTCGTAATCGGTATCTAGTGCGTCAAGATCAACGATGGGACGATCCACAAGTTCTATGAACGCCATCGGTGCTGCGTCACCAACACGGTGACCACACTTTAGAATGCGCGTGTAGCCACCAGGGCGAGATTGATAACGGGGGCCTAGCTCTGCGAACAATTTGCCTACCGCAGATTTACTGCGCGTGCGCGAAAAAGCCAAGCGGCGATTCGCCACAGAGTCCTCTTTAGCCAGCGTGATCAACGGTTCCGCCACACGACGCAGCTCTTTCGCTTTTGGCAACGTTGTCTTAATGACTTCGCTTTCAATCAGCGATGCCGCCATATTGCGAAACATCGCTTGACGATGCGAGCTGTTCCTATTGAGTTGTCTGCCACTCTTTCGATGACGCATGGTTCGTTCCTATACCCTGTCTGGTAGTACTTGTCTTTGTGCCCTTAACGCGCTGGCCTAAATTCGGCCTCCGTGAAGATTTGGTGGCGGCCAATTCTCAAGACGCATGCCTAGGGAAAGTCCCCGCGCTGCCAACACATCCTTAATTTCCGTCAGCGATTTTTTACCTAAATTGGGTGTCTTCAACAGCTCGACTTCGGTGCGTTGAATCAAATCACCAATGTAGTAAATGTTCTCTGCCTTTAAGCAATTTGCAGAGCGTACGGTTAACTCTAGATCGTCTACCGGACGAATCAGGATNGGATCGACCTCGTCTTCTTTTTCTTCAACAATTTGCTCGCCCTCGTTGTCGAGATCAACGAATACCGCCAATTGATGCTGCAAGATTGTTGCCGCGCGACGGATAGCCTCTTCTGGGTCAATCGTGCCGTTAGTCTCTAAGTCGAGGATCAGTTTGTCTAAGTCGGTACGCTGCTCAACTCGAGCGCTTTCTACACTGTAAGCTACGCGACGCAGTGGACTGTAAGACGCGTCGAGTCGCAGCACGCCAATTGGCCGGGTTTCGTCTTCGCTTTCCGCGGAATCCCGAGCGTCAACTGGGACATAGCCACGGCCCTTTGTCACCTTTGCTTCAATGCGGATAGAGCCGCTTTCGTTCAANGTGCACACTGCGTGCTCCGGATTCGCAATTTCCACGTCCTCTGTCAGTTGGAAATCACCCGCTGTAACTTTTCCNGCNCCAGACACAGCGAGGGTTATCGTCGCTTCATCTTGATTGTGCAGGATCACGCTGATGTCTTTTAGATTGAGCAGAATATCGATAACGTCTTCTTGAACGCCCTCTAGCGTGCTGTATTCATGTAGCACGCCNTCGATTTGTACCTCGGTAATGGCGCAACCCGGCATTGANGACAGCAAAATTCGGCGNAGCGTATTGCCTAGCGTATGGCCAAATCCGCGCTCAAGCGGCTCTAAAGTAACTTTCGCACGACATGGACTGTCTGATTGAACGTCAATGTTTCGCGGTGTCATGAACTCGTTTGCCAACTGTGACATGTTGTTCTCTCCTATGGCGCGGTGCGCCGAATCACTTACTTCGAGTAAAGCTCGACGATGAGGTTTTCGTTAATCTCTGCCGGCAATTCTTCACGGTCAGGCAAGCGCTTAAAGATGCCTTCAAAGTTGCCCGCATTTACGTCGACCCAATCGATCTCACCGCGNTGACTCGCCAACTGCAAGGCCGCTTGAATACGCAGCTGATTACGCGACTTTTCATGTACTGCGACCACATCACCAGGCTGTACCTGATAGGACGCTACATTTACTAGCCCACCGTTTACGGTGATTGATTTGTGCGATACCAGCTGACGCGACTCCGCTCGCGTAGAGCCGAATCCCATACGATAAACCACGTTGTCCAGTCGACTTTCCAACAACTTCAAGAGGTTCTCGCCGGTAGCGCCACGTTTACGGTCGGCTTTCTTGTAGTAGTTGCGGAATTGCTTTTCCAGTACGCCGTAGAGTCGTCTAACTTTTTGTTTCTCGCGCAATTGCACAGCATAGTCACTTAGACGCCCTCTGCGAATGCCATGTTGGCCAGGTGCATTATCGATTTTGCACTTGGAATCAATCGGCCTAACCCCGCTTTTGAGGTACAGATCCGTGCCTTCGCGGCGGCTCAGTTTGAGTTTTGGTCCTAAATATCGGGCCATTACAGTTTCTCCGTTCGAATTCTTTGCGAATCGCTATACACGACGACGCTTTGGCGGTCGNCAGCCGTTGTGTGGGATAGGCGTTACGTCTGAAATACTATTGATTTTCAAACCTGCCGCGTTAATCGCGCGAACCGCTGATTCGCGGCCAGGTCCAGGACCTTTAACGAATACATCAACGCTCTTCATACCAAACTCCACCGCGACGTTGCTTGCTCGCTCTGCCGCTACCTGAGCAGCAAAGGGCGTGCTTTTACGCGATCCCCTGAAGCCTGAACCACCTGAGGTCGCCCAACTCAGCGCGTTGCCTTGCCGGTCGGTAATCGTAATGATGGTGTTATTGAAGGACGCGTGAATATGCGCCAGCCCATCGACTACGACACGTTTCGCTTTTTTCTTTTCGGCCATATCAGTTCCTACCTACGCCTATCGACGAATGGGACGCTTAGGTCCCTTACGGGTGCGCGCATTGGTTTTTGTTCGTTGCCCGTGAACCGGCAGATGACGTCTGTGACGCATGCCGCGATAACACCCTAGATCCATCAAACGTTTGATGTTCATGGACGTTTCTCGACGCAAGTCGCCCTCCACCGTGAGCTTGCCCACTTCGGTACGGATGGCGTCCAAATTAGCCTCATCCAATTCGCCAATTTTCGCGTCAGGTTTTACCCCCGCCGCTGCACAAATTTTATCCGCAGAAGTAGGACCGATGCCGTAGATGTACGTCAACGAGATCCTTGCGTGCTTGTTATCCGGTATGTTGATTCCGGCAATACGTGCCATTTATTCGCTCCGTTTTAGGCCACTTACGACAGCAGGTTTAACCCTGCCGCTGCTTGTGGCGCGGTTCAGCACTGCAAATTACTCGCACTACGCCTTTGCGCTTGACGATTTTGCAGTTTCGACAAATTTTCTTTACTGATGCTCTAACTTTCATGATTCCTGACCTAGCATGCCGCCTAACGGCGCCGTCCATAGTTCTGTAAATTCGATTTTTCCATCAATTTCGCGTATTGACTGCTCATTAGGTGGGATTGCACTTGCGACATAAAGTCCATTGCGACCACAACTACAATCAATACCGCGGTGCCGCCGAGCTGGAATGAAGCGTCAAAAAATACCACCATAAATTCTGGCAACAGACATACTAAGGTGACGTACAACGCGCCAAATACGGTGAGTCGGGTAATAACGTCATCAATGTATTTGGAGGTCTGTTGTCCCGGACGAATTCCTGGAACGTATGCGCCCTGACGCTTCAAATTATCTGCAACGTCTTTTGGATCAAACATGATCGCAGTATAGAAAAAGCTAAAGAAAATGATTCCAGCTGCGAACATCATGATGTAGAGCGGCTGTCCTGGAGAAAGCACTAAGGAAACTTGCTGTAGCCAATCCATACCTGGGTTGCTGCCGAACCAACTAGCCATAGACGCCGGCGCTAGCAGCAGGCTTGATGCGAAAATCGCTGGAATAACGCCCGCCATGTTGATCTTCAATGGTAGGTGACTACTTTGGGCTTGAAAAACCCGCCGGCCTTGTTGCTTCTTCGCATAGTTGACTGTAATGCGGCGCTGGCCACGCTCTACGCGCACCACAAACCAGACTAGCGCCACAGCGATGGCCGCCATAGCAAGCAAAACGATTATGTTTAGATTGCCTTGGCGCGCTGATTCAAACATCTGGCCAATCGCTGCGGGAAATCCAGAAACGATGCCTGCAAAGATCAATAGCGAGATACCGTTACCCACGCCGCGCTCAGTGATCTGCTCACCCAGCCACATCATAAATATTGAGCCAGTGACCAGCGTCAGTGTCGCAACAAACAAAAAGGTAAAACCACTGTCAAACGCCAGGCCTTGGTTACCGAGAGTCACCGCCAATGACGTGCCTTGTATTAACGCGATACCCAAGGTCAGATAACGAGTTGCCTTGGTTATCTTCCGTCGGCCCGCATCCCCTTCTTTACGCCATTGCTGAAACTGTGGGTACATCATGGTTAACAGGTTCATGATGATGCTGGCGGTGATATAGGGAATGACCCCAAGCGCGAGGATACTCATACGCTCCCAAGCACCACCCGAGAACATATTAAACAGCTCCAAGATGCCGCCTTGGTTCTGGTTGAATAGAGCCTGTAATTGGCTTGGATCGATGCCTGGTACCGGTATATGAGTGCCGACGCGATAAACGATCAACGCAAACAATACGAACAGTAACCGGCTACGGAGTTCTGCGACTCCGGCCTGATTGCCTGCCAACTGATTGGCCATTTCGTTTTGGTTACGTGACATGGTCTTTCAGTAGCCGTTATTCTGAATCGCCGTTTGGCTCTTCATTAGTTGCCTCTGCATTTGCTACGGGCTCTTCAGTTGCTACGTCCGCGACGGCTTTTTGGCTTGCCTTAGTAACGGTCGCTGTCGTAGCCGTTGCAACGGTGCCGCCTGCTGCTTCAATTGCAGCTTTCGCACCTTTGGTAACAGTGATGTTTGCGCCTTCTACACTGACCGCGCGAGCAATTTCTCCTGACAACATAATTCGTGCTCGCTTCATGTCGCGGCGCACAACGTTCGCTTGCTTCAGCGTGTCTAAAGTAATTTGGTCACCGGCCACTTTCGCGAGTTCACTGAGTCGCACTTCAGCCGTGGTCAGTGCGACGCGAGAGCGAAAGCCAAACTTAGGAATGCGCATTTGCAATGGCAACTGACCGCCTTCAAACCCTGGGCGAACGCCGCCGCCAGACCGCGCTTTTTGGCCTTTCTGACCTCGCGCCGCGGTTTTGCCAAACCCGGAGCCAGGCCCACGACCAACCCGCCGCTTACTCTTGTGGCTTCCTGCAGCGGGCTGCAGTTCATTCATGCGCATTAGGATTCTCCCTCTATTCGCAGCATGTAACTAATGCGATTGATCATGCCGCGCACCGATGGTGTATCTTCCACCGTTACGGTGTGTCCAATACGCCGAAGCCCCAATCCAGCAACACACGCTTTGTGATTCTTCAATCGACCAATCGGACTTTTGGTCAGTGTTACTGTTACGGTTTTATCGCTCATGTGTAATTCCTACCTATCACCGTTGCTAAGCAACAACGTCTTCTACGGCTTTGTCCCGTTTTTGCGCAATGCGCTCTGGTGAGCGTGCCGCTCGTAGTGCCTTAAAGGTCGCCTGCACGACATTCACGGGATTGGTGGACCCATAGCACTTTGCTAGGACGTTTTGTACGCCTGCCGCTTCAAGCACCGCACGCATAGTGCCACCGGCAATTACGCCCGTTCCCTCGGACGCCGGCTGCATGTAAACCTTGGACGCTGAGTGGCGAGCTGTTGTGGCATACCAAAGTGTGTCGCCATTTAGGTCAACGTCGACCATGTTGCGTCGAGCGGCTTCCATTGCTTTCTGGATTGCTGTTGGAACCTCTCGTGCCTTACCACGCCCAAAACCGACCTTGCCGTTACCGTCGCCAACCACGGTCAGTGCGGTGAATCCAAAAATCCGGCCGCCTTTAACCACCTTCGCAACCCGATTCACTTGGACAAGTTTCTCAACCAACCCTTCTTCGCGTATTTCCTCGGAATATGCCATCTAAAACTCCAATCCGCCTTCGCGTGCCGCTTCTGCCAGTGCTTTTACCCGGCCATGGTACTTAAACCCTGATCGGTCAAACGCTACCGTTGTAATACCCGCTTGTTTTGCGCGTTCAGCAATTAGCTTGCCTACCTTCTCAGCAGTCGCGACATTACCTGTGGCGCCGCCACGCAAATCCGCTTCCAAAGTTGACGCCTGAGCCAGAACTGCGCTGCCGTCAGCAGCAATGACCTGGGCATATATGTGCCGAGGCGTTCTATTTACGCTCAGGCGCATGGCACCCAGCTCGCGCATTTTCATGCGGCTGCGTCGGGCGCGGCGAAGTCTGCTGATCTTTTTCTCATTCATTCCTGAATCCACTCCAATCTCGAGTCGTGTTGCGAACGGCGCTCACGGCTCTTTGATCTTATCCCCACGATCACTAGCGCGGGTTACCTACCTATTTCTTCTTCGCTTCCTTACGGCGCACATACTCTCCGGCGTAACGAACACCTTTGCCCTTATAAGGCTCTGGCGGGCGGAACGCGCGAATTTCTGCACACACTTGGCCAACTTTTTGTTTATCAACACCAGAGATAACAATTTCTGTTTGGCTAGTCGCCTCGGCCTTAATGCCCTCTGGCATGTGATACTCCACCGGGTGAGAGAAACCCAACTGCAGAGTCAACTTATCGCCTTGGGCCTGTGCCCTATAACCTACACCTTGCAGCTCTAGTTTCTTTTCAAAGCCGTCGGTGACACCGGTCACCATGTTTTGAACGAGCGCTCGCATGGTGCCAGCAAGCGCTCGCGCCGATGTGTCTGCAGTTTTAGCAGCGAGCTTCAGCTCGCCCTCTTCTTGGGTAAGCGCTACTGAGTCGTGAATGACGAGTTGCAGTTCGCCTTTCTTTCCCTTCACTGAGAATTCCTGGCCATTCAGGTTCACTTCCAAACCTGCTGGAATGGCTACCGGACTATTTGCTACGCGAGACATAAAAAACCTCTAAAAAACCGTGCACAAGACTTCGCCGCCCACACCATGAGCACGCGCTGCTTTATCTGTCATAACACCTTTGTTAGTACTCACAATAGCAACACCTAAGCCGCCACGAACCTTTGGAAGCTCATTGCTTTCTTTGTAGATTCGCAGTCCAGGTCGGCTAACCCGTGCGATCTCTTCTATCACCGGTAGGCCTTGGTGATACTTCAGATCCACAGTGATCGTGCTCTTTAGATCATCGGATGCCGCAAAACCGGAGATGTAGCCCTCGTCAAGCAGCACTTGCAGAATCGCCTGCTTAGCCTTGGAATTTGGAATCTCTACCGACACGTGGCCCGCCATCTGCGCATTACGCACGCGGGTTAACAGGTCAGCTATGGGATCTTGCATTGTCATGATCTATTTCCTACCAACTCGCCTTAACCAGCCCTGGAACATCACCTCGCATTGCCGCTTCGCGCAGCTTGTTGCGAGATAATCCAAATTTGCGATAAACCGCGTGCGGGCGACCCGTGACGCCACAACGTCGTTGTTCACGCACTGGGCTTGAATCACGCGGCAGCGCTTGCAGTTTCAATTGCGCGTCCCATCGCTCTTCATCTGACACATTTCGATCGGCAATGATCGCCTTCAATGCCATACGCTTTTGCATGTACTTTGCTCGCACACGACTGCGCTTTCGTTCTCTCTCAATCATTGAGCGCTTAGCCATAACTCTTTCTCTTACTAGGTGCGGAACGGAAACTTGAATGCTTTGAGCAGTTCAAGCGCAGCTTCGTTAGTTTGTGCAGAAGTGGTCACACAGATGTCCATTCCGCGAATCTTGTCGATCTTGTCGTAATCAATCTCGGCAAATACGATTTGTTCTGTCAGGCCCATGCTGAAGTTACCGCGACCGTCAAAGGCTTTTGGGTTCAAGCCTCGGAAGTCGCGAATACGCGGTATCGCTATGTCGACCAGCCGTTCTATAAAGTCGTACATGCGCTGACGACGCAACGTCACCTTACAACCAATAGGGTATCCCTCGCGGATTTTGAAGCCTGCTTCAGAGCGGCGAGCGAGGCAGATTACCGGCTGCTGACCTGCGATTGCGGTCATATCAGCTACCGCGGCATCCATAACCTTGCGATCTGCAATAGCCTCGCCAACGCCCATGTTGATCGTTATTTTTGTGATCTTTGGCACTGCCATAGGATTCTTGATCGCAAGATCCTTTTGCAGCTGTGGGCGAATTTCGTCGCAGTACTTTTGATATAGGTTCGCCATAACTAGCCTTCGATTGCCTTACCATTTGACTTGAAGAAGCGAGTCTTTGAGCCATCTTCTTCAGTACGCACACCAACTCGGTCGGCGCGCTCATCTTCGTCATTCCATATCGCTACGTTCGACGCCTGAATAGGCGCTTCTTGCGCGATTATGCCGCCTTGCTCACCCATGTTCGGATTCGGCCGCTTGTGCTTCTTTACCATGTTGATGCCAGCAACCATTAAACGACCGTCTTTCAACACCCGCAGTACTTCACCGCGTCGGCCTTTATCGCGACCGGCGATCACCACCACTTCGTCATCTTTTTTGATCTTTAACATGCCGTCTCTCGATCCGTCTTTTTCCGTTGCTTTATATCGCTGACTCCAATCGTCAAGCGTTTATGTTTTTATCGCTGTGCCTTTTCTTGACTAGCAGCTTCCAAGGTTATGAATTCGCTCCTAACCTTTGGCCTTCGCGTTTGGCCTACAGCACCTCCGGCGCTAGCGACACAATGCGCATGAAGTTCTCAGTGCGCAGCTCACGGGTTACCGGTCCAAATATCCGCGTACCAACTGGCTGCTTCTGCGCGTTCAAGAGGACCGCTGCGTTTTGATCAAATTTAATCAAAGATCCGTCAGCACGCCGGACGCCTTTACGCGTTCTTACCACTACTGCGTCCATGACCTGGCCTTTCTTTACTCGACCACGCGGAATTGCCTCTTTAACGGTGACTTTGATCACGTCGCCAATGCCGGCGTAACGTCGGTGGCTTCCGCCCAGCACCTTAATGCATTGAACTTTACGCGCGCCGCTGTTGTCCGCAATGTCGAGCATTGTTTCTGTCTGAATCATGGCTGCTTAGACTCCGGCGGCTCGAACGTCGATGCTTTGCAGCGTCCACGTTTTGGTCTTTGAAATCGGGCGACACTCAACCACTGTGACGGTATCGCCTACCTGACATTCGTTCTTCTCGTCATGAGCGTGGATCTTGCTGGACTTTCTTACGAACTTGCCGTAAACCGGATGCTTGACCCGACGTTCTATCTTTACCGTGATCGACTTCGACATGCGGTCACTCACTACCACACCGGATACTGCTCTCGGATTTTTTGCCTGGGCCTGAACTTGTGTATCAGACATCCGATGCCTCCTTCATGATTGTTTTGACTCGCGCAATGTCGCGACGCACCTCTTTAAGCAGATGCGCTTGGCCCAACTGTCCGCTGGCTCGCTGCATCCGCAGGGCGAAATGCTCTTTTTGCAAACGCAAGATTTCCGCTTGCAGTTCGTCTGCGTTTTTTGCTCTTAAATCCGAGGCTTTCATTACATTGCCGTCCGCTTAACAAATACCGTCTTAAAGGGCAGTTTTGCTGCCGCCAAGGTCAGGGCCTCACGTGCCACGTCCTCTGGGACACCTTGCATTTCGTAGAGCACCTTGCCGGGCTGCACCAAAGCTACCCAATACTCAACACTGCCTTTACCTTTACCCTGTCTCACTTCCAGTGGCTTCTTGGTGATCGGCTTGTCTGGAAACACTCGGATCCAAATTTTCCCACCACGGCGGATTCGCCGTGTCATAGCACGACGACCAGCTTCTATTTGCCGCGCCGTCAAACGGCCACGACCGACGGCCTTGAGGCCGAACTCGCCGAAACTGACCCGGCTACCGCGCAGCGCTAAGCCGCGATTCCGGCCTTTGTGCTGCTTTCTAAATTTTGTACGTTTTGGTTGTAACATTTTCGCACTTAAACCTTATCGTTAGGCTTGTTGAGACGCCTGCACTGCATCTTGCGAGCCGATAATCTCGCCCTTAAAGATCCACACTTTGATCCCTAAAATTCCGTAGGTGGTTTCCGCTTCCCATGTGGCGTAATCGATGTCCGCGCGCAAGGTATGCAACGGTACCCGGCCCTCGTGGTATACCTCAGAACGCGCAATTTCAGCGCCGCCCAAACGGCCTGCCACTCGCACCTTGATGCCCTCTGCACCAAGCCGCATAGCGTTCTGAATAACCCGACGCATAGCACGCCGGAACTGCACGCGTCGCTCCAATTGCTGCGCGACGTTTTGCGCCACCAGTGTCGCGTCTAATTCGGGCTTGCGGATCTCTTCAATGTTGACGTGAACCGGCACACCCATTAGCGATGACAACTGCGAACGCAGGCGTTCCACATCCTCGCCTTTCTTACCTATGACGATCCCCGGCCGTGCGGTATGAATCGTTACCTTTGCTGTTTGCGCTGGCCGTTCTATTTCAATACGCGCTACCGATGCATCAGCCAGACGCTTGCGCAAAAATTCACGCACCTCAATGTCATTGAGCAGATATTTGGGGTAATTCTTTTTGTCGGCGAACCAAACCGAAGTGTGGTCTTTTACAATGCCGAGCCGAATACCTGTTGGATGTACTTTCTGACCCATACTTTTCTCTTTTTAGCTGTCCGAAACCGTCACGGTGATGTGACAGCTGCGCTTTAATATTCGATCCGCTCGTCCTTTTGCACGTGGACGAATACGTTTCATGGTCATGCCTTCGTTGACGTAGATTTCTGCAATACGCAAATCATCGACATCGGCACCTTCGTTGTGCTCTGCATTTGCAATGGCCGATTCAACGGCCTTACGTACCAGTAACGCGCCCTTCCGCGTGCTGAAATTCAAAATATCCAGCGCGTCGGCAACCGGCTTTCCGCGCACCTGATCCGCTACTAATCGAACCTTTTGTGGCGATATTTGTAGGCGTTTGGCTATTGCACTGACTTCCATGTTCTTCCTCTGTGGCCCAGCCGCTTAACGCTTGGCTTTCTTGTCTGCTGCGTGACCACGGTACGTACGTGTTGGTGCAAATTCGCCCAACTTGTGGCCCACCATGTCTTCGTTAATCAATACCGGGATGTGCTGTCTGCCGTTGTGGATGGCGATGGTCAAACCGACCATTTCTGGCATCACCATAGAGCGACGCGACCAAGTCTTGATCGGACGCCGCTCATTGTTAGCCGCAGCCGTCTCCACCTTCTTTAGCAGATGGGTGTCGACGAATGGACCCTTGAATAATGATCGTGGCACTTACCTTTCTCCGTTTACCGTTCTTGCTCAGCTGCTCTAAGCGCTAGCGCTTGCCGCGTCGACGTACAATCAATCCGTCGGTNCGCTTGTTCTTTCGGGTCTTAAAACCTTTTGTGGGCATACCCCAGGGCGACACCGGATGACGCCCACCAGAGGTTTTGCCCTCNCCACCACCATGCGGGTGATCTACCGGGTTCATTGCCACACCCCGAACCGTTGGACGCTTGCCCCGCCAGCGATTGGCGCCAGCTTTGCCAAGCGATCTCAAATTGTGCTCGCTATTACCAACCTCTCCGAGGGTTGCGCGACATTCGCTCAACACCCGACGCATTTCGCCAGAGCGCATTCGCAGCGTCGCATAGGTACCTTCGCGCGCTACCAATTGGCAGGAGCCTCCAGCACTACGAACCAATTGCGCACCCTTACCAGGCTTCAATTCAACGCAATGGATGACGCTACCAACTGGGATGTTGCGCAACGGCAAAGTATTGCCAGAGCGTATCGGTGCGCTGCCACCGCTCATTAGTTCGTCACCAGCGTGTACGCCCTTGGGCGCAATAATGTAACGACGCTCGCCATCAGCGTACTTCAACAAGGCGATGTTAGCGGTTCGGTTTGGGTCGTATTCAAGGCGCTCCACAACTGCTGGAATGCCGTCTTTTGTGCGCTTCCAATCGATCAAACGATAATGCTGCTTGTGACCGCCACCACGATGACGCGTGGTGATACGACCGGTATTGTTACGACCGCCAGTGTTCTTTTGCTTGCTGAGCAGCGCCTTATGCGGGGCGCCTTTGTGCAATTCGGAATCAACCACCTTGACGACAAAACGGCGTCCTGCTGAGGTTGGTTTGGTTTTTACAACTGCCATTGCGCGGGTCCCTTATTCCGTAACCATGAAGTCGATTTCTTGGCCTTCGACTACCGTTACGTATGCTTTTTTCCAGTTCTTCTTGCGCGTGATGCCACGAGCGTTGCGTTTTACCTTGCCTTTTACGTTGGCCGTGGTGACCTTGGTTACCGATACCTTAAATATGGCCTCCACCGCCTGCCGCACTTCTGTTCGCGTCGCATCGGGAGCAACCTTGAACGCGTACTGGTTAGCCACGTCACCCAACACTGACACTTTTTCCGAGATGTGAGGCTCTCGCAGCACGGTGTAAATACGTTCTTGATTCATGCCAACACCCCTTCGAGTTTTTTCAGCGCTGGCACAGTGATGAGCACCTTGTCATAGCTGATCAAGCTGACCGGATCGATGGCGTCAACGTCTCGCACATCAACGGCCTTCACATTGCGTGCCGCCAAAAATAGGTTTTGATCGACTTCTTCGGTAATGATTAACCCGTTGGAAATGTCTAGGTCTTTAAGTTGAGACAATAGCGCCTTGGTTTTTGGCGCCTCTACCGAAAACGACTCTACCGCCACCAAACGTTGCTGACGGATAAGCTCAGATACGATGCAACGCAGTGCGCCACGATACATCTTGCGATTAACTTTGGTGGAGTGGTCTTGCGGCTGGGCGGCAAAAGTGACGCCCCCAGAGCGCCAGATCGGCGACCGAGTTGTACCCGCTCGAGCGCGGCCTGTACCCTTTTGGCGCCATGGCTTCTTGCCACCACCGCTAACTGCTGAGCGATTCTTTTGCGCTCGCGAGCCTTGCCGCCCTGCCGCCATAAAGGCCACAACAACTTGGTGCACTAGCGCTTCGTTGTATTCCCTGGCAAAGGCTGTTTCGGCGAGCTCTACGCTGCCACCATTAACTGCTAAATCTAAATTCATTCGCTTTCTCCGCCCGCAGCAGCTTGGCCACTACTTTTAACTGCTGGACGTATACAAACATCGCCGCCTGTGGGTCCTGGGACTGCACCCTTTACCATAATCAGGTTGCGCTCTACATCGACTTCTACAATCTCAAGATTTTGCGTGGTTACTCGCACGTTACCCATCTGGCCAGACATTTTTTTGCCCTTGAATACGCGCCCTGGGGTCTGACATTGACCTATTGATCCGGGAGCGCGGTGGGATATTGAGTTGCCGTGGGTATTGTCTTGGCCGCGGAAGTTCCAGCGTTTAATGGTTCCAGCATAGCCCTTGCCTTTAGAGACGCCCTGGACGTCGACTTGCTGACCCGCGGCGAATTGCTCCACCGTCAGTTCACCGCCTACATCCAGCCCCTCTACTGCGTCCGCGCGAAATTCCCAAAGCCCACGACCAGCACCAGCATTCGCCTTGGCAAAATGTCCCGCCATTGGTTTGCTGACGCGGCTCAAACGGCGCTCACCCGTGGTAACTTGAATCGCTGTATAACCGTCGCTTTCCACGCTCTTAACTTGCGTGATGCGATTTGGCTCTGCTTCAATGACCGTAACCGGCACAGATACACCTTCTTCGTTGAAGATGCGTGTCATGCCGCTTTTCTTACCAACCAGTCCAAGTGCCATTGGTCTTTGTCCTATCAATCTGTCTCAAACTTACTAACGTGCTTGGCTCAATTGTTAGAGCTTCGCGCGAAAACAAAGCGTGCTGGGCTTCACCCCCACCGTGTGTTTGGAGGATGAACCCGGCATACGCCTTTCGCCGGCTCCCTATCGGAACCTTTTGGTCACAAGAGCGTCGTGTGGTCGGTTGCAATACCAAACTTCACAACAACACCATTTCGAGATGAAATTTTCAGCTCGAATTAATTCAAACTAATCTGTACTTCTACGCCAGCAGCAAGGTCGAGCTTCATAAGCGCGTCGACTGTTTTTTCTGTTGGCTCCACGATATCCAGGAGACGTTTATGGGTGCGGATTTCATATTGATCGCGAGCGTCTTTATTGACGTGCGGTGAGATCAAAATCGTGTATCGCTCTTTCCGTGTTGGCAAAGGAATAGGCCCCTTTACTTGCGCCCCAGTGCGCTTCGCAGTATCGACAATTTCTTTAGTCGACACGTCGATCAGACGATGATCAAAAGCTTTCAAGCGAATACGAATACGCTGGTTTTGCACGGAAGAACTCCACCCTTATTTTCTAAGCTCGACCCAACCTCACCTTTGCGCCGCAAAGATGATTGAGTCAAACGATTCTCCTGTTAAAGAACTAGCAGCACGACACCTAATCCGCGCTGTCTTTATCTTCCCACTCACTCCGCAAGTGCGACATCCACCAGTACGCAGTAACTACAGCAACACTGGCTACAGCTTTAACTATTGGATTCCCTTTTCCCCTCGGAAAGTGGGACGCGAACTATACAGAGGGATTCCAACCCAAGCAACACCGCCTATGAAGATAAATGACCAGACTCGTATCTTTTTATACCGCCGAAATTCATGACGACCACGGCACACGCTACGTCCGCGTCGACTACAAAAAGAAGCCGGGACAAGCCCGGCTCTTTTACTCGACGTGAATGCTGAATTTTAGTTGATGACTTTAGAGACGACGCCGGCACCTACCGTACGACCNCCCTCGCGGATCGCAAAACGCAACCCTTCATCCATCGCAATCGGACAAATTAACTCAACAACCATGTTCACATTGTCCCCCGGCATAACCATCTCTACACCCTCAGGCAACTCACACGCTCCCGTCACATCCGTCGTGCGGAAGTAAAACTGCGGACGATAACCCTTAAAGAACGGCGTATGACGTCCACCCTCGTCCTTCGACAGCACATATACCTCTGCCTCAAACTTCGTATGCGGCGTGATCGCTCCAGGAACCGTCAATACTTGACCGCGCTCAACTTCCTCGCGCTTCGTGCCACGCAACAACACGCCAACGTTCTCGCCCGCTCGACCTTCGTCCAACAGCTTGCGGAACATCTCAACACCNGTACACGTCGTCGTCATCGTCTCTTTAATACCAACGATCTCTATCTCATCACCCACCGTCACAACGCCTCGCTCAACACGACCCGTCACTACCGTACCTCGGCCCGAGATCGAGAACACATCCTCAATNGGCATCAAAAACGGCTGATCTACCGCACGCTCCGGCTCCGGAATATAACTGTCCAACGTCTCTACCAACGTCTTAACCGCTGTAACACCCAACTCATTGTCGTCTTTGCCTTCCAAAGCCATCAACGCACTGCCCATAATGATCGGCGTGTCTCCTGGAAACTCGTACGTCTCCAAAAGGTCTATAAGCTCCATCTCAACAAGCTCTTTCATCTCTTCGTATTCTTCTGTGCCAACGCCACCACAGTCTTCCGCTANAAGGTCCGCTTTGTTCAAAAATACGACAATCTTCGGCACACCCACCTGACGCGACAACAAAATGTGCTCTCGTGTCTGCGGCATCGGCCCATCCGTCGCTCCACAGACCAATATCGCACCGTCCATTTGNGCCGCTCCCGTAATCATGTTCTTCACATAGTCCGCGTGCCCTGGACAGTCTACGTGCGCGTAGTGCCTTCCTTCACTCTCGTACTCAACATGGCTCGTCGCAATCGTTATTCCCCGCTCTCGCTCTTCCGGCGCGTTATCAATCTGCGAAAAATCTCGCATCTCACCACCAAACACTTCCGAACATACCTTCGTCAACGCCGCCGTCAGTGTCGTCTTACCGTGGTCTACGTGTCCTATCGTTCCTACGTTAACGTGCGGCTTATTACGTTCAAATTTTTCCTTGGCCATTACCTTTCCTTGAAGTGAATTAAAGCTATGTTCGTATGCGATCCATTACCGAAGCGGGTACTTCCGCGTATTTTGCAAATTCCATAGTGTACGTCGCCCTGCCCTGCGTANTGCTGCGCAAGTCGGTGGAATATCCAAACATTTCGGATAACGGTACTTCCGCTCGCACTACCTTTCCGGCCGGGTTTTCTTCCATGCCATTTATCATGCCACGACGTCGGTTTAGGTCGCCGACAACATCGCCCATGTAATCCTCTGGAGTGACCACCTCTACTGTCATCACCGGCTCCAACAACACTGGGCTTGCCGCCATTGCGCCTTCACGCAACGCCATTGCGGACGCGATTTTAAACGCCATTTCTGAAGAGTCCACCTCATGAAATGACCCATCGATGAGGGTTGCTTTTACACCAATAAGGGGATGNCCNGCTATGACGCCATTCCGCATCTGCTCGGCGATACCTTTATCAATGGATGGAATGTACTCTCTTGGAATCACCCCGCCGGTGATCTCATCTACAAACTCATAAATATAATTGCCATCGTCATCTTGCAACGGCTCTAGGCGCAACTTAACGTGTCCGTACTGGCCGCGGCCACCAGTCTGACGAACAAACTTAGCCTCGTGCTCAACAGCAGTCTGAATGGTTTCACGATAAGCGACTTGCGGCTTACCAATGTTCGCGGCGACGCTGAACTCCCGCTGCATCCGGTCAACGATCACCTCTAAATGCAGCTCGCCCATGCCAGAGATAATCATTTGGCCGGTTTCTTTATCCGTTTCCACCCTAAACGATGGATCTTCCTGAGCGAGCTTACTNAGCGCTACCGTTAATTTATCTTGATCCGCTACAGATTTCGGCTCTACCGCAACCGATATGACTGGGTCAGGAAACTCCATGCGCTCCANNGTTATGGNTTGATCTTTGCTNCACAGGGTCTCGCCTGTAGTGACATCTTTTAGGCCAATCGCTGCGGCAATATCTCCAGCGCGCACTTCTTTTATCTCATCACGATTGTTTGCGTGCATTTGCACCATACGACCGATGCGCTCGCGCTTATCTTTTATCGGGTTGTAAACCTGATCACCGGTATTTAAGACACCGGAATACACACGGAAAAACGTTAAGGTGCCAACGAAAGAATCNGTAGCGATTTTGAACGCTAGTGCNGCAAACGGGGCATTATCATCTGCTTCNCGGTTGGCGCTATCGCCGTTCNTTAANGTGCCTTCAATTGCTTTAACNTCTGTCGGCGCCGGCAGAAATTCAACNACCGCATCCAGCACCGATTGCACACCTTTGTTTTTGAACGCTGACCCACAAAGCGCGGGTACGATCTCGTTCGCCAAGGTGCGTATACGGATACCTTCACGTATNTCAGCCTCGCTGAGTTCACCTTCTTCAAGGTAACGATCCATAAGCTCTTCGTTGGCCTCAGCCGCCGCTTCCACAAGCTGCTCGCGCATNCTCTGAGCACTATCAATCAACTCTGCGGGGATGTCTTGTGTTGTGTGGCTCAAGCCTTGGTCATCATCGCCCCAATACACGGCACGCATCGAGATCAAGTCGACCACACCACGAAATTGCTCTTCGGAACCAATAGCTATTTGCAACGGCACCGGGTTAGCCCCCAAGCGCTCGCGNATTTGTTCTACCACGCGGCCGAAATCTGCTCCTTGCCGGTCCATCTTGTTGACGAATACAACGCGCGGTACTTCNTATTTATTGGCCTGGCGCCACACGGTTTCGGATTGTGGTTCGACTCCTGAGGTACCACAAAAAACTACAACAGCGCCGTCCAGTACCCGCAAACTTCGCTCCACCTCGATGGTAAAGTCGACGTGTCCTGGCGTATCGATGATGTTGATTCTNTGCTCATCGAATTGCTGAGCCATACCCCGCCAAAAGCAGGTTGTGGCAGCCGATGTGATGGTAATACCGCGCTCTTGCTCTTGCTCCATCCAGTCCATTACCGCCGCACCGTCGTGTACTTCGCCGATCTTGTGGGACAAGCCGGTGTAAAAAAGTACACGCTCGGTGGTTGTGGTCTTGCCCGCGTCCACATGGGCGACGATGCCTATATTGCGGTAACGGCCAATAGGCGTAGAACGAGGCATACGCGGTGTCTCGGTTTGGTGTGCTTGGTATTAGTAGCGGTAGTGCGCAAACGCCTTGTTCGCATCAGCCATGCGGTGCGTGTCTTCGCGCTTTTTGACCGCTGAACCACGACCTTCAGCCGCGTCCATGAACTCGCCCGCTAAGCGCGCGGCCATAGATTTTTCGCTGCGCGAACGCGCACTGTCGACCAACCAACGCATTGCCAACGCTTGCCGACGTGAAGGACGAACCTCTACTGGCACCTGGTACGTGGCACCGCCGACTCGGCGTGATTTCACTTCGACCATTGGCGCAATAGCGTCTAGTGCTTTTTCAAACACTTCGATTGGGTCGGCATTGTCTCGGGCTTGGACACGATCTAACGCACCATAAACAATGCTTTCGGCAACTGCTTTCTTGCCGCTGACCATGACATGGTTAATGAACTTAGCAACAACTTGGTTATTGAATTTAGGATCGGGGAGAACTTCCCGTTTGGCGATAACGCGACGTCTTGGCATATTTTTCTCCTTTCTTCAGGTCTTCCCTAAACAATTAGGGCCTTACTGAGAATATTTTTTCTTCGTGAGCACGGCCCACACGTTACTGATAATTGTTAGAGGGCTTACTTAGGCCGTTTGGCGCCGTATTTGGATCGACCCTGACGACGGTCTGCAACACCAGAGGTGTCTAGGGTGCCGCGGATAGTGTGGTACCGAACTCCAGGTAAGTCTTTGACTCGACCACCGCGAATGAGCACTACCGAGTGTTCCTGCAGGTTATGACCTTCACCACCGATATACGATGTGACTTCGTAGCCATTTGTTAGCCGTACTCGGCACACCTTACGCAGTGCGGAGTTCGGCTTCTTGGGCGTCGTTGTATAAACCCGCGTGCATACGCCACGCTTTTGTGGACACGCTTGCAACGCTGGTACGATGTTTTTTACGACCTTGCGCTTGCGCGGTTTTCTTACTAACTGGCTAATTGTTGCCATGTTTCGTCATTCTCCAGGTTTTCCAATCCGCGCCCTGACTCAGTCTTGGCGCGGCGGGCGCATTCTAATCACGCCCCAGTTAATTCACAAGGCTGTTTACCCCGTGGTTTGTTCCTTGAGCCAGCTCGGAACCAGTTCGGCTCATTCAGAGCCTTGAGCTGACAGCGCTTCGCTCAACGCTTGCTCTATATCGTCTGCGGTTGCCACCTCGCGCTCTCCTGCAGCCAGCTCTTCCTCCCTTTGACGCTTACGATCAGCGTGATAGGTCAAACCTGTACCTGCCGGAATCAAACGACCAACGACAACGTTTTCCTTCAGGCCGCGAAGATAATCCTTCTTGCCCGTTACCGCCGCCTCGGTCAACACTCGCGTGGTCTCTTGGAACGACGCGGCTGAGATAAAGGACTCAGTGGCCAAAGACGCCTTAGTAATGCCCAACAAAATACGCTGGAATTCAGCAGGAGCCTTGCCGTCTGCAATGAGTTCAGCGTTTACCTCGCGAATTCGCGCATATTCGAGTTGTTCGCCGCGAATCAGATCGGAGTCACCAGAGTGTGTCACCTCAACCTTGCGCAGCATCTGACGCACGATGACCTCAATATGCTTGTCGTTAATGGTCACACCCTGCAAGCGATACACTTCTTGGATTTCATTAACAATGTATTGGGCCAATTCCCCAACGCCTTTCAAGCGCAAGATATCGTGGGCGCTGAATGGACCGTCGCAGACCATCTCACCCTTTTCAACTTGCTCGCCTTCGAACACGCCAATGGTTCGCCATTTCGGAATCAGCGTCTCTACCGGATCGCTGTCTGCTGGGGTAATTACCAACCGGCGCTTGCCTTTAGTTTCTTTTCCGAACGACACAGCACCTGTAGCTTCCGCCAAGATAGCCGGCTCTTTGGGCTTCCGCGCCTCGAACAGGTCCGCGACTCGCGGCAATCCACCGGTAATGTCTCGAGTCTTTGATCCTTCTTGAGGAATGCGCGCGATAATGTCGCCAATGCCGATCTTGGATCCGTTTTCGGTGTTCAAGATTGCATTGTTAGGCATAAAGTAATTTGCCGGTACTTCACTGCCTGGTAGCATCACTGCATTACCTTCTGCATCCACCAATCGCACAGCTGGGCGTAAGTCCTTTGCCGCACTCGGTCGGTCTTTTGGATCCAACACCGTGATGTTGCTCAACCCCGTGAGTTCGTCGGTCTGGCGGTTCATTGACAAACCTTCTTCCATTTCGTGGAACTCAATCACTCCCGCAACTTCGGCAACAATTGGGTGGGTCAATGGATCCCACTGTGCAATTACTTGTCCAGCATCTACCGCATCGCCCTCATTAGCCGACAACACCGCACCGTATGGCAGCTTGTATCGCTCACG
>NHET02000045.1 GCA_002170355.2 Gammaproteobacteria bacterium TMED92
TGGCGGTTGAAGATCAACGAAAAGCGCGTTTCGTTATCACCTATGAACCGCGCGCTGTAGTCCAATACCGCCAACATTCTGTGTTCAATGCTGTATTGCGACGGCGTTGCGCCGGTTGGGTTGGCGCCCCAGCGTTGCTGATAGCCGTAGTTTGATTCGGCTTGCGACGACGTTAGGTTCCATACGTCCTCGGCGTCCATGTTTGTGTACGCGGCGTATAGACGCAAACCAAAATCCCACTCTTTGTTCAACGACAGGGTGTACGCCTCAGCGCCGCCTTTGTCGATGTTGGTTAAGCCCAGCGAACCAGACCCACGGTAGGTGCCACGACCGTCTGCAAGAGTACCGGTTTTGACAATACCTGGATCTACATAACCCAACGCTTGGTTAACACGATCGTTGTTGTATTCCAAGGTTACTTCGTAGCCATTACCAACAATTAAGTCTAGGGCGATGTTGCCACGATAGGTAGACGGTGCCTCAAAGCCCTTCTCAACATACTGCGAACGATCGTTCGACCCTGGGGCAGCGATCTCGTAGCTTGAATCAGCGCTATTCAACCAGAAGAACGTTGGGTCGCCAGCCGGTAGTAATCCGATTGTGTCGGAGTAGCTGCGGTAACGCGGGTAATCCGAAAGTGGCCCAGGTCGGCTGTAGGCGTTACCCAACCAAACGTTCGGGAATCGGCCCATGAACAAACCGTAACCACCGCGGATGATTGCGCTGGACACAAAGGTTTGATCCGACAAGCCTTCGCTGATGTTGTAGCTGAAGGACGCTCGTGGCTGCACAACGGTGTAATCAAACGCTTGCGCGTTGCTGAAACCGTAGCGCGCTGCAAAAGCTGCGTTCTCTACTGGACGCGTCGGTGTCTTTAAGCTGTCAACACGCACACCAAATTGTAAATCCAGCACGTCAGACGCTGCCCACTCATCCTGGATGTAGTAGGTGAATTGCTCAACATCAAAGTTTGCAGTGATGCTGTCTAGATCGTTGATGCCGGCGGCAGGCACCTGGAAACGCAGATAAGACCATTCCCCTGCTTCAAAATCATCGATGGAGTCGAAGTCGATCTCGCCGTTGTAGCGGGCAAGGAATTGGTTGGTAACAGTACCGTCGAAGGACTCGAAACCAGCAGTGATTAAGTGCTGCCCTATCTGATAGTCCGCTTTGAAGGTGAACGTTTGGTTGGCGACTTCAATGAAGTTAGCGCCGCGATACTTTTCACCACCAAATTCGATGTCGTCTCTACCGTCTGCGGTTTGATAGGTCACGGTGAAGTGTGGAATTAAGCCGCCACCAGATTCTGCGTCTTCGATGAAACTGTAATCGGTGAAGCGAGCTTTAACACGCAGCTTATCCGTTAAGTCACCCCAATAAGTGAACGAGTAGCGCTCGGTCTGTGGAGGCTTGGTATAAGACACTGACGAGAACTTATTGCGGCCAGTGTTGTTTACGTTCAGCTCTTCCTTGAATCGATACAGTGCTTGGAAGCGATGACTATCTGATGCGTTCCAATCAAGCTTTGCGGTGTACTCTTCTGCCGTTTCTGGAAACGATAGATTTTGGAAGTCGCCGGCGTTAAATGCATACCGGTCTTGCGCGATCTTCGCGATGCGCTCGAAAACATCGGCTGTAGCTACTTCAGACTCGTTCTGTGCACCAGAGCCTGCTGGTCCGTAGGCGAATGGTTCTGTTCTTTCAAACTCTTCATAGCCGACAAAAAAGAACAGTTTATCTTTGATGATTGGTCCGCTCAGTGTGGCTGAGAAAATTTCTTCCTCGAACACTGGGAACTCGCTGCCATTGGGTAAATCACCAACACTGCCTTCATCACGCTTGGTGTAATAAATGCTGCCGTCAAACTCATTTGTGCCTGACTTGGTCACCACAGCAATGGTTGCCCCAGTGGTGCCTTTACGCGAAACGTCGAAAGGTGTCAGGTCAACGGCGATTTGGTCGACAAAATCCATGGAAATCGGATTACGCAAGGTGCCGAATCCGCTAGCGTTCAAACCGAAGGGATCGTTATTGCTCACGCCGTCGATTTGGAAGTCGTTGAATCGGTTGTTAACACCCATGGCTGAGATCTGGATGTTGCTCGTTGCAGCGTTAATGTTGACGCGCGGGTCAAGTCGAGCGAAGTCGGCGATTGAGCGATCAACCGTAGGCACGCCATCCATTGCTTGGCGGTCTAGTGTTGTACCCGTGCCAAAGCCTTGGCTGGTCGTCTTTTGCCCATAAACCACCACTTCCTCAACTGCTGTATCCGCCAGCGTTAATCCGATCGGCGGGTTTTGATACAACGTAAGGAATGCGTCGGCAACGCTGGTCTCACGATCGGCGCTCTTCGCGCTAATGGTATAAGGACCACCGACAGGCAGGAAGGTAAAAGAAAAGTTCCTGTCCGCTCCTAGGTCTTGAGTTTTGGTCAGTCCTGTTGGTTCATGCACCACAGTGACGGTTGCGTTGTCGACATCTACGAATCCTCGCAGTGTCGCTGTCGTGTCAGTGTCTGCTGCAACCCAACTTGCGTTGAGGCTTAACATGACGAAGGCAACAGCAGCGAGTCGTTGTGAACCGCTACGTAACGCCTTCGACCATTGATTTAGGGCCGAATACATAATGCTATGATCTCCGTTTAGTTTGCGCGTACCTAGACGTTTGGTACATTTTTTTGCAGTCGCGCCGACCGGCGCGAAAACCGGCAGAAGGTTGCCGCCAGGTTGTTACCAATAAGTTAACAACTGGTTAAGAGAATGTGTATACGACGCACGCGACCCCTTTTATGAATCTGTAACATTTGGCCGATTGATCGGAGCTATAGTCTCCCGCCCGCAGATTGGAGACACGAGTGAACGCCGAAGACCTATCCTCGCCGACGTTGTATATCAATCGCGAATTGTCGCAATTGGAGTTTTCGCGGCGCGTTTTAGCCATGGCAAAGGACCACCAGCTACCGCTGTTGGAGCGCGTTCGCTACCTGAGCATCACCAGCGGCATATTGGATGAGTTTTTTGAAATTCGCGTCGCTGGGTTAAAGCAACAAGCGGCTTACGGTGCTGTGCAACGTGAGGCTGATAATCTATCCGCTGCGGAGCAGCTTGAGAAAATCGCTGCATCCGCAAGAAGTTTAGTGTCCGATCTCTACGACACTATGAACCACGAGTTGATACCCGCATTAGGTGAGGAGAAGATCCGTCTGCTTCGATCCAACCACTGGAACGAGCAGCAGCGCGACTGGCTGAAGCGGTACTTTTCACGCGAAGTAGCACCTATTATTTCTCCGGTCGGTCTGGATCCAGCTCACCCGTTTCCTGAGCCAGCGAATAAGAACCTTGCCTTCATTGTGACATTGGAAGGACGGGATGCGTTCGGTCGTGACAGCCGCCGCGCCGTTGTCCAAGCGCCACGCTCACTGCCGCGCGTGGTAGAGCTTCCTGAGAACATTAGCGGCGGCGAACGCTGCTTTGTACTGCTGACATCAATCGTGCGTCATTTCGTGTCGGATCTATTCCTTGGCATGACGGCCACTGGCTGCCACCAATTTCGCGTAACCCGCAACAGCGACTTATTTGTCGACGAAGAAGCCGTCGACGATCTGTTGCTGGCCTTAGAAGGCGAGTTGTCGTCGCGCCGATTTGGCGACGCCGTGCGGCTAGAGGTGGCAGCGGACTGCCCCGCCGAAGTAACAGAATTTCTCATGGACCAGTTCGACCTTAACGACCGCGACCTTTACTACTGCGAGGGTCCAGTCAACCTTGGCCGACTCGAGGCAATTACTGAACTGGTGGATCGCGCGGAACTGAAGTTTCCAAGNTTCCGGCCCTCTGTATCCGAACGCCTGCGCGGCAGCGAAAATTTCTTCGACACCATTCGTCATGGCGACATCCTCATGCACCATCCCTACGAATCCTTCGCGCCGTTCGTAGAATTGCTGAACCAAGCCGCTAAAGATCCTCAGGTGGTGTCGATCCGGCAAACGCTCTACCGCACCGGCAGCGGCTCTGCCGTGGCCGACGCCTTGTTACAAGCAGCACGCGCCGGCAAAGACGTGATGGTGGTCATAGAACTGCGCGCGCGTTTCGATGAGGCTGCCAACATTGAACTGGCGAACGCCTTGCAAGCAGCGGGCGCCCAGGTGGTNTACGGCGTGGTTGGGCATAAGACACACGCTAAGATGTGCATGATCATNCGCCGCGAAAATCGCCGCTTAGCACGTTATGTGCACTTGGGTACAGGCAACTATCATGTGGGCACCTCGCGGGCGTATACCGACTATGGATTGCTGTCTTGCGATCAGGAGCTAGGCCAAGATGTGCAGAAAGTCTTTCAGCAAATCGCCGCACTCGGAAAACCGGGAAAGCTCAAGGCNATGTTGCAAAGCCCTTTTACCTTGCATTCCGGCGTTGTCGAGATGATCGAAGCACAGCGACACAAAGCGCTGAACGGCGAGCCTGCTGTGATCCAAGCAAAAATGAATGCGTTGACCGAACCAAGTATTATTCGCGCCCTTTACGAGGCCTCTCAAGCAGGTGTGCNTATTGATCTGATCGTGCGCGGAGTTTGCTGTCTTCGACCCGGCGTTAAGGGCGTGTCCGAGAACATCCGNGTGCGTTCGGTAGTCGGACGATTTTTAGAGCACATGCGGGTGTACTGCTTTGGCGCTGACGCAGAACGCAAGGTCTTCCTGTCGAGTGCAGACTGGATGGATCGAAATTTTTTCCGTCGCGTTGAAGCATGTTTTCCGCTACGCGATGACGAACTTGCACAGCGCGTTTACCAAGAAGGCATAAAGAGCTATTTAGACGACAATACCCAAGCCTGGGAACTGTTAGCCGATGGCAGCTATCATCAGGCTAAACGCCGCAGCAAACCGCATTCAGCGCAGCAAGCGCTGCTGCTTGAACTGGCGAATACGTCTGATGCNTNAGCGCTTAGTTGTCATTCACGCTAAAGCGTATNCCGATTGCTGCGAGTAGCTTCACCTCGTTGGCGAGGTCCAAAGCCGTTAACGAGTGCTCTTGTAAATAGTCAGGATCAATCGCCAGCTTCAGGCCCACCGACTGAGCGTCATTGTTCGCTGTGATNCATATCCTCGGCGTNGCCTCCGCTCCACGATGGCGATGCAGCAGCGCGGCTAAGCGCAATAGNAGCGCAAGTTCGATCACCCACTTGGGGTTATGCTCTAAAACCTCAGGATGCAGCTTACGCCGGTGTGTGCCAATTAAGGCCGCCAATTGCGCTTGCTCAGTACGCGAAAATCCCGGGAGATCCATATGCGAGAGCAAATAACTACCATGCTTGTGGTACTTGTTNTGGGANATNTCCATACCAATCTCGTGCAAGTCGGCAGCCCAACCCAGTAGATGACGCTGCAGCCGCGAGTTTAGGCCCCACTGCTGTTCGATCTGATCAAACAAGGTCATCGCAGTATGGCGAACTCGCTGCGCCTGGGCTTGATCCACCGAAAACCGTTTACCCACATCAGCCACNGTCCGAAACCGAATGTCTGAATCACGTTTCCGCCCCAGCAAGTCGAGAATCACGCCCTCACGCAANGCGCTCTGTGANGCTTCCATTGCCTCGATTCGAAACGTTTGAAAAACCGCGATCAATATTGCCAATCCGCCAGCGAAGACATCTGCTCGCTCTATCGCCAAACCCGGCAATCGATGGCTGCCGCCAAGTCGCAAGATTTCTTCTCGAATACGTTGCAACGAACACGGCGTAATCTGCGTGCCAATGTCCATTGCTGTTTGTACCGCCATGACACTGTTGATTGTCCCAGANGCACCGACAACTTGATTCCAGCCAGCTTGCAAGTAAGTCTGCGCGACAGGCTCTAGTTCCACTAAGACGTCAACAATTGCGTTGCGAAATATTTCGTCCAAGCTGCGATTTGGCGTGAAGTGTTTTTTGGTAATGGAAACACAGCCTACGTTAAGACTCTCCAACGTCTGTGCCGCATAGTTCTCACCGACGATGAGTTCGGTGCTGCCCCCACCTATATCTACAACCAACTGGCGGTTGGTGTTATCGCCGAGATCATGACAGACACCCGAGTAGATAAGCCGAGCCTCTTCGCGACCAGAGATAATTTCAATGGGATGTTGCAGCATTGCCTCTGCTTCAACCACGAAAGAACTGTTGCTGGTTAGTCGACGCAGAGTGTTGGTGCCAACAACACGGAGGTTTTCGCGCTCTACAGATCGAAGCCGTTGCGACATGCGTTCTAAGCACAGTAACGCACGCTCGGCTACCTCGGGCTTAAGCTCGTTTGAGGTCGTCAAACCCTCGCCAAGCCGAACCATTTCTTTGTACTTATCAATGACCTGGATGCGGCCTTGATCTTCCTGCGCAATCAATAGATGAAAACTGTTTGACCCTAGATCCAGCGCGGCAAGCTGAGCGGATTTGGTATTTGTTGCGCTCAACATCTCTCTCTACAGGTTCCTTATCGGCTTTGGCACAGCCTACCAACTCGACGCCGGAAAATCTGCGTTGCAGGCAAGTTGTAGTGCAGTTTCGCCAACACCTCGTCCTCGCAACTGCTTTTGGCTTATGATCAACCGGCACGCATTGCCGTCATTCTGCCTACAGCAAACTTGCCAAGGTCAAACGACTGGGAACAACACCACTCTAGAATGCGCGGCTGTTTTTTATCATTGTTAATGCGAACTCTGCCCTGTCGCGCAAGTGCAGGCCTGAAGTTTTAAGGCTCTTTATGTTCGATTCTGTTGATCGCTTCTTCGGTTTGTCCGCTAACGGCACCAGCTTTTCTCGAGAGATTACCGCGGGTCTGACCACCTTCTTAGCGATGGCCTACATTACTGTCGTCAACCCTTTGATCCTGTCGGATGCCGGCATGGACTTCGGCGCAGTATTTGTCGCCACCTGCTGCGCTGCCGCCTTCGGCTCTTTGATCATGGGCTTGCTAGCCAACTATCCGATTGGCCTTGCGCCAGGCATGGGTCAGAACGCGTTCTTTACCTACGCGGTGGTCGTTGGCTCCGGCCACCCCTGGCAAGCCGCCTTGGGCGCGGTATTTCTGTCTGGAATTTTATTCGTTGCTATCAGCTTGCTACCGATCCGAGCGTGGTTGATCAACTCGATTCCGCGCAANCTGAAACTCGGCATGGCCGCGGGCATTGGTTTTTTCCTTGCCTTTATCGCTATGAAAAACGCCGGCATCATCCAAGCGAACGCCGCTACCTTCGTTTCCCTTGGCGACCTCATCAGCTTTGGCCCATTGATGGCCTTTACTGGCTTTTTCGTTATCACCGCTTTGGCCGCAAAAGGCAATCGCAGCGCGGTCATTCTCGGCATGATCTTAGTCTCACTGGTTGGCTGGCTCAGCGGCCAAGCGGACTTCGTCGGCGTTATTTCTGCACCACCCTCTGCAGCGCCGGTATTCATGCAGTTGGACATTGCCGCCGCTTTGGATATTTCTATGCTCAGCGTTGTGCTGACGCTGCTATTGGTGGATGTCTTCGATACCGCAGGCACACTGGTAGGTGTTGCCACACGCGGCAAAATGATGGACGAGGCCGGCCGTCTGCCACGACTCGGTCGCGCCTTAGTCGCAGACTCTAGCGCCACTGCGGTGGGCTCGCTGCTCGGGACTTCATCGACCACCTCGTTTATTGAGAGTGCCGCTGGCGTTGAAAGCGGCGGTCGTACTGGTCTCAGCGCTGTGGTAATTGGCGTCGCTTTTTTGCTCTGTCTGGTACTCGCACCTTTGGCGCAGAGCATTCCTGGCTACGCCGCCGCCGCAGCGTTGCTCTTCGTTTCAGCCTCGATGGCACAAAGTCTGGTAGATNTCGATTGGCCAGACANTACCGAGTCCACCCCAGCAATAATTACCGCTTTAGTAATGCCTTTGAGCTTTTCCGTTGCCAATGGCATTGGTGTCGGCTTTATCAGTTACGTGGTCATCAAGCTGCTTGCCGGACGTATGTCAGATGTTCCAGCCGCAGTGCTGCTGGTGGCATTGGTGTTCGCCGCTAAATTTATTTTTCTGTAGCGAAAAAAGCGGCCGCAAGGGCCGCTTTTATCTGTGTCGTACGCGTTTCTTAAAACGTGTACTGAACTCTCGCCAAGAAGTGCCTAGGCAGCTCGGGCAAGACAATGTTGCTGCCGAAAAGATTAGGGAAGTTCGAGCGGAAGTACTGCTCGTCTGTCAGGTTCTTACCTGTTAAAGAAACGTTCCAAGACTCCGACTCCCAGCCAACGGTCATATTCAACAGCGTATAAGCGGGCAGTATTACGCTGTTAGAAAAACCCGAAGGTGCTGACTCAACGTCAGTAACACTGGCGCTGATGGTAAGGCCATTGTCAAACAAGTAGGTGCCATAGGCTGAGAAGATATTCTCTGGCATACCCGCCCGACGCCCGCCACTAGCCGCAATATTTACCGGTCCACCTATTTGTCCACCGAAAACAAGATGCGGCGACACCAATGGGAGATCATCCCCACCGTAGAAACTAAATCGATTGCCATCAGCAACGCTGCTTAGATTGACAGCTTCCACATTAGTATAGGTGGCACCAACAAATAGTGCTTCGTTAACCGCCCAGCGCACTTCGAATTCCGTACCCTCGGTGCGCACGGCCTGATTGGTCACAATCGACTGCGCCGAAAAGTCGGTGCGTTCTTGCTCGTAGCGTGACAGCGAAAAATACAGCCGGTCGTCTTCAAGCAACTCGCCTTTGACCCCGTACTCGGTCAGTTCCGAAGCATCAAAAGCGCCGCCTGAAGCTACGTTGCTCACAGTAAGCTCCGCGCCTTGGCCCGCAATTACAGTCGCTTGCTCAGACAACGTTACGTACGGAATGATGCCAGAGTTGGCCACTTCGTAAGACACGCTGACGGTCCACGATGTGCCAGAAACCTCGTTGTCGGCGGCAACATCAATACAGCTGTCGTCCGTACAAAAATTGTTGGAGCTTGCCAACAGTAACTTATCGACAGGCTGACGACTTTCCATATCAATTGTGTCGTGACGCGCGCCAAGCAGCACTGACAAGCCGTTTTCCCACGACAAATCGGTTAGGAATGCAATGCCTAGATCCGTGTACTCACCGATGTAGTATTCGGTGTAATCATCGTCAATACTCGTGGCCAACAACCGCGCGTCTAGCGCTGTGCTAGGTCCAGTGAGATCCCGACGATGGAAATACTCGTTAGTGTAGTCATCACCATGTTCGAAGTTGGTGTAGCGAAGCGACGGCGAGAGCTGCACTGACGCCACCAGGCTGTTAAAGGTAAACGACTTCGCCAGTATGAGTTTTTCTTCGAACACATAGGTTTCATGGAACTGCGAGAAACCGTAAGCATTCTCGTTCAAATTTTCGTAGTACTCGTAAAACATTTGGTTGGTGATTTCCCAACCTGAATCCGTATCGATGATGACGTCTAAATACAGAGTGGTCACTTCGTTGGTTAGTCGGTCATCGGCTGCGATCAATGTCACCGACGGATCCAGCGTCGCGGTACCAACATTTGTTAGCGCCATCAAGTCCGCGTCAAAAAAGCCACTGATGTCGTCATAGGTCAACGTCGAGTTCGCGGTGAGACCACCGGTGCCAAAAGTCCAGAAAGCGTAAGGATTGAGGTCAGTGAACCCGTCTCCCGTGACATCAAATTCTTGGTGGGAAATCTTGCCGTCGCCGTCGGTATCGAGTGGCGTTGGCGACCCTGTGATATAGGTGCCGTTGTCGACTAGCTCTTGAGTTATGCGATTCCATCCGGCGTTTTGCGCACCAGCATAGTCATGGTACATACCGCCAAACTGCAACTGCACTCTATCGCTTAGATCAAGATCGAAACTCGCCTGCAACAAAGATTGCTCGACCCCAGGGGCGTTCTCGTAAAAGCTGTCAGAGTTCTCAAGTTCACCATACAAGTAAAACCCCATAGGCTTGCCAGCCAGTTCTGCGGGGCCTCCCACTTCCGCGGTCAACACGCTCTTGTTCCAGCTACCCGTGGTGTAGGCAATGGCACCCACATTCTCGGCGATGTACGCGCCGGTTTCTTCGATACGTGCTGACTTGGGATTAAAGTTCAAATAACCGCCCATTTTTGATGGGCCATAAATTGGTGACGCTGGGCCACGCACAATGTCCACGCGGTCCGAGGCGCCGATGGGTGTTGGGTAGTTGCCCGGATTGTCGAGCCGACGTATGCCGCGGAAGTAGGTCTCGCCCGGAGTACCTCGAACATCAAGTCCACCTGCAACGCCGAAAAACGACTGGGTAAAGGATCCTGGCGATACCGTAATCAACTCGTCGATGTCCTGCATATTCATGCGGTCCATTAGTTCTTCGCTGACCGTGGACACACTGCGCGGCGTCTCCAAGATAGATTTGTTAAATCCAAAGATCGATTCAACGTTTTCACCAGGCAAACTGTTCAGGTCTCCTGTTACGACCACTTCTTCGATAACGTCCCCGTCTGCCTGCGCCATTTCAGCTTGTGCCCATGTTAATGGCACCAACGCGGCCGTCAATGCAGCGATCTTTGCGGCAATATCAGCTAGCGACCGTAACCTTTGTAAATGCATACTTTTCCCCTTTTGTTATGTGGTTGAGTGGGTTTCGATTCAGTTTCTTGTCGTTATTGGGTTCATGCGCACCGCCGATCAACAATTAGCCACTCGACGCCAAGGTGGTGACTGGGATACTCAACATCCCCTTCGCAACATCTGTTACTGCGGTTGGCGCTTTCCTTGCATACCTTTTCAAGATTGCAATTACTATGCCGCTGGCAGCTACACAAAAATGTCAAAAAACCGCAACTTTTTTCCACTTGACGTGTCTTTTTTGTGCATCCGCGCCTTTTTTGCATCGCAATAGACCACGAGCGCCGTAGGCGGCAATTGGAATTTTCATTTATTTTCAAATTTGCATAGTTATGGGGCATTAGAGTCTGGTAAAAGCCGATCCAAATTACCAAACTAAATGCCTCATCCAGCCCTCACAGGCCGTTACNCAAGGAACCCTGATGCCAGAAAGATCCTCTAATTTTGTTAAGTTTCCTGCGTTGACTGCATCGAGTTGGTTCAAAGCCTTGGCAACTNTGCTGCTGTTGGCTGGCGTTGCTNGCTGTGCGTCTCAACTCCCGCCAGCGCCTAGAGCCAGCGCAGACGCGCCGCTGCCAGTGAAAGTGGTAATCGTCACCATGTTTGAGATCGGTGCCGACGAAGGTGACACAGCGGGCGAATTTCAACTTTGGAAAGAACGCCGCGATCTCGATCAGCGCATTGCGTTTCCGCAGTCTCATCATGACCTCTACTACAACAGCGAGTCGCAANTACTGGGAATGGTTACCGGCATAGGTACGGCAAAATCGGCGACNGCGACCATGGCACTGGGGTTAGATCCACGCTTTGACTTATCACAAGCCTATTGGATCGTCGCGGGTATTGCCGGAATCGATCCCGAGGATGCTTCTATCGGTTCTGTGGCTTGGTCTTCGTACTTGGTCGACGGTGACCTTGGTCATGAAATAGACCCGCGGGAAATACCAGATGACTGGGACATTGGATTTTTTGCTCGCTATACCAAATTTCCGTACGATCCGGCGCGCCCGACACCCACCGGTGAAATGTTCCAAGCCAATCCTGACCTGCGTAATTGGGCCTACGAGCTGACCAAGGATGCTCCTCTNGTTAATCCCAAGAGTCTGGCAGCCACCCGAGATCTCTACACAGAACACCCTAATGCACGGAAGCCGCCGTTTGTGCTTACCGGTGGCCACATCGCTGCCATGACCTTTTGGCATGGCAAAATATTGAATGATTGGGCAAATCGCTGGGTCAGCTATTGGTCGGACGGCGCAACAGATTTTGTTACCTCGGCGATGGAGGATACTGGCACCTATCAGGCCTTGTATTATTTGGATCAAATCAACAAGGTCGACGTCGACCGATTNTTGGTNTTACGCGGTGGTAGCAACTACACCATGCAACCACCTGGCGTAAGCGCAGCCGAAAATTTGCTAAAAGAGAATGATGGCTATGCCGGCTTACAGGCATCGTTGGAAAATATTTACATCACCGGCTCTATCGTCATCGATGAGCTGCTCGAAAANTGGCAACGTTATGCCGACGAGGTGCCAGGTAGCGACCAATGACATTGGCGTTTAAGCTGACGTCGTTATTGTGATGCCACGNCTGCTATGAGGCGCTTCGACGCAAATCCTCAACGCTGGTGCTACGTTTGTGCGTGGTTGCTGCTGTGCTGGGCGGTTGTGCCGCTCACGGCGTTAGCCGACAACGCGGCTCGCTANTTCGAGTCCATAAAGCATGATCCAGTACAACTTCGGCAGTTTTTGCAGCGCTTCCCGAAAGGCGGTGATTTGCACAACCATCTTTCTGGCGCCGTCTACGCCGAGTCCTACTTAGCGTGGGCCGCCGAAGACGGCAAGTGCATTGATTTACAGACCAACGTCATCTCGCTACCGCCTTGTGACGCAACCACACCTCTGCGCCAGCTAATGGCTGATGCATCTAGCACGCCGCTAGAGCCGATTATTGATGCTCTGTCCGTGCGTAACTACGCGCTTCGAGAACTCTCTGGTCATGACCAGTTTTTCGCCACCTTTAGCCGCTTTCAATCTGCCGCACTTGGTCGCTTTGGCGACATGGTGGCCGAAGCGCGACGCCGAGCGGGTCGTCAAAACATGGTGTATTTGGAGTTGATGATCAGCCTCGGCATGCTTGAAGTTGCCCAGCTCGCTACTGCGGAGGGTCGTCTGGATGCGCCCTTTGGCGAGCGAATCGACCACGCCAAGGTCGATGCCATCGTCGCTGACGTGGTNGCACAATTCGATGCAATCGAAGCTCGGCAAACTGCGTTGCTGGGTTGCGATGAGCAGGCCGCAACTGNGCCTTTGGGNTGCGANGTNACCGTGCGTTTTCAAGCCCAAGTTCTGCGCACCTTTGCGCCGGTTCAGGTGTACGCGCAGACACTGCTAGCCGTNAAGCTCATCCAAGCGGACCCAAGAGTGGTGGCCCTGAACTTTGTGGCGCCGGAAGATCACCGAACTGCATTGCGCGACTATCGCCAGCACATGCAATTTGTCTCCGAACTCAGCAGTGCCTTCCCTAGCGACCCTGCCGGCATCACTTTGCATGCAGGCGAGCTTACTATGGGCTTGGTGCCGCCGGAGGATTTGGGCTGGCATATTCGCGACGCTATTGACACCGCCGGGGCTACCCGGATCGGTCATGGCATTGATATCGCCTATGACGACAACATGCAGGCGCTGCTGCGCACCATGGCCGAACGGGACATTTTGGTGGAGATAAANCTCACCAGTAACGACGTGATTTTAGGTGTCAAAGACGCCGCTCATCCACTCCCGACCTATCTNGCTTACGGTGTACCGGTAACCTTATCGACGGATGACGAAGGGGTGTCACGCATCGACTTGACCCATGAGTATCAGCGCGCCACCAATACTTATGACCTCGATTACCAACAACTCCTCTACTTTGCGCGTAATTCGCTGCAATATAGTTTTTTGCCTGGCGCTGCTTTGTTTGAAGATACCGCAACAGCGCAGGCGANCCCNGTGTGCGCAACAGATGAGTTGGGGTCGNCTGACGCCAGCACAGCCTGCGCCCAGTTCTTAGAGCAAAGCCCCAAAGCCGCTTTACAGTGGGATTTAGAGCGACGCCTTAGANCGTTCTCAGCGCGTTTTTAACTCTGCCGTTTAGGCGANTGCAAGTGGCGGCCAAGCACTTGGTAAAGATCGGGTTTATGGGTTTTGATTTCTTCCGCAGTCAGGCCCTCAACGGAGTGGGGGTAGACTAACCACTCATCTGTTTCGTGCAGAAAGTATTCGGGTAGGCGGTCGGTTTTATTGCGGCTGGGTTTGAAGTACGGCACCGCCACGCGAATGTCTTGCGGCATATTAAGTTTTAACTGCGCCTCCATCGTCTCAACAATCGCGTTTATGGTTTGCCCGGTGTCAAANACGTCATCGACGATCAAAACACGATCTTCGGCGGTTAAGTTTTTGACCAGATAACTGAACCCGTGGATGATAACGTTGCGCGATTGTTGATCGATGCCGTGATACGAGCTGGTGCGCACTAGAATATGGTCGGTATCGATATTGTGGTACGCGAAGTATTCTTGCACCGCCAGACCAATAGGTGCGCCGCCGCGCCACAAGGCCATTATAAAGGTTGGTTCAAAACCACTCTGATGAACTTGATGAGCAAGGCGAAAAGAGTCTGCGAGCAGGTCTTCTGCACCGATGTAAAATTTGTCCGTCATCTCGTCATTATCATTAACACTGGATGCGCAACACAATGAACCGACACAAAAAAATTTGCGCCTCGCAGCCTGTTTAGCCTATGAATCCGTCGAACGTTGAGAAGATATTTGTTGACGAGCAATCGCACATTGCCGACTCATACCGCTTGGGCGAAGTCATCTATGCCGACGGTTTTCGACCTACTTTTATCGTAGGTCTGTGGCGCGGTGGCAGCACTGTGGCACTCGCAGTTCAAGAGTGTTTAGCATACTTAGGCGTTGCTACTGACCACACCACGATTCGCACCTCTTACGAGGGGTTGCCGCAGTACGAGCGCTCGACAGCAGCTAAAGAGGGTATTCGCGTTCACGGCAAGAGCTATGCGCTAGAAGCGCTAAGCGCTGATGATCGACTGCTGATTGTTGATGACGTGTACCGCAGCGGTCGCCACNCCCGAGCAGTGGTCGATCAACTGTCTGTTGCGTTGCGACGCAACATGCCACAACAAGTACGCGTAGCAGCGCTATGGAAACACGCCAAGGCGTNGGCCCGAGAACCCGACTACTTTGTACATGAGACCGACCACTGGGTCGTATTGCCCTATGAAATGCGCGGCATCAGCGCGCAAGACCTACGCGAGCACAAACCGTTTTTGCGTGATCTATTGCCCTGAGCCGCGTTAGTTGGGTACACCCAATAGCGTAGACAATCGCACAGTCACGTCATCCTTGGCGTAGCCTGCACACCAATGGCGCCAAACACGACTGGCCGTCACTTCGTNTTCCGGCTGACCTGGCGGCGGCGTAACTTGCTTTTTGTGATAGATAAATAGCCCCGCCAAGCCGACATCCGGTTTTTCCGGGTGGCGCCAGTTTTCACAGAGCCAGCGGCTGTAATAGGAACGATATTGCTTATACCGCTTTGTGGGGAGTCGTTGCAGGTACTTGCGCCACCGATAGTTGTCAAAGACTTGAATATCTTTTAGTTCGGTCTCGACCTGTTCCGTCATAGCTGCAGAACCAGTTCGCAGGTATACCAATTCGCCATCGCTGGTTAGCGCGGGCACCACAAGCCAGGAATCTCTTTTGCGCGGATATGGCGCGAACATGTCCCACTTTTGCGTGAGATTAAACAGTCGCAGCACTGGTTCCATCGGCAACTGGGCGTTTTGTTCTAGCCCAAAGTGCTCGATCACTGCTGAGCGCCAACTGGGGATGGTTTGCACATTCCACGCCAAGACGCTTACCAGCATCACGCCTGCGATCCACTGTGAGACCGGACCCGGCATATTGCTGGCATCCCGCCAAGGTAGTAACCATGCAAACACCTGACCAAAACTATCGCGGTGAACACCAATCCAGTGATACACGCGGTCTCCCACGGGTGCCGCAAATTGGATAATCGGCGCCAATACAAAGAACACTGGCGACGCTCTAAACAGCGCAGCAAGCGCAGCAGTCTTTGTTGCGAGCGCACCAGTGTGATCTTCAACCACCCAGCTAAATTCTTCTTCTAACAACTGCGCAATGTTGGCCTTGCTTTGTGCTGGCTGTATCTGCGCGTTGCTCAGCAAAAGAAAAGTGCGCAATAAGTGACAGCTCTTCTCGCAAAACGAGCAGGGCTGGTCGAAATACACGGTTAGCGGCTGAGCACGCCTACCACGCGGCGTGCTAGCCCACTGTTGCAATCGATCCCAAAAGCTTGNAGGCAAGAACAACAACATTGTGGTTAGCGAGATGAACGGAAATAAACCGATTTGTAAGTTGAAAATGAACGCCACTTCTAAGCTCGCGAAGGCGAAAAAACCAAGGTAGCGACACACTGGGTTAAACCATGGCGAGAAGATAAGCACTGGCCCGACTAACTCAAGCCACCACACATAATGCGTCAGTGGTACGGTGAGGGAATGCCAGTCACGCCACTGCTGCGCAAACCAGGTGTTCATGTCGTCCAAGTGCAGAGCGTAGTAGATCGCGGTGCCGTCCACCTGCCACTCGGCGCCGCTCTTCAGCNAGGCGGAAAAGAAGTACACCGACATCGCCTGCAGCAAAATAGCCGCGGTGGCGACACTCAAGTACCTGGCTGCTGTGTTATGCGATGCCGCATGAGCGCTTGCCCGATCGCGTACTAACGTTGCGTCTATAGAAAAGCGAGCGCCTAACGGCAAAAACATGCTCCAAAACAGCATGGTCACCAGCAACATGTCCCCGCCCTGCATAAGCATAGGCGTNCGAAACTGCAGCGATGCCAGCAGCATAAAGCTTACTAACGTATTGANTCTTGTGCGGTATCCAAATAGCAACGCCGTGGCACTTAACCCAGCAATTACATTGAGCGCGGCCGCCCAAAGCCAATGTCCATGAGCAAAATACAGCGAAAAGCGCCAGNCGTGGTTCCATTGCACAATCCATTCGCGCGGGGCCACGCCCGAATCACTGAGCCATACAACCAGATCTGGAGCTCTGATCAATAAGTCCGCGAGCAGAATCAGGCCCAGCGCTATCCGAAACAGCGCCAGCCCGCGCAAGTCNACGCTAAAAACTGCGCGAAAATCTGGTTTATGCCAACTCAATACCGCTCTTGCTCCCAACAATAGGAATAATCGATAAGGCTACTTTGGGCCGGCACCCTGAGCCAACAAGTTGTTGCCTGGACAATCGTCGACACAGCAATTGCGACGTCTATCAAGGCGCCAAAATATTTGCGTCGTAAAAGCCTAAACCTTCACCGTTATAGTCCATGTCAAAGCCAAGACGCGTCCGGGTTTTTGCAGGTAGCGCCAACGCTTCAGCCATGGGCATAGACAAATGCTGATTTTCTTCGGTTCGAAGCCACCCCAAGGTGTAGGTGAAGAGCACGCCGTAACGCCATTCGTCAGCGGTGGTATTCGCGCCGCCGCCGTGCAGAGTACCCCCTAACCAAAATAGCACTGACCCTGGCTGCATCTCGGCGCGCGCGACCTCGTTTGGCTGCGCTACTCGGTCAGCTGCCCAACGATGACTCCCCGGCACTATTTGCGTACCACCGTTGGCGGCGTTGAACTCCGAGATTGCCCACATGCTCGCCAAAATTAAATTCGGTCTCGGCGGCTGCCAAAACGGATATAAGTCTTCTTCGCGGTGCAGAACCTGGTCTCTAGCACCAGGGCCAATTTCTAACGCCGCGGTGACGTTAAGTTGCCATTTCGTACAATTTTCTAATAGGTGGCGATCTCCCAACTCCTCGACGGTTGGATTTGTCATTAGTGTGCGTAGTGTTGGGGATCGGTGCATGAGCCCAATAAGGCGCCGTGTGTGTCCGGGATAGAACGCCTCTTTGACGTCCTGTTCAGCCTTCGTCGCCTGCAGGTAGGGATCTAACTCGACTTTAACAGCCGCAAGCTCAGCCGCACTTGCCATCCCCGAAACGACCAAACACCCTGCTTCCGCCAAAATCGAGTACATGGTGTCTGGCGTTTCGTCCGCCGTACACGTGGGTATCTGTGCTTTACTCACCATTTTCTACCTCCCCTTGCTGTCGACGGGCAACCATAGCGCCCAAGCTTTGTACACAACCTACTAATTTTTTCGCGATGACATACTAGCTGACTAACTGACTACCACGGCGAGTGTCTTTGGCCCACCCAACTCGCCAACGGTGGCGTTAGCGGCATTTACCAGCGCCACTTGGCTATAACGCCTGGCCATTTGCTCTACCACAATTCGCCCTTCTAGCCGCGCTAAATGTGCGCCCAAGCAGAAGTGGATGCCAAAACCCAAAGCCAGGTGAGGGTTCGGATCGCGATCAATCTTAAATGTGTCTGGCGCTTCAAACACGCGCTCGTCGCGGTTCGCCGAGGCGATCAGCGGCACCACCAACTCGCCTTCGGGAATAACCTGTCCTGCCAGCTCTACCGCTTTTGTAGTGCGTCGTGCAGTGGCTGAAAAAGGCGAGTAATAACGCAACGCTTCCTCAACAAATGTTGCGCTCATTTGTGGCTGTTGCTGCAGTTGCTCCAAGGTTGTTGGTTGTTCATGAAAGATCCGCGCCGACGCTGTGATCAATCCAGTGGTGGTCTCATTACCGGCGATAAGCAGTAGCCGACAGAAACTCAGCAGTTCTTCGTCGTCTAACACACCATCCTCGGTTTCAGTTGCGACTAACTGACCCAACAAATGAGTTTTTGGAGTTCGACGAATTTCATTTATACGTTGCAAAAAATAGGCGTTCATAGCTTCTGCTGCACGCACGGACTCTGCACTTGGAGTGCCGAATAATATGTCACCGATATTGCTAAATATTTCGTCCGACCAAGCCTTAAACGTCGCCATGTCGCCATCTTCAACACCAAGCATTTCGGCAATTACCATCACGGGCAACGGCGCCGCCAGCGCCTGTACCAAATCGACTTCGGTATCCGCGGGAAGCGCATCTAAAAGCTCTTTGCAACGGGCGTGTATCTGTTGTTCTTGTTTTTGTATTTGGCTGGGCTTGAACGCGGCGCTGACCAGCCGACGCAAGCGATGGTGCACCGGTGGATCGCTAAATAACATGCTTGGTGCGCCACGCTCCTCCGGCGGCTGTGTCGATACATCCGAGGAAAACGTTTCGTGGTCTCTCATTACGGCATGCACATCTGCGTGCCGAGCAACTTGCCAGGGTCCATCGGCTTCTATTTGTGTTACTGGGGCGTGATCCCGCAGGAGTTTGAAACCCTCGTATGGATTCATTGTTTCGGGAGTTTCGCTCATGGCCGACTCTGCTATTTCGGGCTTCGAATTATCGGTTAGAGATCGGCTCGCGGCAAATCAGCGGCGTTGCTGGTCTTTACTTGGGCGCGCGTACTGAGTCACTTAGATGTGTTGTTTCTCTCTCTGGCAGCTATGCTATCGTTTGCGCCTGCGCACTATTACAACAGGCAAAGCCTTGCTGACTACTTTGACGATCACCAATCCACTGCGCTGTCTGAACCGCATCGGCCAATCGCTCATGGCGCTGGGTGTAATTTGGGCCATCCAGCCTGCCTTCGCTCTGTCGGCTACGGATGCACGGAGCACTTTCGAACGCACTCACAATGCCATCTATCAAGTTCGCGTTATGGACACGGCAGCCAACAACAAGACCTCTACCGGCAGCGCTTTCGTTATTGCAGATAGCGGCCTAATGGCAACAAATTACCATGTGGTCGCCAATGCTGTGCAGACGCCAGACAAATACCGCATCGAACTTTTGCAGGATGATGAGGCCACGATTCACTTAGCAACGGTAGTGAACATTGATGTTGTGAACGACCTGGCATTGTTGCAGGTACAGAATTCGACAGCACCGGCACTTGATCTGGCAAACACCGCTTCACTGCAGGGCGATACCGTCTACGCAATCGGTTATCCCTACGACCTTGGGGTAACCGTGGTCCCCGGCACCTATAACGGTCTGGCCCCCCACAGTGCTAGCGAACGGGTGCATTTTACTGGCTCCTTAAATCCAGGCATGAGTGGTGGCCCAGCATTTAACGCGGCGGGGGAAGTCATCGGCATTAACGTTGCTAGCGCCGGTAATCAAATCAGCTTTTTGGTGCCTGTAGCGCGCCTACAGGCGCTATTGAACGCGGCGACAACCGGGCCGCAACCGAGCCTTAAAGACGTTATGCGGCAACAACTGATGCATAACAGCGCGCGAATGATTAACGAGATGCTGGCAGGCGACTGGCAATTAGTCCCCTTGGGGCGGGCTAAAGCACTAGACGAGATCACCGGTTTTTTGCGTTGCTGGGGCGACTCAAAGAATCAACAAGAACAGCAGGACAACAAGCCGTTTTGGGCCCAACGCAGCTGCCAAACTGACCACAACATTTTTGTTAGCCAGAGTCTAGAAACTGGCAAAA
This sequence comes from Gammaproteobacteria bacterium TMED92, assembly GCA_002170355.2. GTDB lineage: Bacteria > Pseudomonadota > Gammaproteobacteria > Pseudomonadales > Azotimanducaceae > UBA4421. Next base: position 20,133 of record NHET02000045.1, read on the forward strand.
TTGAGATTCAGTTTTATTGGTTAGAGACCGATAGTCTTACCTCTGCGCAATTTTACGAGCACTACCAACAAGTGTTCTCAAGCTTCCAACCGGGTAATAGCGGTCGCGAAGAAGATCTCGGCCGCTGGTCTTGCGACAGTGCTTTCGTAACAGTCGAGGCCGAAATTACCAAGACGATCTTGTGCGCAAGAGGCTATGACAACATGCCCGACCTCTACGACGTGCTGTTTCTGCAAGGCAACGTTAGCCGTGAACGTGAGGCGCATATGATTCATTACACCTTAGCCGGCACAACAAGAGAGCTGGCGGAGAAATTTACGCGACGCTTTATTCAAGCGGGGGCATGGTAATGGGTCCGATAATTGAGATTACCGGCGAAACTCGTACTACTCGGCTCGTGTCCTTTGCCGACCGCAAGGACGCTGTATTGTCCATAGGCCGTGCGTTCAGTAACGACATCATTTTGGATGATCCCTACGTCGATCCCCAGCATGGGCAACTGCAGATCACTGCGGACGGACATTGGTCGTATCGAGACTTGGGTTCTGAAAACGGCAGCAAGCTCGATAAGCAAGACGTATCTCACAGCGCCGTGCAATCCAGTGCAACCCTCACGCTCGGAAAAACTCAGCTACAACTGTTTGACGCAGGTCATGTGGTAGCCCCTGCTTTGTCGATTCGCAATCCACGCCAGCGTCTTCTTAATTTCAACACACTACCTATTTCTATAGGTTTGGTGTTGGCTTCCGCCGTGCTGTTGGCATCAAATCTGTACTTCAACTATACCGGCGAAGAAATTCGCCTCAGCGATCTGGTTGGTATGGTAATGCTCGCCTATGCGCCCCTGTTGGTCATTGGTACTGCGTGGTCACTGTTATCCAAAATTTTACGTGGCCGCTCGCATTTTCGCAGCGTTATCAATGTTTCATTAATTGCGTTCATTGTGCTCGAACTCTTTGAGTACCCCTTTGTTGCTCTAGCCTACAATTTACCCGCGATCGACCGCAGCCACATTGGGGCGATTATCAATGTCGCGATTTTCGCTGCGTACCTGTACGCCACCTTACTGATTTGCACCCGCCTCACTATGCGCACCAGCCAGGTTGTCGCTGCACTGATACCGGTTACGGTGTTTGGCTTTTATCTAGTGACGCTGTGGTCGAACGCGAGTGAGCACAGCAACTATCCAGATTACAACGGTAGAATTTTAGCCCCAATGGTCTTGCTCCAAGGCGGCGAGTCGACGGATGATCTCATGCAGCGGCTGCCAGCTGTATTTGATGAGGCAGACGAACTGATTGACTGATTAGGCACAGCAGCATGACCACATCTGGCCCTTCCAACGATTTTCAACTACCACCGCAACATTGGCCTGCGCCAGCGGTGCCGCCAAAGGGCAGCCCCAATATTGTTTTGATGATGCTAGACGATGTGGGTTTCGCAGACTTTGGCTGCTATGGCTCGGAAATAGAGACACCAAGCATTGATCAAGTTGCCGCCCGCGGCGTGCGCTACAGCGGCTTCCACACCACCGCCATGTGCTCTACCACTCGGGCAGCTTTGTTAACCGGACGCAATCATCATGCTGTCGGGGTGGGATGTTTAGCAAACTTCGACAGTGGCTACCCAGGCTATCGCGGCAAGATCGCGAAAGACGCACCGACTATTGCAGAAAACTTGCGCACAGCAGGCTACCGCAACTATATGGTCGGAAAATGGCATGTGACGCCACTCACTGAGACGGGACCAACTGGCCCTTTTGACGGTTGGCCGTTGGGGCGTGGCTTTGACCGCTTCTACGGATTTCTGGACGCCGAGACCGATCATTACTCACCGGAGCTCGTGCGCGACAACAGCCATATACAAGCACCGGGTACCTTCGAGAGCGGCTATCACCTAACTGCAGATTTGTTCGATCAAGCGATCGGTTACATCCAAGGCCACATTGCCGCTTTGCCCGAGACACCGTGGTTTTTGATGCTCACCCCCGGCGCCTGCCACGCTCCCCATCAAGCTCCGAAAGCACTAATTGATAAGTACGCTACAATTTTTTCAAGCGGCTGGGATGCCTGCCGTGAGAATCGACTACGGCGCCAAATTGAACTGGGTGTGGTGCCGCCGAATACGCAGTTACCACCACGCAATGATCGGGTGAAGGCGTGGGCCGAACACGATACTGACGAGCAACTTGTGTTCGCGCGCTTGGCCGGAGCCTACGCTGCTATGCTTGAACATACCGATCAACAATTGGCTCGACTATTGGCATTTTTAGATGCTGCAGAGCTGACCGACAATACGCTGATATTACTGTTATCCGACAACGGCGCGAGTCAAGAAGGCGGTCCGAATGGTTTCGTTAACGCCATGGGTCCATTCAACGGACAGCCCGAGTCAATGGCAACCAAGCTCGCGAGACTGCAGGACATTGGGGGGCCCGATACCCATAGCAATTTTCCGTGGGGCTGGGCGATGGCGTCTAACACGCCACTAAAACGTTACAAACAAAACACTCATGGCGGCGGCATTCGCGATCCGTTGGTGATTTCTTGGCCCGCCAAATTGCCCTGCGACGGCAGCGTACGCAATCAATTCTGCCACGTGAGCGATCTCGCTCCGACGATACTCGAACTGATAGGGCTGCACCCTGAAGAAAAAGCTGGAGTAGGCACGCCGGGAGTGAGTTTTGCCGCGAGTCTACACAACCCCGACGCAACCACCGCTAAAGAAACTCAGTATTTTGAAATGTTTGGGCATCGCGGCTTGGTTCACGACGGCTGGAAAGCGGTTGCCTACCATCAACCGGGTACCGCGTTCGAAGAGGATGTGTGGGAACTGTACCACCTTGACGAGGACTTCAACGAGATGAACGACTTAGCCGCAGCCGAACCCGAACGCCTGCGGACCATGCAGAGCTTGTGGTGGCAGCAAGCCGAGGCCAATCATGTGCTGCCACTAGATGATCGTTTTGCGCCACGCTTCGCAGAAAACGCCGAGCGTCACCGCGGCGACCGAACCCACTACACCTTTTGGCCTGGCATGGGCCACCTGCCCAGTGACGTTGCACCGGACTTGCGCAGCCGCAGTTACCAAATCCATGCCGAGGTTGAGTTGTTAAGCACAACCGACAGCGGCGTGTTGCTCGCTCATGGCGATGCGACCGGAGGCTACTCTTTGTACATGCAGCATGGCCACCTGGTACATGATTTGAACATTGGCGGCAGTCACCAGGTACTGACGTCACCGCAGCCAATCTCTCCGGGGCCACACAAACTAACCTTTGCAATGCAACGGCAACGCCAAGCAGATGGTGAAGTCGTTGGTACTGCTTCGCTGTCGGTGGATGGCGAGCAAGTCGCCGAATTGCGGACAAATTCGATTTTCAATCTGATGATTTCATGGTCTGGCTTGGATGTCGGCTTTGACCGCGGCACCACCGTTGGCGCTTACGCCTCGCCCTTTACCTTTACTGGCAAGCTGCGCAAAGTAACGGTGGATCTTGGCGACGATCAAGATTTGGATCACGGCGCTGCAGGCCGTGCCGAGATGGCAAGAGAATAAGACAAGCGCAAACGAGTGACATCACTATGGACCTAAAAACCTGCGGCGTTAGACCGCAGACCGTCAGCAAGATTGTCGATCTGCATCCGTTGTTGCGACTCGATGGCGCAGCGATTCTCGATGGCGCCGAATGTGGCGAGCAAGCCTCGCGAGACTTGGCGCGACAGATATTTGCCGAGCGCACTTTGGCGGTACCCGAGGCAGCCAGAGTTTTTGAAGGCGGCGAATACGACTCCGCGCGCGATCGAGTAACCAACCAGATTGCTACCCCGGCGCATACAGACGGTTTCGCTTACGGCGATTTGTACCCTGACTATATGATGCTCAGCTGCATACGCGAGTGCGCTACTGGCGGCGATAGCGTTTTAATCGACGGCTATGAGGTGCATCAGCAACTGTTGAATGACCAAATGCTTAACTGGGCGGGTCAGGCACTGGCCACAACGGTGATCGATCAAACCGAACAGCACATGCAAACCGCCCTTAGCCCAATCGTGATGGACAATGGCCGCGGTCGTAAAATGGTGCGGAAAACACTGGAACAGAAACCTGCGCCGACTAGTGTTGATCCTGAGCGCGATAGACAAATGATCAATATCTGGCTCGACACCATTGATGCAGCCTTTGAGCAAGCGCCGAGGTTTAAGCTTCACCCAGGACAAACCTTGGTCGTGGACAACTATCGATTGCTGCACGGTCGCGACGCCTATGAAGACCTACAACGTATGTTGTGGCGTATTTGGGTGTGGACCGATAGCGCATTGGGGGTACCCGAATTGCCCTTGGCTTCGGATACTCGCCATGCCGGCGTGAGCAGTTAAAGACTCTGGGTTAACTCGACGCCCGAGTCGCTTGTTCTTCTTTGACCCAACCCAGCATGACCCCGCCAATCAATATCAACACCACTAAAGAGGCAAAACCAACCCGCTGCGATTGGCTTGCATCGGTCACCACTGCAACCAATAGCGGTGCTAAAAAAGCGGTCACCGAGCCACTCAGTCCATACAGGCCAAAGAACTGAGTGGCCATTTCCGGTGGCGACAGTTTTGCCATCAGCGTTCGGGATGCCGAAAGCCCGGTAACGAAGAACAGCGCAAAAACCTGATTGGTCGCCAAGTAGGTCAGCTCTGCTACGGTACTGAAGTAGGGGAACGCCCACACGGCCTCGGTGCTCACCGGCACCACAAAGAAAAGGGTATCGGGTGTTATCGAGGTCAGCACCAGCAAAATGATCGCGCTCATGATGATCGACACTTTAAGGGTGCGCATAGACCCTAAACGATCATCCAACAGGCCGCCTACATACGCACCAATCATGGCAGAGACACTGGTGGTAAGACCGAAAATGAGCAACGTGATGGTTTCCCAACCAAAATTTCCTGCGGCGTATACGCCACCAAAGATCAACACGCCGACCATGCCGTCGTTGAATAGCATACGCGCCAGCAGATACACAGCAATGTTGGAATAGTGCTTGATCAACTGGCGTAGCGTTGTCATGACCTCACCTAAACCCTCACGCGCTGCCTGTTGCCAAGTGACGCCACTGGCTTGACCATCTGGGGTGAAGAGCAATACCGGTAGAATAAACAGCACGAGCCAGATGCCGGCGATCGGACCGACCACGCGGTCGTGTTCATTCACACTCTGATCTANACCGAAGAGTGGTTGCTCCGGCAGAAATGACCAGTCNTGGACACCNGGNAAGGCAAAGGCNAATAACACAAACACCATCATCGTTACGCCACCAAAGTTACCCAGCGCAAAGGCTAAACCGGATACCTGACCGGCTTTGTCGGCGGGTGTGACACTGGGCAACATGGCGTTGTGAAACACTTCGGCGTANGCAAACGCAACCATCACTAAAAATATCAATCCAATGCTGGTGNCNAGCGACAAACCAGCGTCGCCTGGTTGCACCCACCACAGCAGCAACGAACCAACGGCGATTGTTCCATAGGTACCAATAATCCATGGNTTACGACGTCCTATTTTGTCGGCGATCGCACCAAGAAANAGAATGCTTACTGCCAGCACAAAACCAACCGTGGCGTTGATGTAGCCGATGATCGACTGACCCAGCACCGGATCGCCAACCACTACGCCNCTNAAGTAAGGAAAGAAAATATAGATCACGACCATAATGTAGAACGGGTCGCGTGCTGCCTGACCAAAAGCCCAACTGAAGTAGCCCAAGGGTGATGCGGCGGGTGTCCCCGCTAGGGACGGCGGCGGTTGCTTCATGATCNNCCCCTAGAGTGCTTCGGTAAGCGCGTTCAGCGCCCGCCAAGTTTCGCCGTACAAAGTCAGATCAGCGGGCTGCGGATGACTAGACAATTTAACGATCACNACCCCAGTCCTTTGATTGGTGTGTATCGTCTGACCGNGAATGCCGACACACAACAGTACTCCNGCTGCCGCATCGGCCCAGGTCTGGTTGCAATAATGGCCACCCCTGATCATTCGCGCATAGTCTGAATGGGCAAACAAGTGCCGCAGACGGTCACTACCCACGCGTGTTTGCTGTACCCAAGCNGCNGGNACNATNTGCTGNTCNTTGTAANANCCGTCATTGCGCAACAACTCACCAAAACGCGCTAAGTCCCGNGCACAGGCGCTCATGCCCGCCCCCATGTATGGAAACCCTTGTGGGTCTACTACCACNCTGGCGTCTTGTTCTGCGCCCAGGCGCTGCCACAACCGTTCTTGCAGCACACTCTGCAGGGGCCGCTCCGCGACGCGCTGCAAAACCATGCCAACAACATTGGTGAGTACGGTGCGGTANTGAAAGTGTTCGCCGTCCGCTTGCTCTGTTTCGNTTAGCGACGCTGCGTAGTCNAGCAAACTTNCCGGCGTGTTGGCGCTCACCAAGTTAGGGCGCCACCCGACCACTGCCGCTTCTTGCCAAAAGTCGTCGGCGTGCTGATCGTAATCTTCGCCGAACCGCACTGCCGCCGTCATATTCAGCGCATCTTGGACAGAGCTATTGGCGAGCGCGCTGTGTTGCAATTCAGGCACGTAACTGGCGATGGATCGCTCAGGATCCAGGCAGCCCTCTGCAACCAAAATACCTGCCAACATGCCAACAAATGACTTACTGACAGAATTCAACAAATGATGGCTGTGNGGCGCCATGTCATTAAAGTACTGTTCCAACACAATGCTGCCGTTTTTTAGTACCAAGAAAGCATCGGTGTAGGAGTGGTGAACGAAGTGNTCTACGGTGTGGGTTTGTCGATCCATGCCGGTATAGCTGATGTCGCGCAATTCGGCGGGGGATGACTGAGCACTCAGCAAGGTAGGCGGTGTAGCACCGCGACTCAGTCTGGCGGNTGGAAATAATTGCTGCACTTGCTGAAANCTGACACGGTTAAACGGTGCCTGGTTCCAATTCGCTGGCGTNATGGGCGTNGTACCCAAGAGTCTTCCCCTGCTCATTCTTCTCGACAGAGTATAGGGGCAAGCGCCGAATCCTACCTAGACCTNGTTAGGCAGAATTCGGCGGTATTGAGTAATCGACTAGAAGTCGTACTTCGCTGANGCGCTGATCGCCATGCCTGGTTTTTCTTCGAATACCCCTAGGCCGCCGCGGTTGATCGTTATAGCTTCATCCAAAAGGTTTTGCGCCTTGATTTTGACCGTGATTTGTTCGGTCGGATAATAGCTNTAGGTCAGGTCCAGTGAGTTGAATGGCTGCTCGTAAAGATCTAAAGAACCCAAGCGCCCTGCAGTNAAGAGGCGCTCTCCGAAAATATTAACCATAACCGACCCCATGTGCCGGCCATCAGGCGAGTCGTAACCCAACATCAGATTCATTACATAGTCTGAAGCCCCTGATGCTGGTCTAACATTATTCGTCGGTGCGTCTGCGTTGGTTCCCGCGGTCGTTTCCGAATCCTGCAGAGTAAGATTTCCTTTTAGGAATAGAGCATCTGCCCAAGCTGCTAGAGCACCAAGTTCATACAAGCCCTCAAGCTCGATACCGGTGATCGTCGTAGATTCAGCATTGACAATCTCTCGGGCAATCTTGGTGTCAGATGCCGCCTTCTCGAAAAACTCAATAGGGTTTTCTATGTCTTTATTAAAGACCGATATGGTGAAGCTGTTTCCGTTTTCAAAGAACCAGTCAGCTCTTGCGTCTATGTTAGAGGAATTTGCACTGACAACGTTGGGATTGCCGTACACCAATACGCCTGTGACAGGGTCAATGTAAGTGGCGTCCATAACCTCTCGAAGATCTGGACGGATAACCGTTTCGCTGACGCCAATCCGAACCTGAAATATCTCGGCTATCCATTCAGTCTGGTACACCAAAGACAGCGCCGGGAAAAAGCCCGAATCCTCGACCGCAGCCAGCGCTAGTTGGTCTAAGTCTGTCGTGAGTTGCGGGTTCACGACAGAGTACCCCGCGGTATTCCACGGAAGTGCCACTTGGCGATAATATTCATCTCGAGCCCCGACCGATAGCGTTATTGCATCGCTCATTTGCCAATCCACCGCAAGGTAGCTGGCGTCGGTCATCGTTGCTGCGAAGTAACTCTTGGTCGACGCCCCTTGGACGCTGAAGGCGAATCCGTAATCGGGGTTAGCTATATTCGAGTCAGATAATACGTCGCTGATTGCGCCACTGAGAACAGCTGCCGCATCAGGGAGCGATGGTCCCAGCCCGAATTCTCTTTGCTCGTAAACGCGCGCCTTTTGGTCGTGTCGGTATCCGAACTTGAGATTAATGGACGACGACCCTCCTAATTCAAGCGGCAGTGACGCGTTCCAACCGTAACTCAACACCTCGTCCTCGAGGTCGGTGAATCTGAAGTCGACTGCTGATGAGTTTGAAGCCATCTGTGAGCTTAAAACCGCTCCGGAGGCAGGGTCGGTTGTAGTTCCATACTCAGCCTGGATTTGACTCGGCATCGCGGTAGTCGCCTCTGCCTCAGACCAAAACCAGGACAGTTCAGCATCATCCGATACCCAGTCGAGCAATCTCGCAGGGATCAACTCTTTAGTGTTGGGCCCTAGTGCGTGCGTCCCACGCAATTGATTCACGGTCATTTCTCGCTCAACGTACCTAATTCCGTAAGTACGGTTGCCAACGCCCTGTGATTTTTGACTGTTCTCGTCAAAACCATCTGTGACGGAGGTTTCATCGTCGGTGTTGCGTATGAAGAGCGACGATGCGGTTACTTCATGTTCATTAAAAAGCCGAGCGCCCACAGTGGCTGTACCCGTGATCCCTACGCTGAATGTCGATTCTTCACGATTTGTGAATTGCTCCGATGGGTTAGCGGGATCTTGTATAAAGGTATCTCGCTGCCGCCATTGCGAATCATAAGCACCGCTGAGCTGAAAACCTATCAACGCGCTCTCGGAAACGTCATAGGTGTTGCCGATGGAAGCTCTTCCACTCCAATCAGGCGCACTATCCACATTGTTTACCGACAAATCACGGTTTAGCGCGGTGGCCATCTCGGTATTTATGAGTCGGGCTTGTTCTAAGGTCGCTGTGCTGGGGCTGCGTTTCAACAGCGCACTGTATAGCGACTGAACGCCGCCAATCCCATTGAACTCATCAAGACGAGCGAGCAATCCAGCGGACAACTTTCTAGTACCGTCGTCTGAGCCAAAGTTATCGTCGTCCCCACCGTTGTAGGAATAGACGTCTGAGCCGGTCTCTAAGTTGGCTCCAGAGCCGAGCTCAGCAGAGAAGTTGAAGCCCTTGTCTGGAAACGGGGTCGTGCGAATGTCAATCAAGCCACCGGCAAAGTTAGCGGAGATGTCGGGTGTAAACGTTTTTTGAACTGCTAAGCTTTCCACTACAGACGACGGAAATAAGTCCAACGGCACGACGTTTCGCGTCAAGTCAGGCGAGGGAATGAAGGCGCCATTCAGCGTAGTCGACGAATATCGCTCGCCAAGGCCACGAACGTAAACGAATTTATTATCGATCAACGTAAGACCAGTTACCCTCCGGAGTGCCGCTGCTACAGTTGAGTCGCCCATGCGGCTAATTGAATCAGAGTCCAACGTATCAATAATCGCTTCATCTTCCTGACGCTCAAGTAGAAGCGCCTGAGATGATCCAATGAACCTTCCTAGGACAACTTGCTCTTCAATTATTTCGTCCGTGGCATTTGATTCTTCCGCGTATGACGACATGGTGGTTGTAGTGCAAGCCGCCGCGAAAACGAGCCAC
>NHET02000125.1 GCA_002170355.2 Gammaproteobacteria bacterium TMED92
AAAGTGTTGAAAACTCGCGTTCCGTAGTAGTTTAGGTGAAGGCATTAAGCCGTGGCCGCCCGTTAAAATCAGCATCCTACGAACATGGCAGGGGGGAGTAGCCTGCTGGCTGGTAATGAGGACGAGACCAGCCGCGGGTTGTTTACAAACATACCGCCGACACCAAGACATAACGAAATGTTTACGTCATTTACTTGGGCTGCGGCCGTGCCGCGCACTTGGCGAACACTTTCTTGCAGCGCATACATACCGTACATGCCCGAGTGCATGTAGGACAAACCGCCGCCATTAGTGTTCATAGGCAATGTACCCCCCGGCGCGGTGTTTTGTTCCCATATAAAATCAGGTGCTTCGCCGCGTTTACAAAACCCTAAATCCTCTAGCCCGTAAATGGGCAGATGAGCAAAGGCGTCATAAACCATTAGATGATCGACGTCGGCATGAGTAATGCCGGCAGCCGCCATGGCTGCTGGGCCAGCCACGGTAAAAGCACGGGAAGAGGTGAGGTCTTGCATTTGACTGATCATCGGTGTTTCAACACTCTCGCCCGTACCTTTCACATAAACCGGTGGTTGTGGAAAGTCTTTGGCTCGGTCGGCTTTAGTCAAAATAAGCGCGCCGCCGCCGTCCGTGACCAAGCAACACTCTAACAAGTGGAATGGATAAGCGATCAACTTCGACGCCAATACATCATCAACGCTAATAAGCTCTTGAAAGCTGGCCCTTGGATTCATGCTGGCCCATTGCCGTTGTACCACGGCGACCATGGCCAATTGCTCGTGGCTCATTCCGTAGGTCTTCATGTAACGCAGCACTGGCAGCGTGAATAAAGTCGGCGGTCCCACTGGACCGAAGGGCATTTCGAACTGACCGCTTAACGATGCTGGAGCGCGACCAAAGTCATCGCGACCGACACCAGAACGCCCACTCTCACCGTGGGTAATCAGCACCGTCGTGCATTGGCCGCTGGTCAGCGCAGCGACNGCGTGGCGAACGTGCANCATGAACGAGCAGCCGCCTACAGCGGTACCGTCNACCCATGTNGGTGTNATNCCNAGGTAGTGAGCCAAGTCAGTGGGTCGGCTACCGGCAGTCGCAATACCGTCGATGTCTTTTGCTGTCAGACCTGCATCGGCGAAGGCGTTAAGAGCCGCGTCTGCATGCAGTTGAATTTGACTCATGTCGGGGATTTTGCCGAGCTTTGTGGTCTCGGCGGCTCCAACCACCGCAACGCCGGTCATGTTGACACTCCGACAGGGGTAAACAACGGCAGGTAAATGTTCTCCCCGGCTTCTTCGAAGGTGACCACCAAAGGCATATCTAATTGCAAGGCTTCAGGAGTTTGGTCACAGCCGACAATGTTCGACATCATGCGTGGTCCCTCCTCCAACGCTACCAAAGCGATTGCATAGGGGCCGTCGAAAGCCTTGTGAGGGCGGTGACTGATGACGTAGCTGTCCAAAGTGCCACGGCCGCTGGCAACGGTGACTGCAACGTTGCGGCTGCCGCATTGTGGGCAAAATGGTCGCGGTGGAAAATAGGTGTGGTGACAGTCCGAACAGGTTTGTAGCCGCAGCTCGCCGTTCTTGGTGCCGTCCCAAAAGTGTTGTGTTTCCGGTGTTGGCACCGGCAAAGGGCGCAGAGTATCGGCCACTTCTTGCTCCATCAGTAAACTTTTAGTATGTCGGATCAGACTCAGATGACCAAGGGCGATGGGCTTGGTATGGTCATGCCCTGGGCGGGTCGTTTGGGAACCTNTGACTGATTCAGAGATTTCTAAGTGAGGAGGAGCGCCGTTACCATGGTTGCCGTTAAGGAACAATTCATCGATTAAGAGGCGCAAACAAAGACGCACTGTTAATCGTTGGCGCGCTGCAAATCGTGAATTGTTGTTTCTGAGTTAAGTAAGGGGAGTAGGCATGCAAGTTCATGGAAGTTGTCACTGTGGGTATGTGACCTACAGCAGCATCGCGCAGCCAGAAAATACAGTGGTTTGCCATTGTCGCGACTGCCAGGTTATGTCTGGAGGCCCGTACCGCAGCATCGTGCCATCTAGCGAGGCCGACTTCGCTTTGCTCAGTGGCGAACTCACGGTGTACAGCAAGACCGGTGACAGCGGCAACCCGCGTGAGCTGACCTTTTGCAATCGATGCGGATCACACATATACGCCACTTCGAAAAAACACTCGGCGGACGCTGCGCCGCGATCGTTTGGTTTACGCACCGGTACGCTAGATGAGGTAGCTCAATTTGTGCCTAAGTTCCAAGTCTGGTGTGATTCGCGACTGCCCTGGGTGCACGATTTCGATCAGTTGCCCGGTAAACCCAAGCAATAANANAGTGTTGGAAAGAGAAACCTAGTGCCAGTTCTGTACAGTTTTCGACGTTGCCCTTACGCCATGCGGGCGCGTATGGCGCTTGCCCTAGGCGGGGTCGGTGTTGAACTGCGCGAGGTGCTGTTGCGCGACAAACCGCCGTCATTGCGGGCGGTTTCGCCGAAAGCAACGGTACCGGTGCTGATTAAAGATAACCAGGAAGTTTTAGAAGAAAGCCTGGACATTATGTTGTGGGCCTTACAGCAGCATGCCGACATGTTCGCATTGGGTGGAGGCGTTGCAGGGCAACAGGCGGTTATTGAGGAATTCGACCGGCAGTTCAAACCGCTGCTGGATCAATACAAGTACCGTCGCGCGGACGCCGAGCCGCCAGCCAGTTACTACCGTGATCAGTGCGCTGACTGGTTACAGCGTTTAGACACATTATTGACGGCCCAGGACTATTTGCTGGGCGCGCAGCCGCAACTGTTGGACTTGGCGTTGTTGCCGTTTATTCGCCAGTTTGCTCACGTCGATCGTGCATGGTTCGATCAGGCGCCCTACCGGCACTTGCGTCGTTGGTTACAAACCTGGCTGAAAGACGAATTGTTCACATCGGTCATGACCAAATATCAGCCTTGGCAGGAGCACACGCCAGGCGTTGATTGGGCGCCANAGGCCAGTCAGCAACACAACTGAGGAGAAGCAAATGCAACAATGGATAATTGGAATCGTAGCAGTAACTGCGGTATTGCTCCTGGCTTGGGGGGTATCGCTTGCCGGTGCCGACCAAGGCGAGCAGTTTGCAGACGTGGCCGTTTTCGTATGGTGTGGCATTTTTGCGTTCGCAGTGCAGTGGTTGCTGTTCATTCACGCCTGGCTTGCGCACACAGAAAAGTTTTTTGATCTTGCCGGCAGCCTGACCTACATCACCATTTTCATCGCTGCGGTTTTGCTCAGTAACGCATACGATCCACGCTCCCTCATCATTGCGGCTGCGATCATTGTTTGGGCGCTGCGGCTCGGCCCGTTTTTATTTTTCAGAATCAAAAACGCTGGTGGCGACCGGCGCTTTCACAGCATTCGCAACTCGTTCCCAACGTTCTTTATGACGTGGACCTTGCAGGGCGCGTGGGTTTACCTCACCAGCTGTGCCGCGCTAGCTGCGGTGACGTCGTCGAAAGATGCGGGCTTAGATTCAGTGTTTTTTGTCGGTCTCGCAATATGGGCATTCGGTTTCGCAGTTGAGGTGATTGCTGATCAGCAAAAGACCGCTTTTCGGGCTAACCCAGACAATGCGCAAAAGTTTATAGCGACTGGTCTTTGGGCGTGGTCGCGGCATCCAAATTACTTTGGCGAAATCATCCTCTGGGCTGGAATTGCCGTTATGGCGTACCCGGCGCTTGTGGGTTGGCAAGTGTTAACACTGTTCGCACCACTATGGGTANTGTTACAAATGACNGCCATCAGTGGCACCCGCATGTTGGAGGCTCGGGCGAACAAGGCCTGGGGCCACGACCCCGAGTACCAGGCGTACAAAAAGTCCACCCCGTTATTGATGTTGTGGCCGCCACGCAAGCAGGCGTCTTAGACGGCGAATGCAAACTCGGAGTTTGGTTTAATCGCCAACGTCGCCATTGATGTTGCCATGTAGCTGTTGAGCGCTGTTGCCTCGTTGTCCCAACGATCCTCATAAAAACCGGCGACAATCAGGCCTGCTGCTAGCTGACCGCCGATTTGGTCGTCAAAACTGTGGCTGAACTCCAGTGCTGCGCTGTCGGCCATGCGGGCGTCAAGAGTTGCCGCATCAACGTGGGTCAGGTCTGCGTAAGGCAATGCAAACCGTACTTCGAGGGGGCCGCCCTCTTCAATGTCCCAGTGGTCAAACAAAAAGTAGTCTGGATTCATAAAACCGCTGAGTAAGCGTCCCCCAGGGCGTAGCACGCGAGCGCAATGCCGCCATACCGGGGTAACGTCAGCAGCAAAAACATTCGACACTGGATGAAAGATAAGATCGAAGGATGCATCTGCGAACACCGACAAATCTGCCATGTCGCCTTGAACACAATTGATGTTAAGCCCATCGCGTTTAGCTACGTCAGCATCTTTTCCCAGCTGCTGTGAAGATTGATCAAAACTTGTAACCACAGCGCCCGCCGCNGCCAGAATCGGCGCTTGTTGGCCGCCGCCCGAAGCAAGGCAGAGTAGGTCCTTACCCGTAACATTGCCGAACCAAGACTTTGGCACTGCTTTGGTCGGCGTCAAAATAACTTGCCACTCACCGTTGCGAGCGGCGGCAATAGCGGTCNCNGTCACTGGCTGCACCCAGGGGCTTACGCCGGCTGCTGACTGTTGGTCCCAGCTGTGTTGGTTGTGCTTATTGACATTAACCATCGGCCGCCGCCTTCTGCGTGTGAGCACTNAACGTTTCCGCCGGCAATTTACGGACTTGCTGCAAAAATATGGCGAGGGCGATTACGGTCAAAAACGCCGCGATAATAAANGCACTGCCTGGGAGATAAATGGGCGCATCTGCAGAGGTGAAGTAGGTGAAGGTTTGGGTCATCAGCAGTGGCCCAATAATAGANGCCAAACTCATGGCACTGGCCATAATGCCTTGTAGCTCGCCCTGCTCATTCTGCGGCAGTTGGTTGGACATAATGCTGGTGATGGCTGGGCTGGATAATCCGGCGAATGCGGACACCAAACACCACAAATACACGGACAAAGTATTGGGCGCAAAAGCAATGCCCAGGTAGGCGGTNGCCGCACAGAATAGACCAAAGGTNGCGCACCTGACCGCACCAAATTTTGGAATCACCACACGAATAAGGCCGCCTTGAACGATGGCTGCCAGCACGCCNACAAAGCCCATTGACAGGCCGATCTCGAACGGCGTCCAGTTGAACTTTTCGATCGCATAGAAGTTCCAGTTGGCGGGATAGACGTGATGCCCAATACTAAAAATGAANACGCCGACGATCATGCCGAACAAAATCGGGTACCGNTTGATTTGCTTCAATGNACCTAACGGATTTGCTCTTNTCAGTTGGAAGGGGCGGCGCGTGTCTTTGCTAAGAGTCTCTTTGAGAAAGAAAAAACCGTACGCGGTATTAATGAATGCCAACGCAGCCGCTACAAAGAAAGGTGCACGTAGGTCCCATGCGCCAAGTAAGCCGCCAATAGTAGGCCCGAAGATAAACCCGAGACCAAAGGCTAGGCCCAACAGCCCAAAGTTTTGTGCGCGTTCCTCAGGTGGGCTGACATCGGCAATTAACGCGCTGGCGGTGGCATAGGTTGCGCTAGTGACGCCGGTTAAAAAACGCCCGATGAAGAGCACCCATAAGGTGGTAGCAAATCCTGCAATAAGATAGCTGACGCCGTAAAAAAACAGCGACAGCATGAGAATAGGGCGACGACCGTAGCTGTCGCTGAGACCACCAAGTAACGGCGAAAACAGAAAGTTAGTCACCGCAAAGCTCACCATCAAATAGCCGCTTATGGCGGATGCCTCGGATAATTCTATGCCAGCCAAACGCGTCAGGTATTCCGGCATGATCGGCATAATAATGCCGAAACCCATGGTGTCGAGAAATACCGTAATGGTGACGAAGGTTAGGGCGTGTTTACGCTGCATGGCATTAACTCANGTTCCGATGGCCGGAGTGTAACGTTGGATTGAACAAAGCGTTAGGCTTTGTCGCCAAGCACTTTCGCGTGATNCTCNACCGAAGGCGGCGCCAGCAGGCGTTTTTGTTGTGCCGAGGCGGACGCATAGTCTGCTAAGTCATAACCGACTTTGGCCCAGCTTGAATGCGGCGGACTGTACTTAAACAGCAGCACCCGCCGCTCCTGTTCGGCCTGCCAGGCGCGGGTGCCATGCATCAATGCCTCGGTGAACAAAATCACATCGCCTGCTGTTACTTCGGGTTGACGCACGTACTCTGGCATTGCGTGTTGTGCCTGCACGTCTGTGGGCAGATGAGTGATGAAATTAGTTTTGTGGCTACCCGGCACACAGACAAAGCCGCCATCGCCGGCGCGAGCGTCACTCAGGACCCAAGTGGCCACCATTAAGCCATTGCGCATAACGCCATCGTGATAGTGATACCAATGATCGGACTCATACCGCATTGGCCCGCCGTGTATCGGCAGTGATCCCGCGCCACGCTGCATGTATATGGCGTAGTCGTGATCGAGGCGCACTCTGGGGCCAATCAACTCGATCAGGTACGGTAAAACTCGCGGGTGGTCCATTAAATTGCGGAATGGCTCGCCCCATTGACTGACGTTGGCGTTGCGGCGAACCGCGCCGTCTTCGGCTTGACGCGGCCAAGCTGTATCACTCAGCTCGGACAATTGTGCACACTCCGAGGCAGTCAGCACACCGGGAATGACCAGATAGCCCTCTAAGTCGAAGCGGAATTTTTCTTCGTTGCTAAGCATGGTGAAATCTTTCCAGCGAAAACGCTGAACACTATAGCAGCGGCTCAGAGTTTGCTAAGTTTTCGCCTTCTAAAAGAAATGCAGAAAGCTATGGACCGACTGATGCATCGCGATTGGCGCGAACCTGTACGCTATCCAGACCCAGCGATAGAAGTTTTAGACCCGCGATTTGCCGGTTGTGTTCCTGGAAATGCGGCGCTGCAACGCTTGTGGGTAGGTGGGCGTTGGAACGAAGGCCCCGTATGGTTTGGCGACTGGAACGCGTTATTGTGGAGTGATATACCGAATAACCGCATGCTGCGCTGGCAGGCGGACACCGGCGAGGTTGCTGAGTTTAGACAGCCCTCCCAGTACTCGAACGGCAACACCCGTGATCGTCAAGGCCGTTTGGTAAGCTGTGAGCACGGTGCAAGACGCGTCACTCGCACAGAAATAGATGGCTCAGTAACTGTATTGGTGGATCAGTTTGACGGCAAACCACTAAATGCACCCAACGATGTGGTGGTGCACCCGGACGGAGGTATTTGGTTTACCGACCCGGGTTATGGCACCTTGGGAAACTACGAAGGCCATAAAGGGGAGCTAGAACTGCCGACGCGGGTTTATCGCATTGACCCTCACCGCGGCTCGACAGATATCGTCGATGAGATGTTGGAAAAACCCAATGGCTTAGCGTTCTCTCCGGACTACTCTATTCTCTATGTCAGCGATACTGGCGCCTCTCATAAGGCGGGATATCCCCGTCAAATCCACAAGTTCACGGTGGTCGATGGGACCCGCTTAAATGACCATTCGATATTTTGTGACATGGGCGACGCCATGCCAGACGGTATCCGGGTCGACACAGTAGGCAATTTATGGAGCAGTTCTGGTTGGGGTAGCGCTGAGGAAGACGGAGTCCAAGTGTTTGCCGCGGACGGCGACAAGATTGGCGCCATTCACTTGCCCGAGGGAGTATCGAACCTGTGTTTCGGCGGCGCGAAGCGTAACCGCTTGTTCATGACTGGCGGCCAGTCCGTTTATAGTCTTTTCGTAGATGTGCAGGGTATGCCCTACAGCTAATCAAGCATTGGCCAGATAATATGCGGTGGTCGTTAGATCTTGCTCGGCGGCCTCGAGTCGAGCAATCGTTTGTAAATGCACTTCGTCAGGGCCGTCGTAAATACGAAACGCGCGAGCTTTGGCAAATGCTCGCGACGCTGGCGTATCGTTGGTGACACCGCGCGCGCCAAACAGCTGAATAGCGCGATCAGCAATGTTCTGATAACTGTTTGCGACCGCCACTTTAATCATGGAAATCTGTTTGCGTGCGGCCTTGTTGCCAACAGTGTCGAGAAGAAAAGCCGCCTGTTGCACAATTAGTCGACATTGATCTAGCTCAATGCGCGAATGACTGATGGCTGCTTGGGTAGAGGAGTATTCGTCAATACGTTTACCAAAAGTTGAGCGCTCCTGACTACGCAGCACCATCAGAGAGATCAGCACTTCGCATTCGCCAATTGCGCGCATGCAGTGGTGTAAGCGTGCGGGCCCTAGCCGTGCCTGGCCAATAGCAAAGCCAGCACCTTGCTCACCGAGTAGGTTCGCTACCGGTACGCGAACATTGGTCAGCGTGAATTCTGGATGGGTATTAGTGTGGGACAAATGGTCAAACACGGGTAGATCGCGCATCATTTCCACGCCAGGAGTGTTGCGTGGCACCAATATCAGTGACTGACGCTTTGATTTAGCTGCGTTAGGATCAGTAACACCGACTACTACAAGCAGTTCACAGTTTGCGTGGGAGGCATTGGACGCAAACCACTTACGGCCGTTTATTACAAATTCGTCGCCGTCCCGTTCAATGCGCGTGGCCAAATTGGTTGGGTCCGATGACGCAACCAAAGGCTCGGTCATGGCAAAGGCCGAGCCGATTTCGCCTTCTAATAAGGGTGTTAACCATCGCTGTTTTTGCTCTGGCGTGGCAAACAGTTGTAGCAATTCCATATTTGGAACATCTGGCGCGTGACAGTTGAAGACCCGCGATGCCCATTCCAGTCGCCCGAGAATTTCTGCCACGGCGGTGAATTCGAGATTCGACAGTTTCAGGCCGGGCTCATCGTCGGCCAGCCGTGGCAGCGCCATATTCCAAAGACCCAAGGCCTTGGCTTCAGCACGCAAACTCCGCTCGATTTCCGGTGCCGCTTGCCCGGCTGCAGCTTGTTCGCACCAAAGTCCATGGTTCGGCAATATTCGCCGCTGAAAGAAGTCGTGTACTTGATCTCGCACTTCCGAAGCGCGCTGTGGCAGTTCAAACATTTTCATTCTCCTGGTCAAATCACGCACCACCGCGTCTGCAAGTTGTGCTCGAGTTAAGCGCTAAGATCTCGGTATTAGCTCGAATACGACGTCAACCCGATCGGTTATGGTGATTTGGTCGGGTAAGTAGACACCGCCTGGACGACCGGTCATGGCTCTTTCGGCCACCGTAGACTGAAGCTGTGCGTTCGGTTGGGTCGTCGTCTCGCCGCCGCGGTAAACCACACTATAGATAGGCCCCAATTCAGCATTGTACCCAGCCGCTAGTGCTGTGGCCTTGCGTTTGGAGTTGGCGATGGCGGCTTTACGGGCTTGCGCAATAAGGCTTTGATGCTGGCTGTTTCGATAGCGTACAGCGTTGATGTTAGAGACCTTAGAGGCAACCGTCGTTGCCAAAATAGCTGGTAGGTTATCGAGTGCTTTTACGGAGACCGTTAATGATCGCTCAACGACGTAGCCGGTAAAGCGAGGACGCCGACCTTGGTAATCGTAACGAGGGTTGATGCGCAGGTTTCCGGCCACCACATCGGCATCGGTGACGCCGCGTTTACGCAGCTGGCTAAGGAAATTTTTGAGCCGCTGATTGACTTCGTTCATCGCCGTACCGCTGTCCATACCTTCAACGGCAAAGCCTAGGTTCAGATCCGCCAAGTCTGCGCTAACTTCGATCTTGCCGACGCCAACAACACTGATAGAGGGGCGCTCAACGTTATGGGCGTGGGCGATCCAAGTACTCAGGGAAAAAAATACGATCAATAACGGCCGCAGCCGATACAACTTTTTAGTCTCTGGCATATCTAACTCTGCTCGCGTAGGTACCCAAAGCCTATCAATATGGTTGGTTAGACAACTAGGTTGCCGACCACTGGTGTTGATTTTCAGATGAGCGCTAGGTTGCGGCTGTCAGTCGACAATAGCCACACAACGCGTCCAGCCTGCAGAGGCGTCGGCGATCTTTACCGGGAAACACGCCACAGTGAAACCGTGGTCAGGAAGAGCTTCAAGGTTGTGCAGTTTTTCCATTTGCCAATAGGGAATTTCACGGCCGGCCTTGTGGCCTTCCCAGATCATCGCTGGATCAGGATCCTCGGCCCAACGCTTGGCCGTGTGGTTGAACGGCGCGTCCCATGACCAGCCGTCGGTACCGACCACGCGTACGCCGCGCTCGGTCAGATACAAGGTCGCTGCACGGCCCATGCCGCAGCCGGCATCAACATAACCCGGTTCGCCAAACACAGAGCCAGCGCGGGTGTTAACCAGAACGATGTCTAAAGGCTGCAGTTCATGCCCAATACGCTGTAGCTCTGCCTCGATCTCAGCCGCGCCAATTAGATAGCCGTCTTCGAAGTGCCGAAAGTCCAGTTTCACCCCAGGCTTAAAGCAATACTCCAAGGGCGTTTCATCAATGCTTGGCGCTCGAGTTTTGCCATAGTCGGTGGTGGAGTGGAAGTGCCACGGAGCGTCCATATGGGTGCCGTTGTGGGTAGACAAAGTAATGGTCTCCACTGCCCAGCCCTCGCCGTCTGGCAAATCGCTGGCTTGCAACCCGGGGAAAAAATGCGCTAGCCCGCCGGCCGTTTCGGCGTGATTACGGTAAGTCACCTTTGGGCTCCCGCCTGGGTGATCGGAATGTTCGTTGTTGTCGATCGCAACGGATAAATCAATAAAGTTTGGCATCGCTATCCCCCCCACGGAGCCTAATCGTTAATTGGTCGTCGGCTGCAGCAGCGCTGGTAGAAAGAACTCTTCCACCAACAGGCCCTGCGCATGGTTGTGATGACACCACAAAACACCCCGGCCCGGAAGGCCGCCCGCAGATCGTAAAGGCTCAACGTCTGCGGCACGGCGCCAAAGGGGGTCGCTGAACAGTAACTGTGCCAGTGGCTGCTCGCCAAGTCCCTGCATTAATCCCACCACAGAGCTGTTGTTAGCGGTCAAAGATCGAGCGGCCAGTCGCGGCACACCGTGAACCGACAGACAAATATGTCGAACAAAAACATCGTCCGCACAATTTAAGCGTTGCCGTTCCCAGTGTTGCGCTTGGCCAACACCTTCTTGTAACAGCGTAACCGTTGCCTGGCCCCGACAATGATGCGCCACTGCTGCAGTCATCGATTCAGTCAGTCCAAGCCAAGCGCGCAACTGTGGATCGGTGTTTGTGCCTGTGGGGACGGCGCTGCACATTTGCTGAACCAAGTGCTGCGCATGGGTTGAGTGGTCGTCGTTATTCAAGGTGTGATTGGGCGTAGCGCTACGCGGCGAAAGTCAACCGGATGCGACTCGCTTTGCAATGCGATGTAGCCGCGATCAAGCATCAAGGGGGTTTTATTGCCTGGGCCAAGGGCACCCATGGATAGTTGTGGACTGTGGTAGCGCATAACCGTCGTGCCGCCGATAGAGTGGGTTATTTCGTCGTGGCCGTTTACCACAATGCGCATCTGCACCCATTGCTCGCCATCGTAAGTGGCGCTGGAGGAATAGGTGCAATGGGCAGTGGCTAGCGCATCGTCAAGCATAATCTCCGTACCTGGACTGCAAACGCTGCCTGTAGGCCTGGGTTTATTATCACTAAGACCACCAAGAAATTGCGCTTCAATAGAGTTTGGAAAGTCCTGATCTAAGGTCATAGTCGACGGTTCTTGAGCATGTAACATGACGCCACTGTTGCGCTCAGCCCACGCCGGCCCACCGCTCAGTTGTGCACCAACAAATCGATACTCAATCAGAAGTTCGTAGTGACCAAAAGGCTGGGCGTAAAACAAATGGCCAAACTGGCCGTCGAATGCGTCGTAGTTGTGGTAGCGCACTTTAAGCAGTCCGTCGCTGACGCTGAAAGTTTGATAGCGGTCCTGGCCGAGCGGCTGGCCGGTAATCTTGGCCGTCCATTGGTCTAGGTCTCGGCCGTTAAATAATTCTAACCATTCTGATTTGTTGCCATGGTCATTGGCTAGTACGCTGGGGGATAATCCCTCCAATAGCGCGCTAAACAGCGGCAAAATCAATTTCAGGGGTGTTGCAATTACACAGCGCAAAGCGGCCATAGATGTTCCTTTTTCGCTCGCTAGGTTTAGCGCGGAGCTGGCGTGCTCACAATGACGCCCTTGTGCAGCAGTTGGTCAATGGCGGCGTCGCTCATGCCCAACTCCGCAAGAATTTCTTTGGAATGTTCTCCCAAGGCTGGCGCCCGTTTGGCACCTGCTTTTTGCAAGTGCTCTGCGTTGACGGGGTGATTGATGACGAGTGGAACATCAATGCTTGGGTCTGCAGGTGGTGCTGCCATAGCGTTCTGCAGAATTTGCTGATCCGTTAGGGCCTCTTCTACCAGTGCAATGCGGTTTACCGGCAAATCAAACGCAGCGAACACGCGCAGCCATTCGTCCGAGCTTTTGCGGCCAATGCGCGCCTGTAACTCGTCGCCAAAAGCATGTCGGTTGACCACGATAGCTTCCATGTCGCTGTAGCGTGGGTCGGCCAACAGTTCAATGGCTTCCATGGCTGCCAGCAGCAACGACAACAACTCTTCGTTGCGTATCATGTTGAATTGCAGCCAGCGTCCATCGCTCGCTTGGTAAGGCCTAAACATAGCTAAGTTGGTGCGATTGTTGTCGCGGTATTCAGCCATATCGCCACCCGCCAAAACACCTTGCGCCACGCCGGCGGCAGACCACAAACCATTGGCAAGTAGTGACGTATGCACCATACCGCCCTCGCCCGTGCGCTCGCGATGCAGCAGTGCTGTGACAATTGCCGCGTACAATGCGACGCCGGTGGGATGATCGCCCATTCCCGGCAATCCTTGGGTGGGGGGTGTGTCAGGCGCGCGCATTAAGTCCATAAGTCCGCTGCGCGCCCAATACGCCAGCTGATCAAACCCTTTGCGATCATGCTCTGGGCCGTGTTCGCCATATGCTGTGAGTGAGGCATAGATCATAGCTGTGTTTAGCGGTGCTAAGTCGTCGTAGTTCAGCCCCAAACTGGCGCGCACATTGGCCGGATGATTAGTGATAAAGACATCGCAGTCGGCGACCAAGCGCTGCAAAATTTCTATGCCTTCAGGTTGCTTTAGATCAACACATAAGCCCCGCTTGTTACGGCCATCCATTTGCCAAAACCAGTCATTACCGGCCTCGGGCGTGGTGGGAATATGAGACAACATACGAAGCATGTCGCCTTCGCCCGGTCGCTCAATTTTTATCACGTCGTCGCCAAAATCACCAAGCATCATGGCGGCAGTTGGTGCTGCAATTACAGTGGCGCAATCGATCACTTTAAGCCCAGAGAAAATAGGTTGCGTATTCTTCATGGCCCGCAGGATAGCGTAATTGGATGCAGATGGGATTGAGGTTTTACGCCTTGGTGGCTTGCGCGGGGGGGTAAATAAG
>NHET02000017.1 GCA_002170355.2 Gammaproteobacteria bacterium TMED92
GGGGCTGGAACTCGCAATAGCAGAGGCACCTAAGAGAGTTGTGGTAGCGTGCTTCGCATCGAACCTAGCACGGTTACAAACTATTGGCGACCTCGCTGCCGCCCACGGCCGTTTCTTGGCCATTTTAGGCCGGTCACTGAACGACATGGTGGCCAGCGCTAAAGCCAGCGGTTACCTACTAAACAATTTTGACGTAATACCAATCCACGACATCGGCTACCTACCGCCCGAGGAGGTGCTGATCATCGCTACCGGGAGCCAAGGTGAACCGAACGCGGCATTACATCGACTCGCGCGGAATACTCATCCAGAGCTTGAGCTAGAACCCTTAGACAGAGTTATTTTTAGCTCCAAAACGATTCCGGGTAATGAACAGGCAATTCAACACTTAACCGATGCACTGCGCGACCTCGGTGTTCATGTCATCGATCACAACAATAGCGAACTGCCTATTCACGCTTCTGGACATCCATGCGCAGATGAGTTGCGACAGATGTACCGATGGGTATCAAGTGCTGTAGCGATTCCAGTACACGGAGAGCCGCACCACCTGAGAGCCAATGCCGCTATTGCTCGTGACTGTGGTGTTAGCCAACAACTCGTTGGCCAGAATGGTGATTTGTTTCGTATTCGCCCAACTCCCGGCATCTATCGGCAAGCGGTAACGACAGGACGTTTAGAGTTGCGCCGAGACGGACAATTGACCGTTGTTTAAGGCTCGGTTTTCACCTCTTCTGGTACACCAAAAATCACTTGGTCTGTAGAGTCAGTAACGCTGTCTCCCTTGAGGCGGCAACTGTACACAGACAGAACGGCGATCATGGCAAAGGCTGACGTGAGCATACCAATAGCTTCTAGCGCAACGCCACTGCGATGCCAGTTGTCATGAAAGTGATGTACCAGTCGAAAAAAACCGAAAAAATATAGAAACATTGTCGCAGTCGAGGCTACAGCCAACAGCCTCACCGCCCACGGCCTAGTGATTTCGCGCAGACTGAGTAACGCGAGGGCGGCTCCAATGCCATACAGCACGGAGAACACCGGCAACATCGGTATGAATGCGTGCAGGATGGACAAAAGAGATAGGGTAATGCCAATGGCTAGCATGCTGCCCTTCATCTGTACGACCTCAGATTACCTTCCAATATTCTTCCCCAGACTTAATCGATGTTTCGCATCTACGCTTCGCGTATGAGCCCTTACGTATTTGCGGCGCTTAAGCGACACGCGTCGTGTTTTCCTATTTTCGTTAGCTTTTAGTTTTTATTTTTTTTATTATTTTGCTTTAGCTGTTAACACTCACGCACTTGTGGTCGCTGAATCGGCTCTTTGCCCGAGGTCGACACTATTAGACAGCAGAGGCTGTAGTCAACATTTTCGTTACGAAAAGTGACAAAACTCTGCCAATGACCACTCTTAGTCAATATATGAGTAATTCCGTGACGCTTTTCAGGTTATCTGGGCGGGTATCCTCCGATCCAAATGGGGCTGGTCCAAGCCATTGCGCCGTCTAGCTGAGTCGCTCTAACGTAATAGTAATCGCCTTGCCGAATACTTTGATCTTGCCATTCGAAGGTTTTTTCCAACGGCCCGCCGGCAACCACGCGGCGCAGTTCAATGGTGTCTTCATAACCGCCAAGCGGTAACGACACCTGCGCTTTGTCTTGTTTTACATCAGCTAGCGTAAGTTCAACACTGGTCGCAGCAACCTGTTGGTGTCGACGAAATATTGGTGGTCCGCTACCAAATTCCGTAGCCGCCTCTAGCGCTAACTCTATGCGTGCGCCGCGTTTAATGTCAGCCAGTGTTAGGGCGATAGAACTGTTGTCGCCCCGAGTGGCTGTAGAAAAATAAACCGTATTCGGATCTTGCTCATCTTGTTTAAGTTGTTGCACATCGGCGTTGAAGAAGTCTGTCGCTTGCACATCCACTAGGTCAGCCTCTAGCACCTTGATCCGCCCCTGCCAGGGCCGCCATCCTCGAGGATTGTCGCCAGGCTGCTCGGGCACCGAGGCACTGTTAAAACTCAAATACAAAGTTTCTTCTGTGCCAAAGCGTTGGCTTTGTTGCTCTCCNAGGTAGTCCTCACGCCAGACTACTTCNCCNTTCTTTANNACNGCTACCTCAGCAATNGGCGCNGTACCAATGACNGTGCCTGCCACCAACCGAGTTTTGGTATAACCGCTGCGCTGCCCCATAGATACATCGTTGACTCGCGTTTGCATGATCATTCGCTCACCGGTAGTGGCGTAGGTTCGACGCGCACGCATACTGTCAAAGAGTGCGTCGCGGGTAAGTTCTGGTGCCATNACTGCNCCAAGTCCACCACGCTGNGACAGGCCACGTCCTTTGGGTGCGGTGTAGCCGGGCTGACTCAAGTGATTGTCACTGGCTGCAGTAAAGCCAACTTGATGACCGTGCTCCAAGTACTTGCGTCCGAACCATTCAAAGCTGCCATGTTGCGACATGATCTCGATCAACGGCTGCAGTTGCGGATCACTAAGTCGATAGTTGCCCGCCTGGTGAGCGTGCGGGATAACAAGTACATCCTCGCTGGCATAGCGCTGGCGCAAACCTTGATAGAGTTCGGACAACGTTGGGTAGAATTGGGTTGCTAGTCGCTCACGCCCTTGTGCCGTTCTAAACAATACATTGTGATGCCCCCCGTAAATATTGCGCGTGGTCCATTCATAGCCCAGATACGCAATGAAACGGCCGCGTTCAGAGTAAGACCGCACATTGTCTTGTAACTGTCGCCACTCTNAATCGTCCATCCATACGTCGTGCTCCGAATGCGTTACAAAATCTNGGCGCGCATCGTCTCTNGCCCACGTCATAAATCGATCCGGAGTGCCGATGCCTTCGGCGAATCCTGAGTGGCCATGGGTGTCGCCCCAAAAAATTTTCTCNGCTTCTGCTGACACTAGAATCGGGTTCACCGACCCAACAATATCGCCTGCTTCCGACTGTATCGTTAACCGCACCACTCCAGCATCAGCAAACCGCAAGCCGGTAACCGTCTGGATGGCCGAACCACCAGCAGGCAACGTGGCCACTACCTGATCGCCAGCTAAAACTTTCCAACCAGGAATGGCGCCAATCGCTCGGTTGTAATACCGATCTTGAGCCCGCACCGATAGCGTAAACGCTTCGCCAGGTCGCACTACTGATGGCGCAAAACCATGCACTCCAGCAATCTTGCTGCCAGTCACCCGCACCGGCTGGATCGGTAACGATAATAGGGGGCCCTTGCCGTCAAAATCGACGTATAGCGGGAACGGCATACGGTCACTAGAAAACGTTGGCATCAGTAAACCAGAGCCGCCNTGCGCTCGGCCGCCATAGGTAATCGTGACTTGATCTGCTGGCTCAAGCTGGCCGGCAGACAGGCGAAAAAACAACACTTGGGCAGCACCACGAAATCCACCATGCATGCCTGCTACAGGCACCGCATCCGCAACGAAATGCACATTCGGATTNGAGCTACTGATACTGACGTAGTTTGCTCCACTGGGATCACTGGTCTGAAACGCACCGTAGTCCGCCATAAAGTGTCGCGCCACCGCGAAACCACCGCCTACCGTAATGTCTTTGCTGCCAACGGTATAGGTCTGCTGCAACGTCGCCCGACTACGCGCAGCAAAAGGCCCTAACGTTGCAGTTAGTGGACCCAATGCATCGGGTTGCTCGTCGAGCAGCGTCAGTTCCGCAATAAAGTCGTCNATCATTTGCATGGTCGGCCCTGTTGGCTTGGCGGGTGACTTGATGCGTGTGACTGCGGTCAAATTAACCGGTACATAACCGCCATTAAGCGCAAACGCACTGGCCCAGCGCCACAACACCGCGCTGCGATCTGCATAATTGCCGACATCGGTGGGTGCNGTAGCTGCCTGTTTTAGCGCCTCTACCTCATCACGCAATTGTGCATCCAAGTAATCCTGAGCCTGCGCGACACTGGCGCCACAGACGGCGATCGCAAACATAAATGCAGCCGACGTGTTTTTTAGGTNCCTGATCAAGATCATGGCTTTACTCCCAAATTCCATCCACTCACACCGTCGTCTAACTGCACACCAAAACTGTTGAGCGCCATCGACACCAGATTGTATTGCCCAACTGTAAACACTAGATCCATAAGCTGTTGAGTTGAATAGTGCTGGCTTAAGCCTGACCAGGTCTGGTCACTGACNTGGGCATCNCTGTGCAACTCATCCGTGGCTTGCAGCAACAATCGGTCTAATTCGCTGATGCCCTCAGTGCTAGGACCGCTTTTCGCCAGCAATATTTCCCCATCGCTCATACCGATGCGACGGGCAATCTCCACATGCTGTCCCCATTCGTATTCCGCCCGACACAAATAGCCTATGCGCAAAATTAGCAGCTCTCGATCTCGAGCACTGAGGGTCGATTTACCGAGTATATGGTTGGCGAACACCATCCAACGACGAGCTAAATCGCTATGCTGAGCTAGGGTACGAAAGATATTCAGTACCCGCCCACTTTTGGCGATCGGCGCTAGTAACGCGGCAGCCTTGGCATCCAAGTCTGAATCTTGAAGCGGTCGAATCCGCGGTGTTTGCATGCGCATAGTCATTCCCCTTTGACTCTTCTATGGCGAGTAGATACCCGCATTGGGTTGTCCCCACGTATACTGATTACGTTCAGCAACTCTACGACAGAGGCTTTTGAAAAAACTAGTCATCATTTATCACAGCAAGACCGGTAATACGAAGGCCATGGTCGAGGCTGTGGCCCGTGGTGCCAGCGATCCCCAGATCAGCGGGGTCGAGTGTAGTGTGCTGCGCGCCGCCGAGGCGCAACCAGAAGACTTATTGCACGCCGACGGCTTAATCGTCGCAACACCAGAAAACTTCGGTTATATGTCCGGCGCTTTAAAAGATTTTTTTGATCGCAGTTTCTATGAGGTCGAGGGCAAGTTNCCACCGCTGCCCTACGCCATAGTGATCAATGCGGGCAACGACGGCAGCGGCGCGCAACGCTCAATCGAGCGCATTGCCAACGGTTATCCCTTGATCCAAGTCCAAGCACCTATTATNGCNCACGGCTTTCCAGATCAAGCCACGCTGGATCGCTGTGCGGAGCTCGGCGGCGCTTTGGCGGCAGGTNTAGAACTGAATATGTTCTAGATCTACAGCAACTGGGCAACTGCGATTGCTCACACCTGTTGCACATTAGATGGGCTAANCTTTCGTTATTATCGATATGGAAGCACAGTCATTGACTGACATCACCGCCAGCATTCTTCACAACATCAGCGACATCGATGCAGCAGCNTGGGATCGGTGCGCGGATGCTGCCGGCNTNTATAACCCGTTCGTACGGCATAAATTCCTCACGGCTTTAGAGACCAGTGGCAGTGTTTCAGAGGCGACCGGTTGGCAACCTTTCCACCTGAATGTAGCTCAAGATCAACAAACCATTGGCGTCGTGCCGATGTATCTGAAAAACCACTCCCAGGGCGAGTATGTCTTCGATTACGCATGGGCGGAGGCTTGGCACCGCGCTGGCGGACAGTATTACCCAAAACTACAGGTCAGTGTGCCGTTCACGCCTGCGACGGGTCCGCGATTATTGTGTGATGAAAATCACCCCGAGCACACTCAGTTACTACTACNAGCCTGCCAGCAAGTGGCAACCCAGGCCAAGGTATCGTCATTGCATATGACCTTTATGACCGAGGCGCAATGGCAGGTGGCAGGCACACAAGGGCTGTTACGTCGACTGGATCAACAGTTTCATTGGCACAATCCGGGCTACGCTAGTTTCGACGACTTTCTCGCAGCGCTGGCCTCGAAAAAACGCAAAAATCTGCGCCGCGAGCGCCGCGAGGCATTGAGCAATGGCATTGAAATCGAGTGGGTAACCGGGGCTGAGCTAAGCGAAGCTCATTGGGACGCCTTTTACGCTTTTTATCTAGACACCGGCCAGCGCAAGTGGGGCAGCCCCTACCTCAATCGAGCATTTTTCTCTCAGATNCAGCGCACCATGCCGGAGGACATTTTGTTGATCATGGCGAAGCGGCAAGGACGATANATTGCGGGAGCGCTCAATTTTATCGGCGGGGACACGCTGTTTGGCCGCAATTGGGGCTGCGTCGAGGACCATCGATTCTTGCACTTTGAAGTGTGCTACTACCAAGCTATCGACTTCGCCATTGCACGCGGATTGAAGAAAGTTGAGGCCGGCGCTCAGGGTAGTCATAAGGTCGCCCGCGGTTATCTACCACAAGCCACCCACAGTGCACATTGGATTGCTGATCCCGGGTTCCGCGATGCGGTCGCACGCTTCGTTGCCGAAGAGCGAGATTACGTCAGTCAGGACATGGCCTACATCGACGAGCACAGCCCCTTCAATGCCGACGTGGATGTTCAGGCGCTACGCGGCGACACTGCGTCCTGAAGGCTAAAAACCGTTGTCGCAAAAAAGCAAAAGCTACCCTAATCATCTACACTGGCCGTTTTACCGCGCCTAATTGCCATGACCGACTCTGTTGCCATTAAAACTATCTTGTCTCACCACGTCGCCGTGGGTGAACTCGTCACCATCGCCGGCTGGGTACGCTCTCGGCGCACCTCCAAGGGTGGCTTTGCATTTATTCATGTGCACGACGGTTCTTGCTTTGACACGATTCAAGCAATTGCAGATGAGACGCTAGAAAATTACGCGGAAATCAATCAGCTCGGTGCCGGTTGCTCGGTGGTCATCATCGGTGAATTGGTGAAATCTAGCGGCCGCGGTCAAGATCGAGAAATTCAGGCACGACAGGTTTCGGTTGTCGGATGGGTCGATGATCCTGAGACTTACCCCGTCAGCAAAAAGCAACATACCTATGAGTTTTTGCGCGGCGTCGCACACCTACGGCCGCGCACTAACACCTTCGGCGCCATGGCACGAATTCGCCATACGGTCGCCAATGCGGTGCACAACTATTTCAACCAACACGGGTTTTTCTGGGTCAACACCCCGATTATCACTGCCAGCGATTGCGAGGGTGCAGGCGAGCTGTTCCGGGTGTCTACTCTGGATCAAGTCAATCGACCAGATCCTCGAAGCTACGCCGATGACTTTTTTGGCACCGAAACGTTCTTAACTGTATCAGGCCAATTAAATGTAGAAAGCTACGCCTGCTCATTATCAAAGGTGTATACCTTTGGACCTACCTTTCGTGCTGAGAATTCCAACACAAGTCGGCACCTGGCAGAATTTTGGATGATCGAACCAGAGATTGCTTTCGCAAACTTGCAAGACAATGCGCAGCTGGCTGAGCACTTTTTGCAGTCCGTGGTAACCGAAGTAATGGAACGTTGCGCCGATGACCTCGGTTTTTTTGAACAACGCGTCGACTCCGAGATTATTCAGCGCCTACAAAACGTCAGCACTAAGCCCTTTGCATCCATGACCTATACCGATGCGGTAACACTATTACAGTCCAGTGGAGCAAAATTTGAATTCCCGGTGACTTGGGGTACTGATCTACAGTCAGAACATGAGCGCTTTATTTGCGAAAAAGAAGTGCAAGGGCCAGTCGTTATTACCGACTACCCTCGCGACATTAAGGCCTTTTACATGCGCCTCAATGATGACGAAAAAACTGTTGCGGCAATGGATGTGCTGGTGCCGGGCGTCGGCGAAATCATTGGCGGCAGCCAGCGCGAGGAACGCTTGGACGTGCTCGATGCGCGTATGGACGCGCGCTTAACAGAAGAGCTGTGGTGGTACCGAGATTTGCGTCGCTATGGCACCGTTCCCCACGCGGGCTTTGGGCTGGGCTTTGAGCGTTTGGTCCTATACCTCACCGGCATGGAAAATATTCGCGACGCAATTCCATTCCCGCGCGTACCAAATAACGCAGCGTTTTAAGCTGCGCCGCAGTTATTCCATCGATGGCCGAAGCAACCCTTGAAACCCCCAAAGCCAGCGCGAGCACCTTCGCTGCGTTGTGGCGTATCCGGATATTTATCAGTCCGTATCGAAGCAGGCTTTTCGCTGGGATCCTAGCATTCGGTGTGGCGCGGATTTTTGAAGCTATGGTACCGGTGCTCACCGCGGTCGCGATCAATCGCATGGTCGCCGGTGATTTCCAAGTAGGTTGGCCGGTTATTGGTATCTTTTTATCCGTTATAGCGCGCTATGCGGTGGTCTCATTGGCACGCTTTAACGTACGCAAAGTAGGATTAACGGTGGCCTTCGATTTGCGCCAACGTTTGTATCAATCCTTGCAGCTTCAGGGTTCCGAATTCTTCGCCCAGTTCAGCATTGGCGACATGATGACTCGCGCCGTGGCAGACATTGCGCTAATCCAACGATTAATATCTATGGGTACGATTCTGTTGATTATTCTGGTTTACGCAACAGTCGTAGGCTTTGGCTTCATGCTCTACTACTCACCGTCGCTGACCTTGTTACTGCTACCACCAATGCCATTCGTTTTTCTCTACGCCCAGTATTCGTCGCGCCGCATGGGCGTCGCTTCCGCCCAGGTGCAACAGCGGCTTTCCGATCTTGGCGCCCACACCCAAGAGAACTTGTCTGGCATACGCACCATTCAAGCCATGGTGCAGGAGCAAAACGAAGTAAAACGTTTCGCCCAAACCAATCAGGCGTACGCTGACTCGTTTTATGAACAAGGCCAAATCAACTCGGCCATGATGGCGTGGATGCCAACGTTGGCCGCAGTCTGCTCGCTAACCATTCTTGGTTATGGCGGTAATCTGGTCCTCAACGGCGAATTACCCGTCGGCGACTTCGTGGCCTTCTTTATGTTCGTGAACATGGTTGTGCAACCCTTTCGGGTAGCAGGGTTCATTGTCAACCTGTATCAAAGGGCTGGAGTCGCTAGCACAAGGCTGTTCGAAGTTTTTGATCGAGAGCCAGAAATCACCGACCGGCCTAGCGATCAAGCTCCCGCGCATATCGCCGGCGCTATTCGCATTAATGATCTGAGTTACCAGTATCCTGGCAGCGATCAGCTTGCCCTGGATCGTGTCAGCTTGACCCTCGATCCTGGTGAAACGGTGGCCATTATGGGTCGCGTCGGCGCCGGCAAAACCACCCTTTTGAAGCAGCTTGTACGCCTCATAGATCCGGCACCAGCGCGTATTTTCATTGATGACGTGGAAGTCGCCCATTATCCGTTGTCGCAACTGCGCTCCCAAGTTGCTCTGGTACCGCAAGATCCCTTTCTGTTCGCCGAACCGCTAAAAGACAACTTAACCTACGACGATCCAGCACGAGCGCTCGACGCCATTTGGCAAGCGGCTACTTCCGCAGACTTAGCCAACACCATTGAAGACTTCCCTGATCAGTTAGACACATTGATCGGCGAGCGCGGGGTCACCTTGTCTGGCGGCCAGAAACAACGCGCTACTCTTGCCCGCGGACTCATTCGCAATGCGCCCATACTCATCCTCGACGACTGTTTTTCTGCCGTAGACACGGAAACTGAAGAACACATTTTGTCCGAGCTAAAACGACTGCGGCACCGCCAAAGCACTTTGTTGGTATCGCACCGGGTAAGCACCGCGCGTCATGCCGACCAAATAATCGTTCTTGAGCAAGGACAAATCATTGAACGCGGCAGCCATGCCGAATTGTTAGCCCGGGGTGGTTATTACGCAGAGCTGGAGCGTGTGCAACGTGAGGGCGCGGAACAGGAAGACCTGCAAAACTTGAGGCGACGTTCAACGTGACCGATACCTTGAAACCACCACCGGGAGTGAAACGGGATTACGCCATTTTCGAGGCCGACATCAGCGGTGCGGTACTGAACATGCAGCTGCTGCGGCGCTTATTGCGGTGGCTCGCGCCCTACAAGATGCAGTTGTTGGTGAGCACACTACTGGTCCTGCTTGCATCAGCACTACAGGTTCTGCTGCCCATAATCATCTCACTGGTGGTTATTGACCATATTCTGCGCGACGAGGCCAGCGCCGAAACGCCCGATTTCGGCATGATCGATTTTAACAGCAGTATCGCCGCTGCATTAGATATGTCGCCGCTGCTTGCGGCATGCCTGTTGTATGGGATACTGCAGATACTCGGCGCGATTTTTGGCCATGCTCACCGAATGACCCTGATCCAGGCTGTCATCAACGGTCTGCGAGATCTTCGCCTCGACTTATTCAGCCACTTAGAGACTCGACCATCTTCGTTCTTTGATCGCGTCGCCGTGGGTCGAATCATGACCCGCGTGACTAACGATGTTGAGGCGCTGTACGAACTACTGCGAGGATTGGGAACGCTAATCGGCGAGTTTGTACCTTTCTTTGTTGCCTTAGCGGTCATGTTGGCCATCGATGTACAGCTGACCTTACTGCTGCTGCTGGCGCTGCCGGTACTGGCAATGGTGACCTACTACTTCCGCCGCACCACTCGACGATTGTTTCGCCAAGTACGGCAAACCTTGTCGGCTCTGAATCAGAACTTGCAAGAGAACTTAGCTGGGTTGCAGGTGGTGCAAATCTCCGACCGACAAGACTACAACCTAAATCGATATACCAACATCAACCACGATAATCGTGATCACGAAATGCGTCTGGCGAAGATTGAGACCATGTACGGCGCATTCAACGAGACCGTTGCGCAAATCTGCATTGGGTTAATTCTCTACTACGGCGCTACTCAGGTCATGGAAGTCAGCATGACTGTTGGCGAAGTGGTGTTATTTACGCAATTCGTGAGCATGTTGTTCCACCCTATTGTCGTGCTTGGCGAACAAACAAATATCTTGTTTCGCGCAATGGCCAGTGGCGAGAGGATCTTCCAGGCATTGGATTGGGACGAGGCCACCCATGAACCCGAACAGCCAGTGCAACTGCCACAGCGACTCTCCGGCCGGGTCGAATTTCGCAATCTGAATTTCGCCTACGAAGCTGAAATGCCGATCCTCAAAAACGTGTCTTTTGAAATCGCGCCAGGCGAAAAACTCGCCATCGTCGGCCCAACCGGGTCTGGCAAGAGCACAATCATAAGGCTGCTTGGACGTTTTTATGATTTTGCCGACGCACAAATTTTTCTCGATGGCTTTGATTTGAACCACATTCACAGTCATGACCTTCGCAAGCGCGTGGGTGTGGTGCTGCAAGACTTCCATATATTCTCTGGTTCGATCCTCGACAACATCGCTTTGGGTAATCCAGACATTAGCCGCGANCGNGTCATCGCCGCAGCACACACCGTTAATGCCCATGACTTCATTAGCGCCTTGCCTGAAGGCTACGACACCGCNTTGACAGAGCGTGGGCAAAATCTTTCACAAGGCCAGCGCCAGTTGCTCGCCTTTGCCCGAGTGTTAGCGGCTGATCCCGAAATCTTGGTGCTAGATGAGGCGACTGCCAGCATCGACACCGAGACCGAGTTACTGATCCAAGACGCGTTGCAAAGACTCACGGCAGGTCGTACGTCAATCATCATCGCCCATCGACTACAGACTATTCAGGAGGCTGATCGCGTTTTAGTATTAGATCAAGGCCAAGTGGCTGAGTTAGGTCGCCATGAGGAATTGCTGGCAGCCGACGGCCTTTACGCCACCTTACACAGCTTGCAATTTCAAGATTCAGACCCAAATCTAGCCGCAGACTCTAGCTAGCCCTACTATGCAAAAAGACACCTCTAAGGCCCCGAAAAGCGGCGAAAAATTTGCCACGAAGCAAGGCTTCACAGCGATTAAAAACGGCATAAAGAACACCACGAAAGTGACCGCTGAGGTTGAGCGTAAACCGCCTTGGCTGCGAGTACGCCCAGGNACCGGGGTGCGCTACCAAAACACTAAGAAAATCGTCACAGACCATAAGTTAGCCACAGTGTGTGCCGAATCTCACTGCCCTAATATCAGCGAGTGCTGGAATCACGGCACCGCAACCATCATGTTNATGGGCGCCACTTGCACTCGCGCATGCCGCTTTTGTGCAGTGGATACGGGCAATCCAAANGGCTGGCTTGATCCGAATGAGCCAACTAACGCTGCCNAATCNGTNCAACTTATGGGNTTGAGTTATGTGGTGTTAACCTCAGTTGATCGTGACGACTTAACAGACGGCGGCGCCCAACATTACGCTGACTGTATTCGCGCGATTAAACAGGCNAATCCCAGCACCCGCGTGGAAGCNTTGACGCCAGACTTTGGCGGCGTCGCTGAACACGTGNCGGTCGTGGTTGAGTCTGGCCTNGAAGTTTTTGCTCAGAACCTCGAGACCGTGCAGCGTTTAACCCACATAGTTCGCGACCCACGCGCGGGCTATCAACAGACGCTTGACGTTTTACAACTAGCAAAACAGGTCAAGCCCGAAGTGCTGACAAAGTCGAGTCTGATGCTTGGCTTAGGCGAAACCGACACCGAGGTGATTGAAAGCATGTCCGCGTTANGAACGCACCAAGTNGATATNGTTACNTTGGGTCAGTACATGCGCCCAACCAAGAACCACTTACCGGTAGACCGNTGGGTCAGTCCAGATGCGTTTGCCGACTTGCGCCAAATNGGGCTGGACATGGGATTTATGGAAGTCGCAGCCGGCCCGCTGGTGCGCTCTAGCTATCGGGCTGATCAAGTATTTTCCGGCAACAATTTAGGGCTGGACACCATTCCGATTAAGCAGATTAGTTAAATTGCTCTGCCCTCGCGGCCAACNTGGCCTAACATACCGTNTGGNAAAACCATCTAANACCTCATGCAGCATTACACCGAAGAAGATATCGCGACCGCTGGTTTTAGCACCAGCGACNAAGCCACCACNCAACTGAGTCTGATTACCGCTGAGCAACTTAGCGAGCAATTGCACACCACCAGTGACGCCGATCGGCAGTGGCTGGNACGCCAACAGTTCAACGCCAAGCCTGGAGACGTAGCGTTTTTGGCAAGCGGCGACGTTTTGGTGGGCTGGAATGGTAACGACGACATTGCCTCGTTAGGCCACTTACCAACGCGGCTGCCCGAGGGCAAATACGCATTCAGTCACCCGATAACTGACTTGCAAGCTATTGGCTGGGGCCTAGGCGCGTATCAGTTTGATCGTTACAAAGCGGTTGGCCGCGCACCCGCGCGATTGCGACTTGCCCACGACCAAGACATGGACGACATTCTGCATAAAGTCAGCGCCACCGCACTAACCCGAGATTTAATTAACACGCCGAGCCAAGATATGGCGCCAGCGCATCTAGAGGCGGAAGCCACGGCATTGGCCGCACGCTTTGCGGCCGAGATCAGCGTTACCGTGGGCGACGAATTGTTGGATCGCGAATGCGGCGCCATTCACGCTGTGGGACGGGCCGCTGAGGACCCACCTCGATTGATAGATCTTACCTGGGGCGATGAGAACCACCCCAAGGTAACAATAATCGGTAAGGGCGTAACCTTTGACAGTGGCGGGTTGAACATCAAGCCGGGCGCCAGCATGCGGCAGATGAAAAAAGACATGGGCGGCGCAGCCATTGCTATGGGCTTAAGTTATCTGATCATGGCGCAAAAGTTGCCTATACGGTTGCGCCTGTTGTTGCCGGCCGCAGAAAACGCGATCGCCGGCAATGCCTTCAGACCCGGCGACATTCTGCATACCCACAAAGGATTGACTGTAGAAATCGACAACACCGATGCCGAAGGACGTTTGTTACTGTGCGACGCATTGTCCATAGCAGCNCAAGACAAACCGGAGTTGATCGTAGACTATGCNACATTGACCGGCGCCGCGCGTGTTGCAGTCGGAACAGAAATTGCTGCCATGTTCAGCAACGATAAGGCCCTCGCAGCAAGCATAAGTGNGGCCGCCGAGCAGGTGGATGACGCGGTTTGGNCACTGCCTTTACACAACGATTACAACCACATGCTTTCCAGCAANGTAGCGGATTTAGTCAACTCAGCACCCAGCGGTTTGGCCGGTGCGACTACCGCGGCGTTATTTCTGCAACGTTTTATTGACGCCAATACGCCATGGCTACACTTCGACGTAATGGCTTTCAACACGCGCAATCGCCCTGGCCATCCTGAGGGCGGTGAGGCCATGGCCTTACGTGCCGTCTATGAGTATTTGGAACAACACTATGGTCACTCTTAAAGACCTAGAGGTCAGCGCGCTAGGTACGCGTGTCCCGCTGCAAGACNTCCTGAGCCAACTGCGGTTCAACAGCGACGGCCTGATNCCTGCAATTGCCCAAGAGCATGACAGCGGTGCCGTACTGATGCTGGCTTGGATGGACCATCNTGCNATNCAGCNAACACTGGATGAAGGTCANGTNNTCTATTACTCACGCAGTCGACAAGAGTATTGGCGCAAGGGCGAAACATCCGGACATTTCCAAGAACTGGTCAGTATGCACTTTGATTGCGATGGCGATACCGTGCTGTTGAAGGTTCGACAAACCGGTGCCGCCTGCCATACAAACCGGCCGACCTGCTTTTATCTAACAGTTAGTGGTGACGCCATCCATGTCGATCAGCCAGCATGATTGACCTGCACCTGCACAACACTTTAAGCGGACGCAAAGAAAAGTTTGTNCCCGCCGATCCATCCCACGTCAGTGTGTACGTCTGCGGTCCCACCGTGTACGACTACGTGCACATTGGCAACGGTCGCCCAGCAGTGGTTTTNGATGTGTTGATTCGGTTACTCGAGCGGCACTACCCGAAAGTCACCTACGTCAGCAACATTACCGATATAGACGATAAAATTAATGCCGCAGCGGCAGCGAACAGCGAGCCGATCAGCGAATTAGCTGAACGCTTTAGCGCCGCTTACCTTGATGACATGACAACGCTTGGGGTTCGTCCTCCTGATATTGTGCCAAGGGCAACCCACCATATTGCCGAAATNATCANNATGATCGAGCAACTCATCGAACAACAGCATGCCTACGCAAGCGCCGGACACGTGCTGTTTCACGTACCGTCAGATCCGTTATACGGCAGCTTGTCGAAACGTAGCCTGCAAGACATGATTGATGGTGCGCGGGTAGATGTGGCCGACTACAAGCGCGATCCAAAAGACTTTGTGTTGTGGAAACCTTCTTCCGACCAGCAACCTGGCTGGGACAGCCCATGGGGTCGCGGACGGCCGGGTTGGCACATCGAATGTTCTGCCATGATCAAAAAACATCTCGGCGACAGCATTGATATTCATGGCGGTGGCTCCGACCTAACGTTTCCCCACCATGAGAACGAGGCCGCTCAAAGCCGCTGCGCGAATCAAACCAAAGACTATGTGCGCTACTGGCTGCACAACGGGATGTTGACCCTAGGCGCGGAGAANATGTCGAAATCNGTNGGCAACGTACTGACGGTGCATNCTCTTGCGCAGCAACATTCAGGCGAAGTNTTACGTTANGCGCTGCTGTCTGGTCAGTACCGCTCCAGTTTGTCATGGTCNGACGACCTGTTAGCTCAAGCGCGTGCCAGCTTAGACAGTCTNTATCAAACTTTGCGGGACAATCCGAGCCGCGATGGAATCACGAGCTTGGACTTCGCCGACACCGAGGTTGGCAATGACCCACACAATGTCGTGGCTGCTTTGNCTGACGATCTAAATAC
Source organism: Gammaproteobacteria bacterium TMED92 (assembly GCA_002170355.2). GTDB lineage: Bacteria > Pseudomonadota > Gammaproteobacteria > Pseudomonadales > Azotimanducaceae > UBA4421. The sequence continues at coordinate 15,536 of NHET02000017.1, forward strand.
GCCGCTGGCGCTNGCGGGCCTGCATGAACTTGCTAACCAACTGCGCCGAGCCACCACCGAACAAGAGATTGATCAAGCGCGGCGGCAACTGCTGACCGGTGGTTGGTTATTGGGTTTGCTGTACGAAGATCCAGAGTTGTATTTCAAAGGNACTACGCACCCAGCGACCGATGCCATTAGCGACGCAGCAATCGACGCCAAGATTCAAGCGCGCCAAGACGCACGCANAAACGGNGACTATCAGCGCGCCGATGAATTACGCGACGANTTAGCAGCCGCTGGCATTGAACTGGAAGATTCCCGCGAAGGAACGCGCTGGCGACGACAGTAATGTATCCCCTGGCGATCGTTGGCAACGACTGCACGGCTGACCTCACTACGCTAGCCTGTCATGCANNGGGNTTCGCGGACATTCNGNGNTNTTGCCCAACTAACACCTACCGACAACCCATGGTGCCGATACCGGCGAACGCTACGCGTCTGGTCAGTGCGCTGTGTCCTGTGCCGCTACATGAAATCGGGCGTGAACCGCAACGCGCGCAGATTCGTCTAGGGCGTTCGGCTTACCTGGTTTCAGAGTTACCACTCGGCGAGTTCTACCGTGGCCGCTACGGCGCACCTATACTGAATTGCACCGAAGAGGATCTACGCGAAGCTCTTTTCCCCGTTGGGAAGCGCGCTGCTGCAATACCCGCAGCAGCAACAATCAGCCCAGAAATACTGAATAAAATTGACGACGCACACCAGCTTACGCTCATAGCAAGTCGCTTAAGGCACCGGCAAACACAGCCAAATAGCACGCCCACAATGAGTTGGTATGGCGTCACAACCGAACTGCGCGAACCAGTTAACGCGAACATTACCTGGCTCGGCGCCAATCAGCGGATTTTACAGTGGTCGAGCCGGCACCAAACTCACTATTTACTCATAACACCGAGTAATCTGCCTTTTGAGCCCAAGCACTGGCACCCAGAATTACATGAGGCTATTACGCACCGCGGCGATGCTCACTTTTTTGATCCAGAGCAGCCACGTATCCGTGAATACTATTACGATGGTCACCGAGTATTTCTCGGTCATGCTTGCTATCAGCCCCATGTCGTAACACCAGAACATCGTTGGCTGGGATTTGAAGATGCCTGGGTACTGGCGCGCATGCTCGAGAACTATGAAGAAGATAGCGCAGATGCGGTGCGCGAATATCAACGCTACCGGCAAGCACGCGCGCGGCGCGCTGATCAAGCGGCTAAGCGTGCCTTTGTCAGCTTTATGACCTCAGGGCGCGCGCAACGTCTAATGAACAACATAGGTACTGCCTTAAGCAGCCGATTTCTGCCCGAGATCGCTATGCATAAGCAAGACTGGTTCCATCAGCATGACTGCATACGCGGGTTTCGCTAGCATTATCTGGATCTGGCAATGGCAATACGCGTCGCCGCCCACGCTAACCCCACCGTTTGGCGACTCAGCAGCGCCAAAACACTCGGTTAAACCCCATCACGCCTTAATGCAACAAGCGACTTTGGGCGCTGAAGCTTTTGCTCAAGAACATCATTTGGTCGCCTAGAATGCGACCGGAATTGATCAGCGCCAGATACTCGGCAAAGTTTGGCACATAGGGTAACGCCTGCAATTCCATGCCGCATTCTTGCAACAGTCGGTTACCCTTGAAGTGATTGCAGCGTCGGCATGCCGCCACAACATTGTCCCATAGGTCTAAGCCGCCTCGGGATACCGGTAACACGTGGTCCCGAGTGAGATCAAAATCGCCGAATTGCTTACCACAGTACAAGCAGTTATTGCCGTCCCGTCGGAACAGCGCCTGGTTCGTGAGTGGAGGTACGTGCTCATCTTTGGACACTACCCGCCCGCCGCAAGCGATTATGCTGTGAATATCTATGCTACTACGGCGACTGTCGAGGCGTGAGTGACCGCCGCGAATAGTCAACAGCGGATCGCCCACCGTCCAGCTCACCAGGTTTCTCGCGTATAGGCATACTGCCTCTTGCCAATTTACCCAGTCCACTGGTTGCCCCGCGATGTTCAGGCGCAGGATGCGTGGGATACGGTCAAAATCAGTGATGTTTGCAATCATGGCGTTTCCAAGGATCTCCGAGGTCGTTTGGTATCACTTATTTTTATTCCCAGCGCTTTTTAATCTAAGCGCAAGGGCCTGTCATTACCAGTGCTTATAAAGGCTCGGTCAGTGACTGCCGCAACTGTCTAATACAAGGTGCGCAACTCGCCTGACCTGACCGACGGCTTTACAGCTTAAGGTCCAAAAGGCAAAGTCTCCATGATGAGACTCCTTTATGTACTTTCGGTTATTGGCTTATTGACGACTTGGGGTTGCGCGAGTCAGTCCACGACCACTGCCTCTAGCGAATCTGCAAACGCACCACCTTGGTTGTGTCAGGGTGTTGAGGGCAACTGGCAGTGCCAACGCAGCGGCACATTAGAGGCAGCGCAACGTCGACCTGAAATTGCAGGCAATGCGCAGCCGACTGTGACAGTCGAACCCAAAGCCAGCACACTGCAGCTTGAGACGCCAGCCACCACTGTTGCTGACCGTGTCGACACTCAGCTGCCCCCTGCAACAGAAAGGTCGGCACTGAAACGACAAGATGATCTCACGCTGTGGACGATTCAATGGGTGGCCTTGACCTCGGCAGCAGCGACCCAAGCATTTGCCACAAAACACTTTGCTAACACTGACGTGAGTTATGACATCGAACATATTCTGGTGGGCGGGCGCCGTTACCACATCTTGTTCAGCGGCCGATATCCAAGCAAGGCATTAGCGGCCAAAGCTGCGGAGCAAATACCCCTAGACATCAGCGATGCACCATATCTACGCACCCTGGCATCCATAGCTGCAGTCACCGTGGACTAGCTCGAGGTCAAAGCGTCATCTACTGGTGTCTTGGGATCAATCAATCGGTAAGACGGTCTCTGGCGTAAGCGCTCTAGATAAGCCTCTACCATCGGGAACTCGGCAACGCTCATGCCATCGACCTGCAACACCATAGCCACGGCCATCATCGGTACGTCAGCCAAGCTAAAGTCTCCACAAAGGTAGTCTTGGGCATCTAGCGTTGTTTGCAGAAACGGCAAGACCTGCGTCATTAGACCGTCTCGACCTTTTTGCATTGCTGTTTCGTCGCGTTGCTCTGGTGGCGACCACCATGGCATCCAAATCATCGGCAGGAACTTGGCCAATACGCCTTCGTCGCCATAGTTTTCCAACGCTCGTACCTTGCTCCTGCTCTGCAAGTCGAGCGGCAATAAAGGGTTGGCGGCAGATTTTTCGTTCAGGTATTCGTTGATCACCGTAGAGTCGTAAAGCGTCAGATCGCCGTCGTCAATCCACGGCACTTTGCCTAGCGGGTGCTTTGCTAAAACTTCTGGCAGTTTTTTCCAAACATCTCCAGGTCGCACCGTTTGCGTCTGAAAATCCAAACCCTTCTCTGCAAGTACAACTTTGACTTTACTGCCATTGGTCGACCGCAGAGCGCCATAGGGATATTCCCGTTCCATGGTGTACAAAGTGATCATTCAACGCCCTCCAATCGGTGTCTACGAAAACGGTAAAGCCCCTCGAAAGAAAATACTAACAGCGCTGCCCAAATCAAAGCGAAGGTCAGCCAACGTTCTGAGGACACGGTTTCGCCGTAAACAAACAGTGCGAGCATTAATGCACAGCTCGGCGCTAGATATTGAATGAAGCCTAAGGTCGTTAGCGGTAGGCGCATTGCCGCCGCCGCAAAACATACCAAGGGTACTACTGTGATTAGACCGCCCAAACCCAAACTCAGCACTTCTCCTAGCGTGCGCGGGTCTGCAGTCGAGCTGAGCCATAGCAAAAATGCTGCAGCAAGCGGCGCCAATACCGATGTTTCTATACTCAGTCCCACCACCGCCGGCACATTAACCTGTTTTCTCAACAGGCCATACAGACCAAACGTCAGCGCTAGAATTAGCCCCAACCAGGGCAGGCTAACTTGAGCCACTAACTCCAAAAGTACACCAGCAGCGGCCAGGCTTACCGCCAACCACTGCATGGGTCTGAGTTGCTCGCGCAGAAACAGCCAACCCAAAACGATATTTACCAACGGGTTGATGAAGTAGCCAAGGCTCGCCTCGGCTATTCGCTCTGTTTGAATCGCATAAATGAAAGTCAGCCAGTTAACGCTCAAAAACGCCGAGCTGACTAACAAATACCCTATGGCTTTACGCGTAAGCCCGGCAATATCGCGCCATTGCCCAGAAAGTAANAACAGCAGGCCAAGCAGAGGGATGCCCCACATCACTCGGTGGGCAAGCACTTCTAGCGGCTGCGCAAAACTNACCCATACAAAATAGATGGGAGCAACACCCCAGATACCATAAGCAGCTAACGCAAAAAGAACGCCTTTTCGCGATTCACCGGCTACCCCAATGCCAGCATTCAAAAGTGATCTTTGCGTCGGCGAGTCTCGGCGAACACGTCAACTGCATCGGCACCAACCATTNCCAAAACACTCTGAAGTTCTGAACTGTCAGCGCGNACAAACGGATTAGTGGCCCGNTCTAGACCAATCGAAGTAGGCACCGTTGGCTGCCCTGCTTNGCGCAATCGCTGAATGTCTTGTATGCGCTGTTGCAGCGCAGGATTGTCTGGCTCAACGGTTGCGGCAAAAGCCGCATTTGCCTCGGTGTACTCATGAGCGCAATACACCATCGTATCGTCAGGCAACGCCATGAGCTTGTTCAAACTATCATTCATTTGTTGCGGTGTTCCTTCGAATAAGCGACCACANCCCAACGCGAACAAGGTGTCGCCTACAAAGGCGATTTGCGCTTCGGCAAAGTAATAGGCGATGTGGCCAGAAGTATGCCCGGGTACCTCAAGCACCTCTGCTTGCGCAGAACCGAAAGCCAGAGACTCGCCGTCTTTGACTTCTAGGTCTATACCAGGGATTCGTTCGGCGTCGATTGCAGCACCCACCACCTGACACTGCCACTGGGCTTTTAACGCGTCGTTACCACCAGCATGATCGAAATGATGATGGGTATTAAGAATATGCGTGAGCTGCCAACCTNTATCCGCCAACGCTNGATTTATTGGCGCCACCTCAGGCGTGTCGATAGCGGCGGTAGCGCCGGTTGCGGAATCGTGAATCAAGAATCCATAGTTGTCCTGCAAACATGGAAATTGATAGACCTCTAACATCACTTGCTCCTGAATTTCGATTAGTTTCCCGCTGCTGACTGCAAAACATCACAATAGTTTCGACGTAGCTTAGGCGACGCGCGTAAAATAGGCGCAAACCGAGACTCGACGCAACCATGAACAATCCGGTCCTGCAAGAAATACTCAACCTTATAGACGTAGAAGCCATCGAGGAGAACCTTTTTCGCGGTCAAAATCACGATACCGAACATGTCTTCGGCGGTCAGGTGTTGGCGCAAGCGCTGACCGCTGCCTACAGAACCGTAGACCCAGAGCATGGACTGCATTCGTTGCATTCGTATTTCCTGAGACCCGGAGATTGGACTCGCCCTATTCTCTATGAGGTCGACCGCATTCGTGATGGCCGTTCTTTTAGTACTCGGCGCGTGGCCGCGATACAAAATGGCCGCGCGATTTTTAGCCTATCGTGTTCCTGGCAGAAACAAGAGTCAGGTCTTACTCACTCCCAATCCATGCCAAATGTGCCGCCACCGGAATCACTACGTGGCGATTTAGAGACCTATCAGGACGCCTACGAAAAACAACCTGAACTGAAACGCTTTAGCTTTCGCTTCGAAGCCATCGATTCAAGAGCTGTCGAAAAAACCATAATGTACAGCAACGAAGAGCGGCCGCCGCACAAACACACTTGGTTAAGAACTAGAGACCGCCTGCCTGATGACCCGCAAGTTCACCTGGCTTTGTTAGCGTACATGTCAGATTTAGACTTTATGTCTACCTCGATGATGCCCCACGGCAAGATCATACGGCGGGAAGATATTCAGGGCGCTAGCTTGGATCACGCGATTTGGTTTCACCGCTCGTTTCGTGCAGACGAGTGGTTGTTGTTTGCTAAAGAGTCCCCTAACGCCAGCGGCGCCAGGGGCTTTGTTAGGGGGCACTTTTTCAACCGTGAGGGTGAGCTGGTTGCTACCGCGGCCCAAGAGTGCCTCATTCGACCTAAAGGCTCGTTGCAAGCCCGTCTAGCGGCAGCTACGCCATAAACTTACAGAGCCTCGAGTATCGCCTCTGCAGCACTGACCTCAAATTTACCTGGTGCTTCAACGGCTAATTTTGTCACCACACCGTCGTCCACAATCATGGCGTAGCGCTGCGAACGTTGGCCTAGACCAAACCCGCTGCCGTCCATGGTGAGTCCGATCGCTTGCGTGAAATCGCCATTGCCATCACCAAGCATCAACAAGGATTCAGCGTTTTTATCTTGGCCCCAGGCGTCCATAACAAAGGCATCATTTACCGAAACACATGCGATGGTATCCACACCTTTCCCTTTAATGGTATCTGCATTGACTACGTAGCCTGGCAGATGTGCCATAGAGCAAGTGGGAGTAAACGCGCCAGGCACTGCAAACAGAACCACTTTTTTACCCGCAAATATGTCATCAGTAGTCATCGGCGTAGGCTTGCCTTCCTGCATGCTGTGCAGCGTTGCCACTGGGATTTTATCGCCTTCCTGAATGCTCATATCGTTCTCCTGTTATTCCTTGGGAATTACTCAATCGCCACCCGAGCGATTGTGGTGGGCTTACTCTCAAGCGTCAACCAGACCTCGCGCTGTGAACGCTCACCGCCAGGCAAATTCCGGCTGCTCAAAGTGAGCGACCCGGGTCTGTTGATCGAATAAACACACTTCACGGAATTGATAGATAAGAGCTGCAGTGGGTGCCGCAATCGCATCATCGCCAACGGGCATGCGCAGCACCGGGTGATCGCTGGTGTCGGTGTAACTCAGCTGCGGCGCGTCAACTCGACAAAACTCGCTCAGCGGGATTCGGTGCACGCTGGCGACTTCGTTCGGATCGGCTTTAGTGACTAGGCCCGAGCCACCCCAAACCACGACCGGGGTCATCGCGAAACCTGAACGGGTCACGAAATCGTCAAGGCAACCCAGAACGTTGGACTCGGGTAGTTGGACACCAACTTCCTCTTTCATCTCGCGCAGCGCAGCTGCAACTCGAGTTTCCCCTGCCTCAAGGCGACCACCAGGGAACGCCCATTGCCCAGGATGGTTGCGCAAGGATTCAGCTCGCCGAGTCAGCAGCAACGCCGCGTGATCAGACCACGAACGTGAATCTTCGATGCCGGGTAAGTCGGCGCCGGGTCCCACATCCGTCACGACGATGGCTACTGCAGCTTGACGCAATCCAGGCTGGGTCGCGGATTCAACCTTAAATTTGTTTAAACGTTGCTCAATCAGAGCACGCAGTTCCTCATCGCAAAGGATACTTTGCATTACAACTTTCCTGATTTTCCTGCCAGATTCTGACTGCATCCGCAGCTGGGGTATAGTGCTCGCATGGGGAGCAAAACTATTCTCGGCAATCCTGTCAGCGCGGTGGCTCCTGCACTGGGTTGCGTACTGATGTGGTCAACCGTAGCGACGGGTTTCAAGCTCGGGCTAGCGACTTTTGCTGTGGAGCAACTACTTTTCTTGGGTACCTTGGTGTCTTGGCTGGTGTTTTTCGGCTTCGCCGCAGGCACCCAAAATCTGTCATTGGCACCGCCGGATCGAAAACTAGCGATCGGTTTAGGCCTCATCAACCCAACCGCCTATTATTTGATACTGTTCGCAGCCTACGACCGCCTACCGGCTCATGTCGCACAACCAATAAACTACACTTGGGCGATTACTCTGGCGCTGTTGGCCGTTCCAATACTCGGTCAACGCTTGAGTCTGCGCAGTCTCTGCGGAATTCTAGTGAGTTATACCGGAGTTGTCATGCTGGTAACAACGACACCCGAAGTAGCCGGCCCTATTGACACTTATGGAGTCGCCCTCGCCTTGCTAAGCACAGTGCTTTGGGCTGGTTATTGGCTACTAAGTACACGAAGTCAGGCAACTCCCGTCAGTCTCATGTTTTGGAGTTTTAGCGCTGCGCTACCCGTTACCACCGGCATATGCTGGTACGGTCCGGGTCTACCTAGCGTGAATTTGACGGCGCTGGGCTTTGCTGTTTGGATTGGCGCGGTGGAAATGGGCGTAACGTTCCTATTGTGGCAACGCGCACTGAAACTGGCGCACAGCAGCGCAAAAATAGCCCAGCTTATTTTTATTTCGCCTTTTCTTTCCTTATTGCTTATTTTTCTACTATTGAACGAGCCCATGAGCCTCTGGGCATTTCCAGCCCTTGTGGTCATCGTTACAGGTTTAGTGATTAGCCAGAGGGAAGAAACCGCCAGCTAAGCTTAGTCGATATTCAATATTCATCGACCTCGGAACTCGGGTTTGCGTTTTTCCGCGAACGCTGCCATGCCCTCCTGCCCGTCTGCCGAAATAACCTGTGTGGCAATCGCTCGTGCTTCTAGCTCCATTTGGCTCTCTAAGCTCTCGTTAAAAGTTGTGTCCAACAATTGCTTCACTTGCGCGAATGCCTGGGTTGGGCCCGTCGCCATGCTCGCGGCCAGTTTTTGCGCAGCGCTCACGGCTTCCCCGGCTGCAACCACTTGATTTACCACGCCCCAATCCAGCGCTTCATTGGCTTTAAGCAGGCGGTTCGTGAGCATGAGCTCCCGGGTTCGGCGATCTCCGATCTTACGTGGCATGTAGTAGGTGGAACTGCCATCTGGCGATAGTCCAGCGTTAGTGTAAGCCATAGTGAAAACAGCCTTTTCATCAGCAATAGCTAGATCTGCAGCCATGACCAGTGAAAACCCTGCCCCAGCGGCAGTGCCGTTAACTGCGGCGATGACCGGCGCACGGTTGCGAGCCAGACGCGATAATGCGAGGTGCAGATCACCGGTCATTTGCAGGATCAAAGTCCGCGCACCGGTGCCGGCAGCGACAAATTCGCCAAGATCGCCACCTGCGCAAAACGCTTTGCCCGCACCGGTTAGGACAACTGCTCGTACCTCGACATCAGCATCGATCCGCAAAACCGCATCGTGGAGCTCCCGTGCCATGCTCGGCGACATCGCATTCAATGCGTCGGGCCGTTGCAAAGTGATGGTGGCGACGCCGCCATCAACCGCGTAATCCAGGGTTTTATATTCCACCAAACGCTCTCCGAAGTTTGTCTAGACTAAGATTTTTGTTTACCCACGTAATACAGTTAGCAGCTGCGCTGATTCTAGCGTAACTGTGGCTTAACTTAGATTCTACAAGTCGCTAACATTGCCACCAAATTTTTTGTTTGCGGGATTTTCGATGGACATAGATCTAAGCAGTGACGACCAACACTTCCAAAACGCAGTACGACAATTTTTGACTGACAATGATTATGTGCCGGGCGACGACTACAACAAATGGCGCATGAATTGGTTTCGCCTCGCCCGAGAGCAGGGCGGCTGGGACGTTCCAAAATGGCCAGAAAAATTCGGCGGACCAGGCTGGACTCCGACCCAGCACTATATTTGGGAGCAAGAAACCGCACGCGCGCAAACGCCGTGGGACCTACCTTTCGGCTTGTCCATGCTGGCACCTGTGTTAATGAACTATGGTAATGAAGAACAACAGCAGCGGTTTCTGCCGGACATCCGCGACCGCAAAGTAAACTGGTGCCAAGGTTACTCCGAACCCAACGCTGGGTCTGATCTTGCGAATCTTAAAACCAAGGCCGAGTTGTCGAGTGACGGCAGCCACTATGTGGTTAACGGGACTAAGATCTGGACTACACTTGCCCATATCGCCGACTGGATGTTCTGCCTAACCAGAACCGACGACAGCGGCAAAAAACAGGAAGGCGTCACCTTTTTACTCATACCCATTAAACAAGAAGGTATCGAAGTTAAGCCCATCATTACGCTTGGCGGCGCCCATTCTGTGAATATGGTTCACCTGACCGACGTTGAGGTGCCAGTAGCGAACCGCGTTGGCGAAGAGGGCAAAGCCTGGACTTACGCCAAGGGTCTGTTGGCCCACGAGCGCACTGGCTTGGCGGGGATATCGCGTTCGCTGGTGGCGTTGGAGAAACTCCGCAAGCAAGCTGGCAGCGTTACTCGCGGCAACGGGAGTTTGTTAGACGACCCCAGTTACCGAATGAAATTGGCAGAACTTGAGGTCGAACTTATGGCGACTGAGTTTACCGAATTACGCTCGCTCGCAAGCGCAGCCGCTGGTGCTGAGCCAGGCCCAGAGTCGTCCATTCTCAAATTGAAAGGAACAGAGATTCAGCAACGAGTACAAAAGCTCACTGTAGAAGCAGGCGGCATTTACTCAGCCGCTTGGGGAGCCACTCCGTTAGGGCATAAGTTCGCCCGCGGCGGAATGTCTGCCTACCTGGCGAGCCGCGCGTACACCATTTACGGCGGCGCATCAGAAGTGCAACGGGACGTCGTCGCGAAAAACGTATTGGGACTGAAAAAATGAATTTCGACTTGTCTGCAGAACAACAACTGTTGAGCGACAGCGTCGAACGCTTCATCAACGACCAATACCCATTAGATCAGCGACAACTCACGGTGCTTTCTGAGCAAGGTTTTAGCAGCGAGCACTGGCAAACCATGGCGGATCTCGGCTGGCTAGCGGCGACTATTCCTGAAGAGCATCAAGGTTTTGGTGGTAATCAAGCAGACACCATGGTGTTGATGGAACAACTGGGCAAAGGTTTGATTTTAGAACCGTTTTTTGCCAGCGCCGTACTTGCCGCCTCGATCTTCCATTTCGGCACCCATTCCATCGCAGATGCCAAGCAGCACATGGCCGCCGCCGGGCTGCCGATACGCCTCAGCTGATACAGACAGATACGAAACGGGACCAATGACCATGGCAAACACTGCCGCCTTTCTCGACCAGCTTGACGCCCTCCTCGCCGAGCGCAAGGGCGCGGACCCGGAGAGCAGCTATACCGCCAGCCTCTATGCCCGAGGCACGGCCAAGATCGCCCAGAAGGTAGGCGAGGAGGCGGTGGAAACCGTGATCGCCGCCATTGAAAACAATCGCGATCATCTGATCGCCGAGAGCGCCGATCTCGTCTTCCATCTTCTGGTGCTGCTGAAATCGCGGGGCATCAGTTTCTCGGATGTCGAAGATGCGCTGGCGCAACGGACGCTGAGGTCGGGGGTTCGAGGGCAAAGTG
>NHET02000113.1 GCA_002170355.2 Gammaproteobacteria bacterium TMED92
TTTTGCACTGTGCTTTGCTCTTGCAGGAGATTTGGTTCTAAGGCTCTGAACGATGCGCTGTTTGGTGTAGTAACGCCTAAAATCTGGTGGAACCTCTCAGCAGAAGTCATAGACGCCACGCGTGGTGTACGTACGTCGTGGATTAAAAGTATCCACCATGTTGTCTACCCTAAATCGTCATGTTTGAGAAAACATGACTAAATTCAGGGAGCTATGGGCTACTTGAGAGCAGATCTGGTACCCGGGGTCGGACTCGAACCGANACNGTNTTTCNACCGGGGGATTTTGAATCCCCTGCGTCTACCAATTTCGCCACCCGGGCAGGGCTCGCTTGCGCAAAGGCGAGCATTCTGCACAAGGCCTGTAGCAGTTACAATAGCGCCTCCCGTGCGCCTGGTCAGTAAAGCCAATGTTGTTGTCAGATTTTGATTATGAGTTGCCTGAGCGCCTTATTGCTCAGCACCCAGCCGCTGCACGGGAGGGCTCGCGTTTGCTGCATGTGCAGCCACAAGGGCTTACGCACCTTATGTTTTCCCAAATGCAGCAACTGCTCCGCCCGGGTGACTTATTAGTGCTGAACAATACCAAGGTGGTTAAAGCACGGCTGCGCGGTATTAAAGACAGCGGCGGTGCTGCCGAAGTGCTATTGGAGCGTGTGCTGGCGGATGAATACCAAAAGCTTAATCGTGCGCTTTGTCAGGTTAGGGTAAGCAAACCCTTGCAGCGCGGCCGCAGTCTGCTCTTTGGCGATCAGTCGGTAGAATGTTTAGGCCGCGAGGGTGAGTTTTATGTGTTGCAATTCCCGACACCAGTATTTGACTTTTTAGACACTTTTGGTGAGTTGCCATTGCCGCCTTACATAGAGCGGAGTGACGAATCTGTCGAGGGTAGCCAGGACGCGCTGCGGTATCAGACCGTGTTCGCAGCGGTACCTGGAGCGGTAGCTGCTCCCACCGCAGGGTTGCACTTCACAACGTCAATGCTTGAGCAACTCGCCGCCATGGGTATTGAATCCACCTACCTCACATTGCATGTGGGTGCGGGTACTTTCCAACCTGTTCGAGTAGCCGATGTGTCGGAGCACCAAATGCATTTGGAGCAGTATCAGATTCCAGATACCGCAGTTGCAGATATTGCGCGGACGCAAAAAAGCGGTGGACGCGTTATTGCTGTCGGCACCACGGTGGTGCGCGCGCTAGAGAGTGCAGCGCTAGCGACGGGGCAGTTACGGCCGGGTTGGGGCGAATCTCGACTGTTCATCACACCAGGTTTTGAGTTCAAGGTAGTGCAGGCGTTGATTACTAACTTTCATTTACCGCGTTCGACGCTGTTGATGTTGGTCAGCGCCTTTGCTGGCAGTGGGCGTATCCGTGCGGCTTATGCTGAAGCCATTAAAAAGGAGTACCGGTTTTTCAGTTTTGGCGACGCCATGTTTTTACATCGCGCAGATTTGTAGCCGCGGCTATGACACCGACAACGGTTAGGGAGTTTTTGTGTTCGAATTGTTAACAACGCACGACCAAGCTCGGCGTGGGCGCCTGCACTTGCCGCATGGAACGGTAGAGACGCCAGTGTTTCAGCCCTGTGGCACCTATGGATCTGTTAAAGGTATGACGCCGCTTGATCTTAAAGCTGTTGGCACGCAAATGCTGTTGGGCAATACCTTTCATCTCATGTTACGACCTGGTGATGAGCAAATACGCGACCTTGGTGGGTTGCACAAATTCATGGGTTGGCCCGGTCCGATTCTCACCGACAGTGGTGGCTTCCAAGTGTTTAGTCTGGGCGACTTACGCAAGCTCAACGAGCATGGCGTGGTATTCCGGTCGCCGGTAAATGGCGACAAAGTGGAACTTACTCCAGAGTCATCTATCCAGGTACAGGCTAATCTCGGGTCCGATGTAGTTATGGTACTAGATGAATGCACAGCGCATCCGGCTACGCATAAACAAGCTGAAGACTCCATGCAGTTGTCGCTGCGCTGGGCTCAGCGTTGCCGGTGCGCGTTTGACCAAGATCGCGAGGCCAGTGTAAATCCAGGTGCCAAGCTGTTTGGTATCGTCCAAGGAGGTATGTACGAGGATCTACGAAGGGTGAGTTTGGCGGGCTTGCAAGAAGTAGGCTTTGATGGCTACGCGATTGGCGGATTGTCGGTAGGAGAAAGCAAAGAAGATATGGACAGGGTGATGTCAGCGTTGTTACCGCACATGCCGCCGCAGCAACCACGCTACCTTATGGGAGTGGGTACGCCGCAGGATTTAGTGCGAGGCGTGAGCCTAGGTGTTGATATGTTCGACTGCGTTATGCCCACGCGCAACGGTCGCAATGGATACGTTTTCAGCCATTCTGGTGTGGTTAAGATTCGCAATGCCAAGCATAAGCACTCTCAGTTACCCATCGATGAGCGCTGCGATTGTTATACATGTCAAAACTTCACCCGCGCGTACCTACACCATTTAGATCGCTGTGGCGAAATGCTCGGAGCGATGCTCATGACACACCACAACCTGCATTACTATCACAATTTGATGGCCCAATTGCGTGAGGCTATCGAAACGGGTACATTCCGCACGCTTGCGCGCACCCTGTTTAATGACTGGAACAATAACAATGAGTCTGTTTGAAACTACTGCTTTCGCGGCGAATGCTGGCGCCCCTGGAGGCGATGCCGGATTGATTAATCTAATCATGCTCGGCGGCTTTGTGTTGATCTTTTACTTCCTGCTAATTCGCCCGCAAAACAAACGTCGCAAAGAGCATCAAGAGTTAGTGACGTCCCTAAGCAAGGGCGATGAAGTGGTCACTGCTGGTGGTGTGGTTGGCACTATTACCAAAGTGGAAGACGACTTTGTGAAAGTGCAAGTCAGTGACGAGGTTGAAATGCGCATTCAGAAGTCGGCGGTTGGAGCTACGCTGCCAAAGGGCACCATCAAATCGTTGGATTAGCCAGCAAACGCCTTGGATGGGGGTCACAAGCCCCCACCATGCAAGGATGCACCTTTCTATTACACAGTGAATATTGGCAAACCGTAAATGGCTGAACTCCCTCCTAATGGACCGCCTTTGCTTGGTGTGCCGCGTCGTCGCAATGCGCCGCTTAACTCCTTTGCATCGTGGCAGTACCTGCTGATCTTCACGGCAATGCTGATTGGCCTTATCTATGCGGCCCCAAATGTTTTTCAGCCCGACCCTGCAATACAGATTCGAGCCTTAGATCAGCGCGCTGAAGTCGGCGCTGAATCCGACGCAGCCAAGCAAGCGTTATCAGCGCGCATGCAAACAGCGCTCAGCGAAGCGGGGATTGCGGTAAAAGGCGTTGACCTTGACGGCGATTCCTTAATGTTGCGAGTGAACTCCGACGAAGCGCAGTTGCGAGCTCAACAGTTGGCAAGCAGCGTCTTAAACGCCAACGGATCGGATTACGTAGTGGCATTGGCGAGTGCCAGCACAACACCAGAGTGGTTGCAAAATCTCGGCGGCGAGCCAATGAATTTGGGCTTAGACCTGTTTGGCGGTTCGCATTTTCTGTTGCAAGTGAACATGGAGGAATACCTAGAAAGGGTCATCCTTAATAGCGCGGAAAGTATGCGCGACACGTTAATTGATGAGCGTATCCGGTTCACACCAGGTCGAGACTGGGTCAATGNTAATGCGATAGAAATCGCCTTTCGGGACGACGCAAGCCGAGACCTAGCCGAAGATGCGTTATCGGACTTTCAAGATTTTCAGGTTTTTAGTTCGGACGTGGACAATAACCCCGGCCTTAGATTTGTCGTTACCGACGACAAAATTCGCGCGCTAGAAGACCGAGCGATCAGTCAAAATCTGACCAGTTTGCGAAACCGTGTGAACGAGTTGGGTGTATCCGAGCCTCAAGTGCAACGCCTTGGAAGAGCGCGCATTGTAGTAGACCTTCCGGGCATTCAAGACAGTGCACGCGCGAAGGAAATTCTTAACAAGTTCGCTAATTTAGAGTTTCGCTTGGAAGCGCTGCCGAATGCACGGCGCTCGCAAATCGAGACTTACCCTTATAACGGGCGCAATCAAGACATCATGCGGCGCAATATTGTTACCGGTAACAACGTTCAGGACGCGCAGCAGTCTTATGACCCAGAAACGGGACAACCCCAGGTTAATATTGAGCTCGATAATGACGGTGGTCGTCGCATGAACGAGGTGACGAAGGANAATGTCGGACGCGCCATGGCGATATTGTTTATCGAACAAAAACCACGGGTGCGCAAGACTGAGGTGGACGGCGAGCTAGTCGAAGAGTTTTTCACCGAGGAGGACCGGCGTTTAATTAGCGTGGCGACCATACAGTCGGCATTGGGGTTCAGTTTTCGTATTACTGGATTGAGTCTTCGAGAAGCTCAAGATTTAGCATTACTGTTGCGCGCTGGTGCGTTAGCTGCGCCAATGTACATTGTNGAAGAACGTACCGTTGGTGCCCAGTTGGGTGATGAAAACATTCAGCGAGGCTGGCAATCAGTGGCCATTGGTTTTGTCTTGGTGCTGGTTTTTATGTTGGTGTACTACCGCTGGTTTGGGCTTGCAGCCAACGTGGCGCTTACCACCAACCTAGTGTTGCTGGTGGCAATCATGTCGGTGCTTGGTGCGACCTTGACCTTGCCGGGTATCGCCGGAATTGTGCTGACTGTGGGTATGGCGGTGGATGCCAATGTGCTTATATTTTCAAGAATCCGCGAGGAGTTGAAAAACCATCCACCCCAGCGTGCCATTCAGGCTGGTTTTGATCGCGCGCTGCTGACCATTACCGACGCCAACGTAACGACCTTTTTTGTTGCCATAATTTTGCTGTCAATCGGTAGTGGGCCGGTTCGTGGTTTTGCCGTCACTTTGGCGGTGGGCATTGTTACCTCCATGTTTACGGCGATCTTGGTAACGCGAGCGTTAGTTAACCTAATGTTTGGTGGCCGCAAGTTGGAGTCGCTAAAGATATGAGGGAGTTGCACATCGACTTTATGGGCAAGCGAAAAATCGCGCTTGTCTTGTCTACCAGCTTGCTGCTTGTGGCGTTGCTGTCCTTGGGCTTTAAGGGCCTAAATATGGGTCTAGATTTTACCGGCGGCTCATTGTTAGAGATTGGATTTAGTGAAGAGATAGATCCGGAAGAAGTTCGTAGCTATTTGGAAGGCGCAGGCTTCAGTAACGGCACTGTTCAGTATTTCGGCACAAATCGGGATTTACTCATTCGTATGCCGCCCCAGGCGGTGGCGAATCAAGCCAGTCTAGGCGACGAGATTTTCGCGGCGCTCAAAAGCCAGTATCCCAGTGGTGTGCTTCGGCAGTCTAATTATGTCGGCCCGGCTGTTGGCGATGAACTTGCAGAAGATGGCGGCCTGGCGTTATTGACCGCCCTAATTGTGGTCATGATCTACATACTTTTCCGCTTTACTAAGCAATTCTCTGTCGGTGCAGTAGTGGCACTTGCGCACGACGTTTTGGTGGTTTTGGGTTTGTTCTCAATTTTCCAATGGACATTTGATCTAACTGTTCTCGCTGCGTTGCTGGCTGTCATCGGTTATTCGCTCAACGATACGATCGTGGTCAGCGACCGAATTCGTGAAAACTTTCGCAAGCTGCGCAAGTCGTCACCGATTGAAACTGTTAACTTGTCGTTGAATCAGACCTTGGGACGCACGCTAGTGACCTCATTAACGACGTTATTTGTATTATTGGCGTTGCTGTTTGCCGGCGGTGAAGTGATTCGGGGCTTCGCTTTAGCTTTGTCCATCGGTGTTTTGGTGGGAACCTATTCATCTATGTACGTTGCCGCAACGACTCTACTGGCCATGAACATCAGCCGAGAAGATTTGCTGTTGCCGGAGCCGGACGACGAGGGTAAAACGGACGGCAGTTACCCGTAGCTGTTTGCTCAGGCAGCGCCAGTCAGCGGTTTAGAGTTTGGATCAGTGCGCGCCAACATTTTGGGTTGGCAGCAACAATGTCACCACTGCTAGAGAAAGATTCGCCGCCCTGCAAATCGCTGACAAATCCGCCAGCTTCCCGCACCAGCACAACACCCGCAGCAATGTCCCAGTGGCTCAAGCCCATCTCCCAAAAACCGTCGGTGCGGCCTGCAGCTACATAAGCCAGATCAAGAGCGGCGCTGCCAGCACGGCGAATGCCACGGCAATTGCCGGTGATTAATTTGAGACCGTCCATGTATTCATCCAGACGGTTTTCGACGCAGCCGGGCGGTAACCCTGTGGCAAGCACGCACTCCGACATTTTGCTGCGGGTGCTCACGCGCATGCGTTTGCCGTTGAGTTGCGCGCCAGAGCCACGGCTGGCAACAAATTCTTCGCCGCGCACTGGATCGTAAACGACGCCGTGCTCGTGATGCCGACCTTTCATAATGCCGATAGACACCGCAAAGTGGGGAATGCCCTGGAGAAAGTTGAGAGTTCCGTCGAGCGGATCAATAATCCATGTGTACTCGCTGCTACCGGTCTGCGCACCGGATTCCTCGCCGATGATGGCGTGATCAGGAAAAGTCTCATGGATCTGCTCGATAATGATCGCTTCGGCGGTTTTATCGACGTTGGACACAAAATCGTTTGGCGCCTTGGCTTCGATATCGAATTCTTCCGGCCGATCCATAGCGCGAAGCATGAAGTCGCCGGCTTTGCGAGCAGCGCGAAGGGCAATGTTTGCCATGGGTTGCATAGGAATTTCCGGGTCACGATTAGAGGCGCGCTAATGCTAATGCCAAGCGTCGCGTAAACCAAACCAGAAATGTAGAAAAGCCGCCTATACTGCAAGCTATGCGCGTTGGCTCCGGAGAGACGTTAGGTGCGCTCAACTGTCTGGGAATTTAGGAAGCGTTGGTTATGTTGGATCGAATACGCATTGTATTGGTAGAACCGAGACATCCAGGAAACATTGGCAGTGCGGCGCGTGCCATGAAGACAATGAATATCAACCAATTAGTTTTAGTTGAGCCTGCNCGGTTCCCGGATCCCCAAGCAGATTGGCGCGCCGCAGGTGCTGTAGATGTGCTGGACCGGGCGACATTGGTCAGCAGCGTCGCAGAAGCAATTGCAGACTGTCATGTCGTGGTCGGCACCAGCACTCGCTCGCGGCATATACCTTGGCCCGTGGTATTGGCAAAAGACGTTGCCAANTATCTTNCTGAGCAACCTACTAATGCCGCCATCGCGATCTTGTTTGGTCGAGAGGACAGCGGTCTAACCAACGAGGAATTGCAACTGTGCAACTGTCACTTACAGATTCCATCCTCGACGATTTACGGCTCGCTGAATTTGGCGATGGCGGTACAAGTCGTGTGCTACGAGTTATTTCAATTCGCACAGATGGGTACTGAGCAAGGGGCGAGTGCTGAGCTAGGCGGACATCCCGAGCTAGAATCGAAAGGCGTGCAACGTATTTGGGATCGTCCCCCAGCTACCCGGCAACAATTTGAATCGCTCATGACTCATCTNCAGCAGACGTTGGAAAAGAGCGCTTTTGTAGATCCAGACGCACCGGGGCATACACTGACTCGGTTACGACGCTTGTTGTCGCGCCACCAGCTTGATGAAACGGAGGTACAGATACTCAGGGGAGTGCTGAAACAATTGAACTTGAGGCTAGATTCTAAAGCGAGATTGCANGATTAGGCACGAGTCGTGCAGCAGTCTGATTACTTTAGGCCCTTGTACGGCCGTTGAATTTAAGTGAATATCGGGGCATGCAGAAAATAGTTGTGCTTAACCCCAAAGGCGGATCCGGCAAAACAACGATTACCACCAATCTGGTTTCGTCGTTGGTCTGTGCTGGCACCAAACCTGCCCTCATAGACTTAGACCCTCAAGGGTCGAGCACGCGATGGTTGGCGAATCGACCCGCTAGCCTGGCATCTGTATCGGGAATCGAGGGTTACGCCCAGTCTTTGCAAGTGACCAAGACTTGGTTGTTGCGAACTCCAGAGCATTGCGATCTGGCAGTCATAGACACCCCGGCAGCGCTGTCCCGCTCTGATTTGATCAGCGCGACTCGCGGCGCAGACGCGATATTGATCCCTGTTATGCCCTCCGACATAGATATCCATGCGGCTATGAAGTGCATATCAGATTTGTTGTTGGTGGCCAAAGTGCGTCGTCCCGATAAAAAAATAGGCATCGTTGCAAATCGCGTGCGCACCAACACACGAGTCTATGCAAAGTTGCAAAAGTTTCTTGCGAGCCTAGATATACCCTTAATCGCCACGCTGCGAGACTCGCAGAACTACATTCGAGCGTTTGAATTTGGTATGGGCATCCACGAAATGCCGTATTCTCAAGTAAAGAAAGACCTCGAGGCGTGGGAAAGCATCACGAACTGGTTGCAGAAGTTGCGCGAGAACGCCCAGAAATACCCGGCTGCGATCCACTTGTTACGCAGTTGAGTGGGCTACTAGCCGACGCATCGAATTGAACGGCAGTCAGTTTTAGACGCCAGAAAAGTTTCCTGCGCAATCGACCGTAAAACTCAGAGACCGCTGTTTCGCCGAAAAANCCCCCNTAGTAATGGTNGCTACTAGACCGGGAGCCTTTAATCAGTGGCTAGCGGCAGCAGCGCATTAAAAAAACGTACTNAAAGGTATTAGTACCTGACCCTTATCGGTGATGATGGCGAGACACAGCGCNGGCAGAAGTTTCGGCAATGTCTTAGTTAGGGCAGCTACCGGCTGCCGCTTGTGATTTATATAATAAACTGTNCAACGACGAGGCTGCGCACATGCCCGCTCCCATATATTTAGATTACGCCGCTACCACTCCGGTCGATCAGCGAGTGATTGACCGTATGGTGGAGCACATGTCGTTCGAGGGTGATTTTGGCAACCCAGCATCGCGTTCTCATGCTTTTGGCTGGCAAGCCGAGGAGGCAGTGGAAGCCGCGAGGGTGCAGGTTGCGGAAGCGGTGAATGCTGATCCGCGTGAGATCGTTTGGACTTCAGGCGCCACAGAGTCAGATAATTTAGCGTTAAAGGGAGCGGCTTTCGAATCTCCTCGCAGGCACATTATTACNAGTTCGATAGAGCACAAAGCCATTCTGGATTGTTGCGGTTTCCTACAGCAGCAAGGCTTAGAGGTCACCTATTTGACGCCAGATGCTTGGGGCCGCACCGCGGTTGAGCAAGTGCGTGAGGCGTTACGTGACGACACGTTAATTGTCTCTATTATGCAGGTGAACAACGAACTTGGTACGACCAATGACATCGCGGCCATTGGCGAGTTGTGCCGTTCTCGCGGCGCATTGCTGCACACCGATGCTGCTCAGAGCTTTGGCAAGATGTCGTTAGACGTTGAAGCATTGCAGGTGGACTTGTTGTCGATCTCGGCGCACAAGATTTATGGTCCTAAAGGAATTGGTGCCCTGTACGTACGCCGGTCCAACGGATTGCGTTTGGCGCCGCAAATGCACGGCGGTGGGCATGAGATGGGGATGCGCTCTGGCNCGTTGGCGTCGCAACAAATTGTAGGGCTGGGAGCCGCCGCCCAACTCATGGTGGATAANATGGATGCGGAACAGGCGCATCTCAGCGAATTGCGTGAGCGCTTTCTAAGTCACGTCCGACAGATACCCGACACAGTGGTGCATACGCACCCGGAACAACATATATCCGGCATCGTTAACATAGGCTTTGCCGGTGTTGATGGAGAGACCTTATTACTGGCCTTGCCCGGACTAGCAGTGTCCAGTGGTTCTGCCTGTACCTCGGCAAGTGTGGAGCCATCTCATGTGCTGCGCGGTCTCGGCGTTGCTGATGAACTTGCTCACGCCTCGTTGCGCTTCAGCTTTGGGCGTTTCACCAACCTTGCCGACGTGGACGCTGCCGCAGCGCAATTGGCTACTACAGTCAGTCGATTGCGCGACTCCTGAGCATGCGTATAATGTGCGCCCTCTGAAGCTGCTGAACGACTAATTTTCGGCAGATTTTTCTTAAAAATTAATCACATAGCTCGTTTTCGGGTGGGTGGTTGCGGCTCGTTGGAGACCCTTATGGCTGTTGAACGTACCTTTTCAATCGTAAAACCCGATGCGGTAGCGCGTAATCTTATTGGTGAAATTTATTCGCGCTTCGAAAAAGGCGGATTGCGTATCGTTGCATCGAAGATGCTGCGCTTGAGTGAAGAGCAGGCCGCCGGGTTCTATGCAGAGCACGACGGTAAGCCATTCTTCGCGGACCTGTGCAGCTACATGCGCTCTGGTCCGGTCATGGTTCAAGTGTTGGAAGGCGAAGATGCCATAGCAACGAATCGGCGCTTGATGGGCGCAACCAATCCAGCGGAAGCAGCGCCGGGCACTATTCGCGCGGACTTCGCCGAGTCTATAGACGCTAACGCGGTGCATGGATCTGATGCACCAGAATCTGCGACACGCGAAATCGCTTTCTTTTTCAGTCCCGACGAACTTCACGACCGCGACGCTTAATCGTTATGCAGAGCCTGCAAAACCTCTATGGTTTTGATCGCGGCCAGCTTGAACAATTATTTGTCGAGCAGGGGTTGCAGGCGTTTCGTGGTCGGCAGCTCATGAAGTGGGTATATCACCAAGGCAAAACCGACTTTGCCGATATGACAGACCTGCCGTTGCGCATGCGTGAGTGGCTAGACGATCACTGCCACTTTGCGTTGCCGGAAATTGAACAGCAGCAGATGTCCACTGATGGCACGGTGAAATGGTTGTTGCGAGTAGCCAAGGGCGATCTTGTTGAAATGGTGTTGATCCCTGAAAAAGGTCGGAACACGTTGTGTGTTTCCTCGCAGATAGGCTGCGTTTTAGATTGCAGCTTTTGTTCGACCGGTAAACAGGGGTTCAATGGCAACTTAACTGCGGCGGATATCGTCGGTCAGATGGTATTAGCGAATCACATGTTGGCCGCCAAAGGGGAGAGCGTGACTAATGTCGTGCTTATGGGTATGGGCGAGCCGCTGTTAAATTTCGAAGCAGTTATCGCAGCTACCAATGTTATGAAAGATGATCACGCCTTTGGTCTTAGTAAAAGGCGCGTAACCATCAGCACCGCCGGAGTCGTGCCGGCAATCGATAAATTGCGTGAGGTCACCGATGTCGCGCTAGCCATTTCGCTGCATGCGCCTAATGATGAACTGCGAGACGAACTGGTGCCGATTAATCGCAAGTATCCGATCGCGCAATTGTTGCGTGCGTGTAGCGAATACGTAGAAGCCTTAGGTCCTGCGCGCAAACTTGTGATCGAATACACGTTAATGCGTGGGGTCAACGACCAGCCGCGACACGCTCAGGAGTTGGCGAGGTTACTGAAAGCACTTCGATGTAAGATAAATCTCATACCCTTCAACCCCTTTCCGGGGTCAGGCTATGAACGACCGCGCAACAAGGACATTGAGTATTTTCAGACCTTACTCATGCGTAACGGCTTTACCACTATGGTGCGAACTACTCGTGGTGAAGATATAGATGCTGCCTGTGGCCAACTGGTTGGACAGGTTCAAGATCGAACGCGACGGCAGAGCAGGTATAAAGCTGCTGTTGCAGAGACATCGCCACAACCGGTGATTGTGCAATAATTCCCGATCAAGGTGGTGCTGTGGCAGATCCAATTGCGACCTCAATGACCGCCGAGAGCAATCACGGAATTGGGTCGAAGTGATGAGAGTCAGTTAAGTGCAAGCAGACGACAAACAACAAGCCACGGTAGGCGCGCGTCTTGCGGAGGCAAGGCAAGCACTGGGCATTTCTCAAGTTGAAGCGGCAGATGTGCTTAATCTCACTCAACGCACCATAGCGGCGATTGAATCTGACGATTACGATACTCTGCCCGGGTGGGTTTATGTCAGCGGCTATATTCGTGCCTACGCGCGAATGCTGGGGCTAGAACCGGACGCGCTTGTTGCGAGCGCCGCGGCGACGCAAAAAGAAATTCAGGGAGACCCATCGCAAGGATACGAGTTGGCGGCAGCAAGTCCGGCTACCAGGCACACCGTCAATAAAATGCCCATTCAGCTCACATTCCGACAATGGCTTTGTGTGGCGCTATTGATCTTGGCTGTTGCGGTGATTGCGAGCGTATTTGACGAGATTCCGCGACCGCAAGGTGAAGTCGTCACCGCCCAACAGCAGACTGTCGAAGACACTCCGCCCCCTGTTGCGCCGCGGCCACAGCCCAGTCCTCAGCCAAGCTCGGACGGCGTAGCGATAGAACAGCCAGAAGCAGACGTGGTGGCGGCAGAGGTTGCTACTGAAGTGCTTGACGCCAATATAGAAAATGCAACGGACGCTCTGACCGCTGCGGCGCAAGACGTCAACGTTGCGATAGACGATGTATCGCGAGCAGAATCTGCGGCCGCAGTGCTGGTGGACAATGCGAGCGCTCCGACAGGCGAGACAGTGCAGACAATAGCAGCGGAGCAAACAGAGCAAGCAGAGCAAGCAGAGCAAGCAGAGCAAGCAGAGCAAGCAGAGCACAGACGCAGCACAGTAGCGTTAAGCCGCGATACAGCGAATAAAATTAACGACGTCGCAGAATTGCTATCGCCTGACGAACTGTTGCAGCAAGACGACGCAGCCAGCGCGACAGCAAGTCAGTATCAGGTCCCGTATTACGGCGAAGACGAAACCGGTGCTCGGAAATTGACTGCTGTCGGCGTACAACGTTTACGCTTCGAGTTTTCGTCGGATTGCTGGATGGAAATCAGAGACTCTGCAGACACCTTGTTGTACGCCGACCTAGGTCGTGCTGGCGA
Source organism: Gammaproteobacteria bacterium TMED92 (assembly GCA_002170355.2). GTDB lineage: Bacteria > Pseudomonadota > Gammaproteobacteria > Pseudomonadales > Azotimanducaceae > UBA4421. Next base: position 12,738 of record NHET02000113.1, read on the forward strand.
GGTGCGGCGGTTCGTCGGAGACGGCCCATTTACGCTTAAATTGGGGTTTGCCGAAGGCGTGCAAGTTTACTTTAATGCCGAGGCGATTGACCTGGCACCCTACACCCGCAACCAGATTGCGCGCATGGAGCTTGGTCAATGAAGCAGGCAGGGCCGCGGTATGGTTAAAGCAGTGCGCGGTATGCGCGATATTTTGCCGGCGCAAAGTAGTCGTTGGCACCAGGTTGAAGCCTGCATTGGCCAGGTGATGCGAAATTACAGTTATGCGGAAATCAGACTGCCGTTACTGGAGTACACGGATTTGTTTGCGCGGGGCGTCGGTGAGGCGACTGATATCGTTGAAAAAGAAATGTATTCCCTGGCCGACCGCGATGGCGATTCCTTAAGCCTGCGTCCTGAAGGCACTGCCAGTTGTGTTCGAGCGCTAGAAGAGCACGGTTTGCTGTATAACCAGACCCAACGGGTGTTTTACAACGGCCCAATGTTCCGCTACGAGAAGCCGCAAAAGGGTCGTTACCGTCAATTTAGTCAAATTGGCGCAGAAGCGTTTGGCTTCGCGGGGCCGGACCTCGATGCCGAACTCATTCAGCTGGGTTACAGCGCNTGGCAACAATTAGGCATTGAAGATCGCGTGCAGTTGCAGTTGAACACGTTGGGCTCTAGCGCTGCGCGGAGCGCGTTCAGAGATGCGTTGGTCGAGTATCTACACCCTCTGGCAGGCGATCTAGATGAGGACAGTCAGCGTCGTCTAACAAGTAATCCTATGCGGATTTTAGACAGCAAAGCGCCAAACACGCAGGCGCTATTAGCGGATGCGCCGCGTCTTTTAGACTTTGTGGATGAAGCAGGGCTTGAGCACTTTCAGCAGTTGCAGCAGTTGCTGCAGCAACTAGGCATACCCTTTCAAATTAATCCAAATCTGGTGCGTGGCCTAGATTATTACACTCATACGGTNNTTGAGTGGGTCACCAACGATCTAGGCTCTCAAGGAGCCATCTGCGCGGGCGGACGTTATGACGGTTTGGTAGAGCGTCTAGGCGGGCGCGCGACGCCAGCGGTGGGTTTTGCCATAGGCGTTGACCGAGTAGTGTTGTTGCATGAGCTTGCTCAGCCCGATTACGTGAGTTCGAATGCGCATATCTATGTTTGTGTTAGCCACACGGAGCTGTTAAGCGGCGCGATGCAGCTGGCGCAACGTTTTCGTCAGGCACTGCCCGAACATCGCGTGCGCGTGCACATGGGCGGTGGTCAGTTAAAAAAGCAGTTTAAACGCGCGGACGCAAGCGGGGC
>NHET02000044.1 GCA_002170355.2 Gammaproteobacteria bacterium TMED92
GGCTTCTGCCATCATTGCCGCCGCCATGCCGAAATCTGCGTCCGCCGCTTTTTCTGACATCTCGCGCTGGGCTTGCTGGCGCGCTTCTTCCGCTTGGGCTTCATCAAGGTCTTCTGCGCGAACTGCGGTGTCCGCGAGCAGAGTAACGAAGCCTGGCTGGATTTCTATGAAACCGCCGGATGCAAAAAACACTTCCTCAGTGCCGTCTTCCATGCGCAAAGTAACCGCACCTGGCTGAATGCCAGTCAACAATGGCGCGTGACCCGGCATGATGCCGATTTCGCCAATGGTGCCGCGCGCTGACAGCATCGTGATTGTGCCAGAGAACAGTGACCGCTCGGCACTAACGATTTCGCAATGCATTGTTGCCATAGAGTTTTGCCCGCCTTATCTGTTGCCGATCTGACTTAGATTGTCTTTGCCTTTTCGATGGCATCTTCGATGCTACCTACCATGTAGAACGCGTCTTCCGGAAGGTCATCGTATTCGCCATCGAGTATGGCTTTGAAACTACGCACGGTATCTTCGCGGCTGACGAACTTACCGGCGTTACCGGTAAATTGCTCTGCAACGAAGAACGGCTGTGAGAAGAACTTCTGAATTTTGCGCGCGCGGTAGACCAATTGCTTGTCTTCTTCGGACAATTCGTCCATGCCGAGGATCGCGATGATGTCACGCAGTTCCTGATAGCGCTGCAATACCTGCTGTACCGTCTGAGCTACTTGATAGTGTTCTTCACCAACAATGAGTGGATCCAACTGGCGACTGGTAGAGTCCAATGGATCCACCGCAGGGTAGATACCTAAGTCGGTGATTGCGCGAGACAAGGTGACCGTCGAGTCCAAGTGCGCGAAAGTCGTGGCGGGCGACGGGTCGGTCAGGTCATCGGCAGGAACGTAGACCGCCTGTACAGATGTGATTGAACCCGTTTTGGTGGTGGTGATGCGCTCCTGCAAAACACCCATCTCTTCGGCCAAGGTAGGCTGGTATCCGACCGCCGATGGCATGCGCCCCAATAGCGCTGATACTTCCGTACCAGCCAGGGTATATCGATAAATGTTGTCAACGAACAACAGAACGTCACGGCCTTCGTCACGGAACTGTTCTGCCATGGTCAGCCCGGTCAGCGCAACGCGCAAACGATTGCCTGGAGGCTCATTCATCTGACCAAAGACCAGAGAAATCTTGTCAAGAACCCCAGCTTCCTCCATTTCGTAGTAGAAGTCGTTGCCCTCTCTGGTACGCTCGCCCACACCAGCGAACACGGACAAGCCAGAGTGCTCAATGGCGATGTTACGTATCAGCTCAAGCATGGTCACCGTCTTGCCCACTCCAGCACCGCCAAACAAACCAACCTTACCGCCTCGGGCGAAAGGGCAAATTAGGTCAATAACTTTGATGCCGGTTTCTAAGACTTCATTATCACCGATCTGATCTTCGTAGGAGGGCGCCTTCCGATGAATAGGCATGTGCTCTTTGGCGTTTACCGGACCCTTTTCGTCGATAGGGTTGCCAAGCACATCGACAATTCGGCCAAGCGTTTCTTCACCTACGGGTATCGAAATTGGCGCCCCTGTGTTTGTCACCTCAAGGCCTCGCGACAAGCCGTCAGAAACACCCATCGCGATGGTGCGCACAACACCGTCGCCGAGCTGTTGCTGTACTTCCAGCGTCAACCCACTAGAGCTAACCGCCAGCGCGTCGTATACCTTCGGGACATTGTCCCGATCAAATTCAACGTCAATGACCGCACCAATGATTTGTACAATTCGACCGCTGCTCATGCCTTGCCTCTTTACCGTTCTATTATCTGGTTTCTGTTCGTCAGTAACTCGGCTATCCGTGGTTACTGTTTTTTATTACTGATCTATACCGCAGCCGCGCCACNAACNATTTCCGCNATNTCTTGAGTNATCGCNGCTTGGCGGGCGTTGTTGTATATCAGCTGAAGTTCATCAATCAACTTAGCTGCATTCTCTGTTGCGTTTTTCATGGCCACCATTTTCGCTGCTTGNTCACAAGCACCATTTTCTATCACCGCCTGGTACACCTGGGACTCAACAAAACGCAGCACCAATCCTTCGATCAGTTGACGCGCATCAGGCTCATAGATGTAGTCCCAACGGTGTTGATACGCCTCGTCATCTTTCGGATCTAAAGGCAACAATTGCCGCACCGTGGGACTCTGAGTCATGGTGTTTTCAAACTCATTGCTCGCCAAATAAAGNCGATCGATTTCACCGTTGTCGTAAGCTTCTAGCATCACCTTTATGCCGCCAATCAAGTCGGCGACTGCCGGTGTTTCACCCACATCGTTCATAACCGCGCGAATATTGCCGCCAACGGAGCGAAAAAAAGGTCCGGCTTTGTTACCTATCAAGCCGAGTTCCACATTCTTTCCTTTACCGTCCCAGTCGCCCAGCTCCTTAACGACCTTGCGAAACAGATTTACGTTCAAGCCGCCACATAGACCACGATCGGTTGCGACCACAATGTAGCCAACATTATTGATCTCACGCTCTTGCATGTAGGTGTGTTTGTATTCCGGATTGGAGTTGGCCAAATGACTGATTACCCCGCGTATACGCTCGCTGTAAGGCTTNCCTTGCTGCATNCGTTCCTGGGTACGGCGCATTTTGCTCGCTGCAACCATCTGCATGGCGCTCGTGATCTTCTGCGTATTTTGCACGCTACCGATCTTTTTCTTTATTTCCTTACCAACCGCCATGCTGTCTTCTCTTTTGCTTGTTACCGCACCCTAACAATTTGCTCGTCGTACAACGCCCGTCAATTAGTAGGTTTGTGTTGCTTTGAACTTCTCGATGGCCTCGCGCAATGTATTAACAACATCATCGTTATAAGCGCCGGTTTCGTTAATGGTGGCAAAGAAGTCCGTATATTCAGCCTTCATGAATCCAAGCAACGCTGCCTCGAAGTCCAATACTTTGTCGACCTCTACATCAGTTAAATAACCTTCGTTAGCCGCAAACAGCACCGTGCCCATTTCGGCGACGGACATCGGTGCATACTGTTTCTGTTTCATTAGTTCGGTGACCCGAGCTCCGTGCTCTAGCTGCCGGCGAGTTGCGTCGTCTAGGTCAGATGCGAACTGGGAGAACGCCGCCAGTTCTCGATACTGGGCTAACGCCATTTTGATGCCGCCAGAGATCTTCTTCATGAACGGNGTCTGTGCTGAGCCACCAACACGTGACACCGAAATCCCCGGGCTCATAGCTGGCCGCAGGCCGGAGTTNAAATTGTCGGTTTCTAGGAAGATCTGTCCGTCTGTGATGGAAATAACATTGGTCGGTACGAACGCAGAGACATCCCCCGCTTGAGTTTCGATGATTGGGAGCGCTGTTAGCGATCCGGTCTTACCCTTAACCGCGCCATTGGTTTGCTGCTCTACGTAATCCGCATTGACACGCGCCGCTCTCTCCAGCAGNCGCGAGTGCAAATAGAACACATCCCCCGGATATGCTTCGCGCCCTGGTGGACGACGCAATAACAGTGAAATCTGTCGATACGCCCAAGCTTGTTTCGTCAGATCATCATAGATGACGAGNGCATCTTCGCCGGTNTCACGGAAGTACTCACCCATGGCACAGCCCGAATATGCAGAGATAAACTGCATAGAAGCNGGGTCCGAAGCGCCAGCGGCAACAACTGTGGTGTATTCCAGAGCACCGTGCTCCTCAAGCGAACGCACAATGTTTGAAATNGTCGACATCTTTTGGCCTATCGCCACATACACGCACTTAATNCCACTGCCTTTTTGGTTAATGATCGCGTCGATCGCGATGGCAGTTTTACCGATTTGGCGGTCGCCAATAATCAATTCTCGCTGGCCTCNGCCAATCGGCACCATGGCGTCAATACACTTAAAACCAATCTGTACCGGTTGATCCACTGACTGGCGCGCAATCACTCCCGGCGCTACCTTTTCGATCGGTGAGGTCGCAGCCGCATTAATTGGACCTTTGCCATCAATTGGGTTCCCGAGCGAGTCGACCACTCGACCCAACAACTCCGGACCCACTGGCACTTCGAGGATTCGCCCAGTGCACCGAGCCGTCATGCCCTCTGTGAGGCTATCGTATTCACCAAGCACAACCACGCCTACCGAATCGCGCTCTAGATTCAAGGCCATACCGTACAGCCCGCCGTCGAATTCGATCATTTCCCCGTACTGGGCATCAGCGAGACCATGAATACGCACAATACCGTCGGACACGCCAACGATTGTGCCTTCGTTCTGCGCCTCTGCGGTGACATCAAGACCCTGAATACGACCTTTAATAATGTCGCTGATTTCTGAGGGGTTAAGTTGTTGCATGTTCAGTTCCTGTTAAAACCTGTTTCTTCTGTTACCAGCACTGCGGCGTCGTAGTGGACACTGCTAGATCTGTACTAAGGCGTCGACGAGCTTTGTCAGCCGCCCGCGCACTGAGCCGTCAATAACCACGTCGCCCGCGCGAATAATGGCGCCGCCCATTAATGACGCATCGACGCTGGATTCGAGCGCAATTTCTTTGTCAAATTTCTTACCCAACGCCGTAACCAGNGCGTCTGTTTGCGCTGCACTAAGTTCGTAGGCTGCCGTAATCTTCACGTCCAAGCTGCGCAGNGCTTCCGCACGACGAGCCTCATACTGCTCAACCACCTCGCCNAGTAACGTCAAACGATCGTGGTCGGCGAGTGCCAACAAAAACTTTTTGGCTTGGTCGTCCACTTCGCCGGCACATAATTCCCCGAGCTTTGCAGCCTTAGCTGCAGGCGCCAGATCAGGACTGACCAACATAACGGCTACGGTTTCGTCTTGGCTGGTAGCGGCTAAGACGCCGAGCATACGAGACCACTCATCTAAAGCGTCGTTCGCTCTCGCAAGATCGAATACCGCGTTTGCATAAGGTCGAGCAATAGTGGCTAGTTCCGCCATGCTTACAACTCAGCCGCTAACTGTTGCAGCATCTGCTCGTGTTTGTCCGCGTCTATGCTGTCTTTGAGCACCTGTTCCGCGCCTTCAATAACGAGCGCCGAGACCTGAGTTCGCAGCCCTTCNTTGGCGCGATTGACCTCTTGCTCTATTTCCGCTTTTGCAGCCTCGACCAACCGCTCTCCTTCAGATCGCGCATCTNCCTTNGCTTCTTCAACCATTTGGTTCGCTCGCGCACGCGCCTGCTCAATGATCGATGCGGCTTCCGCTTTCGCCGCAGCAATTTCTTGCTCAGCGTTATTTGCCGCTTGGGCCAACTTCTCGTCCGCCTCTTCAGACGCTCGCAGCCCTGCAGCTATGGCTTCTTGACGCTCGCGCATAGCCTGCTTGATTGGCGGCCAGATATACTTCATGCAGAACATTACAAACACGATAAAAGTAATGCTCTGACCGATTAGCGTTGCGTTTAAGTTCATCGCCTGTCTCTTTTCCTTGGGCTNTTACTGTGACTANAGCCCTGGTTTCTCTAACCTTCTTTGGGTGCGTTGGTATTGACGATNTGNNGTCTCTACCAAGCCAATAATCGATTGACTACCGGGCTGCTATGCCACCGCGAAGATCACATAAAGGCCAATACCGACACCGATCATGGGAACNGCATCTACAAGGCCCAAAACGATGAACAACTGGGTGCGCAGCATGGGCAAAAGTTCAGGCTGACGAGCGACACCTTCGAGGAATTTGCCGCCCAAAACACCCACTCCAATGGCGGCTCCAACCGCGCCTAGGCCCATCATCAATGCGCCCGCGATATATAAAAGTCCTGCCTGTTCCATTATTGCTCCTAGTTTCGAGGTTTATNTTGCGACTATTGTCGCGTCGTAGCTGAATTTAGTGTTCGCCCGCGTCGTGGGCCTGCGCCAAGTAGACCACTGTTAACACGGCGAAAATAAATGCTTGTAGCGANATGATTAACACGTGGAACACCGCNCACGCCCATTGCAANNCACCGCCCATCANGGCCCACAGCAAGCCACCGCCGAACATCAGAGCGATCAGGATAAAAATCATCTCACCAGCGTACATGTTGCCAAAGAGACGCAGCCCCAAGGACAACGGNTTNGCGATTAGGGTTACGGCTTCCAACAAAAAGTTTATTGGTACAATGAAGATCGCCATTACACCTTTCTTCACTGGGAACGGATGCAACGACAACTCCGCAAGGAACCCGCCCGCGCCTTTGCATTTGATGCTGTAATAAATAACCAAAGCGAATACTGANAGCGCCAGTGCCATGGTTATGTTGGGGTCAGTGGATGGCACAATCTTCATATGCGACACACCCGCAAGCACTGCCAACTCAGGTAACCAGTCCACCGGCAATAGGTCCATGAGGTTCATTAGGAACACCCAAACNAAAATGGTTAACGCGAGCGGCGCGATCAATGCGTTTTTGTGATTGAACACGCTCAACACCTGGTCTTCGAGCAGTTCGACGATCATTTCAACAGTGTTTTGAAAGCCGCCTGGTACGCCNGCAGATGCCGCCGCCGCCGCTTTGCGAAATAACAGCAAGAAAACAAGACCTAAACCAATCGACCANGCCATAGAGTCNACATTTATCGACCAAAANCCCATGGCGGCCGCTTCTTCTGCGCTNTGAGCAAATCCCCACACGCCGGTATCTGGNTTCATACCATAGGTCAGATTGGTCAAATGGTGTTCGATATATTCAGCCGTAGTTTTTGTTTCGCCGGCCATAGGCTTTGTTTTCCTATTTACGTTTTGTTTAGCTTTTNCTGGTTAACTTTTATTCGGCTGTTGTTCTGCNTGCGGTGTCTTACCCGACGACCTNAATGCGACCAAATAGCTCAGTTGCGTAACCACGAACGTGACGAAAAAACTCAACGGGTTTACTGCCCATGCCCCAAAACTGATCGCCATAATTGCTGCAGTCGTTAGCATTTTCACCACGCCTTGGGCGAGCAGCCGCGGCGCTTGAGTCGTTTTCGATTGTTGCCATGCCATCACGCTGCTGGGCACAAAGACGCTGGCAAAACCAGCCAAAGCGCCGCCGCTAATCGACGGCTGCAACAACAAAAACCCGGCACAACAACACAAACCCATTACGGCCTGCGTCTGCAACACTGAAGCTAATGCGCCATTTTGGCGCAAGCGCGTCATTGAGGCGGCGCGGATTATAAAGATAGGCCGTTTAACGTTCAACGCTTTTACACCCACAACCTAATTGTCTTTTAATTGCCACAAGCATATTCGGCGGTGTTGCTCTGCCACCGCCAACAGAACCCTACTCGGGTAGCCTTAGGCGCTGAATAAGTCCATCCAACTCATCTAGGTTACTGTACCTTATGATCATTTCGCCGCGCCCTCCCTGGTGTTGAGCAATGTTCACCTTGGCCCCCAAATGATCGGTGAGCCGCCTTTCTAGCAGCGCCGTATCTGCATCTTTAATCTGCGGCTTGTTACTGGTGCTCGCGTCCTGATTGACTAACTTACGCACCAGCGCTTCTGTTTGCCGCACTGATAAGAGNTTCGCCACAACTTCTTGGGCTACTCGATCTTGTTGTGTACCAGTTAACCCTAACAAAGCACGNGCATGGCCCATGTCCAATTTCCCAGTCATTAACAAATCNCGCGTCGTATTTCCCAAGTTCAGCAAACGCAGGCTATTGGCCACCGCTGCCCGGGATTTGCCGACCACCTGAGCCAACTCTTGTTGTGTCAAGCCAAACTCTGCCCGCAGTCGCGATAAGCCGAGCGCTTCTTCAACCACATTTAGGTTTTCTCGTTGAATATTTTCAATAAGCGCAAATGCCGAGGCTTCTTTGTCTGAGACATCACGCCGCACCGCTGGAATCGACTGCAAGCCGGCCTGTTGCGCGGCCCGCCAGCGGCGTTCTCCGGCTATCAACTCGTAACCGCCTTGCGGCAATCCACGAACAACTATCGGTTGCAGCACCCCGTGGCGCGCTATGGATGCGGATAATTCTGCTAAAGCGCTTGGATCAAAGGTCCTGCGCGGCTGGAACGGACTTGGCTTAACATCGTTTATCGAGACCGCTAATGCGCCCTCTGCTGTTGTCGTGGGTTGTTCCGGTTGCTTCGCAGGCGCCGATGTTCCTACAGGCGCCACATCGCTGGGGCTACCGCGAGAGAGCAGCGCGTCCAACCCTTTTCCTAATTTTTTTCTAGTCATATGTTGTTATTTGGCTTGCTGCGACTCTTCGGAGTTGCGCTTGCGTACCTCTGCCGCTAGTGCTTGATAGGCCAAAGATCCACGCGAGGCTTTATCGTAAAGCAAAATCGGTAATCCGTGGCTCGGCGCTTCAGCTAACCGAACATTACGCGGTACTACGGTGCGAAATACCTGATCGCCAAAGTAATGTATGAGTTGCCGCGATACATCTCGAGTAAGGCCATTGCGTGGGTCATACATCGTGCGCAATAAACCCTCGATCTTTAGGTCCGGGTTGGCTTGCTCCCGAATCCCATCTACTGTATCGAGTAATGCGCTCAGTCCTTCCAGGGCGTAATACTCACACTGCATCGGTATCAACACGCTCGTGGCCGCGACCAAACCGTTGACCGTCAATATGTTGAGCGATGGAGGACAGTCGATCAGCACATAGTCATACTCAATCGCGTCCGAATTTAATAGGCCCCGAATCACATACTCACGTTGCTGATTCTGCAGCAACGCCACCTCCGCAGCAGTGAGGTCGATATTTGACGGCATCACGTCAAACTGCGCCGGCGATCTCAACACTGTTTCAACGAATGTTGCTTCGCGCATGAGCCAATGATAACTGGAGTTGGATAATTTGGTTTTATCCACCCCAGAGCCCATCGTCGCATTGCCCTGTGGATCTAGATCTACCAACAACACACGCTGGTCCAGCGCCGCCAGAGCAGCAGCAAGGTTCACTGTAGTTGTTGTTTTACCAACACCACCCTTCTGGTTCGCTACCGCAATAATTCTGGTCAATGTCTTTCCAAGATTTCCACCCAGTGCGGTTGCGCCAGCCCCGGAATAGCAACGCTGTGTGCGCGAAGGCGGTATGGCGTTTCGGTGTTATCGACCGGCGCCTGGGAAGTCTGTGTTGGCGCTTGGGTGCTGCTCAGCACCAAAATCCGGCCACCCGCTGCTAGTTTTGGTTCTAGCGACGGCCATAGACTGGCGGACGGTGCTACTGCCCTCGCCAAAATTGTATCTATTTCGGTCGTCGAATTAGTTGGCAGAGCAAAGTCCTGTTCGAGCAATTCGACATTGGTAAGTTGTAGTTCGCTCTTGACCACACGTAAAAACCGTATTCGCTTTGTCATCCGATCGCACAGTAAGAACCTGCGGCCAGTGTTGACAATTGCCAGTGGCACCCCAGGGAAACCAGCACCAGTGCCTATATCTAGCACCGAAGTGCCGACAAGGAGTGCATTGACACTCAAACTGTCCAACACGTGCCGCGAGGCCAGTCGCCCCACATCTTGGCGTGACACCAAATTGATGCTGCGGTTCCACTTTTCAACTAGGGCTACGTACTCCAGCAACTGCTGCAGCTGACTGTCGGTGACGCAAACTCCCAGCGTTCTTGCACCTGTGCGCAATTGGTCGGCCTGGGTGTTCAGAACGAGGCCGCTTTTTTTGCATGAATCAGCAAAATCGACAACGCCGCAGGCGTCATGCCAGGGATGCGTGCCGCTCTTGCCAACGAATCGGGTCGTTGTTGATGGAGCTTTTGCCGTAATTCATTAGACAAGCCATCGATGCTCGCATAGTCGAGTTGCGGCGGGATTTGCATGGACTCGTGACGACGGATTTTCGCAATCTCATCGTCTTGCCGCTTGATATAGCCTGCATACTTGGTTTCCGTCTCGAGTTGGCTCAACACTGTCATCGAGCGCTCATCTTCCGTGTCTAGGTTCAGCGCGCTGGCAACTGTGGCAGCGCACACCTCTGGTCGGCGCAGCGCATCCAGTAGTGTGGTTTCTTTGCGTAAGCCCAACTGCAATTTATGGTCTAGGTCGCTGCCGGGCATGATGCAGTTACCCGCAAAGTCTTTCTTCAGTGTCGCAATACTGCGCATTTTCTGTTCATAAAAGCGCTGTCGTGGCGCTGCTACCACACCCATTTCTATGCCGGTCGGGGTCAGGCGTTGATCGGCGTTGTCCTGTCGCAACCGAAGCCGAAATTCGGCGCGACTGGTGAACATTCGATACGGTTCCGTGGTACCTAGATTAATTAAATCATCGACCATTACACCGATATATGCCTCGTCTCGACGCGGCTCCCAAAAGTCCAGACCTTGCACTTTGCGGGCCGCGTTTATCCCCGCTAACAACCCCTGTGCAGCGGCCTCCTCGTAACCAGTAGTGCCGTTAATCTGGCCCGCAAAAAACAATCCTTGCAACGCTTTGGTCTGTAATGAATAGCTTAAGTCTCGGGGGTCAAAGTAGTCGTATTCAATGGCGTACCCTGGTCGCGAAACGTGGGCGTTGGCAAAACCGGCCATCGATCTGACGAAGGCCATTTGGACGTCGAAGGGCAAGCTCGTTGATATGCCGTTAGGGTAGAGTTCGGTGGTGCTTAGACCCTCTGGCTCAATAAAAATCTGGTGTTGCGTCTTCTCGGCGAAGCGCACCACTTTGTCTTCAATGCTTGGACAGTACCGCGGACCCACGCCCTCAATAGCGCCACTGTACATCGCAGAACGCTGCAAGTTATCGCGAATAATTTGGTGCGTTGTTTCGTTGGTGTAAGTAATGTGGCAAACCGTTTGTGCCGGATGTTGCTGTCGTGTTCCCATGGCCGACATCACCGGCCTAGGATCATCTCCTGGTTGTTGCTCGAGCTTTGAAAAATCTACCGAGCGACCATCGATGCGTGGTGGTGTGCCCGTCTTGAGCCGGCCAACCCGAAATGGTAACGCGCGCAACCGTTTCGCTAACGCACTGGATGGCGCATCGCCGGCGCGACCGCCAGGGTGTTGATCTTGACCAATATGGATTTTTCCGTCGAGAAAGGTGCCGGTGGTCAACACCACCGTCGCGGCGTAGAAATCCAGATCCATTTGCGTCTTGCACCCAATGACGCGGTCCCCTTCGACCAATAAATCAATCACCGACTGCTGAAAAATACTGAGATTTTCCTGATGCTCAAGAATATTGCGCACAGCGTCCTTGTATAACGCTCGATCCGCTTGGGCTCGAACAGCTCTCACGGCTGGGCCTTTACTAGAATTTAATACTCGAAAATGTATGCCTGCTTGGTCGGTCGCACGCGCCATAACGCCGTCCAAGGCATCGATTTCTGCCACTAAATGGCTTTTGCCGATACCACCAATGGCGGGGTTACATGACATTTGACCGATGGTCTCGATATTTTGCGTCAGCAAGAGGGTGCGTGCGCCCATACGCGCCGCCGCGGCAGCGGCCTCTGTTCCTGCATGACCGCCGCCAATCACCAGCACATCAAATTGTTCGGGATAACGCATGTCTTTATGCCCAAGCCTGTCGCGGGCGCGACAGTATAGAGTCTGTTCCTTGTTTTGGAAGGTGTCTATTTACCTATGCAAAACTCAGAAAAAATCTTACCCAACAAATCATCGGCTGTTAACTCGCCGGTGATGCTGCCCAGGTGATACTGCGCATGGGTTAACTCTTCAGCAACCAATTCCACTGCAAGACCTTGATCTAAACCCAACTGAGCATTTTGAANCTGCNGGGCAGCGGCTTGCAGCGCTTCCACGTGCCGAGCACGTGCCGTGAATTCAACATTATCGTGACCAAAACCGACTTGTTGATGCAATGACTTGCGGAGAGTATCAAGTCCCTGTCCGGTCAATGCTGAGACCGCGACGTTGGCAAACCGTTGGTCCAGCGGCGCCGGTGTTAGATCCACTTTGTTGACCACTACAAGAATCTTCGGTGACGGCCCACCTTGCTCAAGCGCGAAAGCTTGAAGCTCGGCTATTTGGCTGTGCACACTTGACCCATCGAATTCGGGCGCCGGAACGACTAGCAATACCAAATCTACCGCTGTGATTTGTGCCTTAGCACGGGCGACTCCTTGCTGTTCGACTTGGTCCTGGCTGCTGCGAATTCCTGCTGTATCCACTAGCCGAATAGGTAGCCCATCAATTAACAAATCTATTTTCAACAAGTCCCTAGTCGTGCCGGGAATGTCCGTAACAATGGCCGCGTCTTCGCCAACCAACGCGTTGAGTAAACTGGATTTGCCGACATTTGGCGCGCCCATTAGCGCCACTTGTATACCGCTGTTGAGCAAGCGCCCCTGATCCGCGCTGCTGATCGATCGCTCTAGCAAATCANCCAATTCNTGTAATTTGCCTGCCACTCCGGCTTGCTCGAGGATTTCGATGTCTTCGTCCGGAAAATCAATTGCGGCTTCAATTTGCACGCGCAAATTAACTAGCGCCTCGGNTAGGTCGTTGACTCTGTTTGAAAACGTCCCTTGCAACGTGTTCATGGCGGCTCGCGCAGCAGCCACCGAAGTGCTAGCAATCAAGTCAGCTATACCCTCGGCTTGGGCTAAATCGAGTTTTCCGTTATGAAAGGCGCGCTCACTGAATTCTCCCGGCCGCGCTAGTCGAGCACCGCCGTTACACAGCGCTGTNAGCAAGCGTTGCTGTACTACCGGGCCGCCGTGACCTTGTAGCTCTACAACTTCTTCCCCAGTGAACGAATTAGGTGCCGGGAACCANANGGCTAGACCATCGTCGAGCGGCTCCTCGGCATGCCTGAATTCACAATAAACGGCTCGTCGCGGCTGCAACGGCTTGCCACATAGGCGCTCTGACAGTTCTTTTGCTCCACGGCCTGANAGACGCACAACCCCTATACCGCCCTGCCCAGGTGGCGTGGCAATGGCACAAATTAAATCTTCGTCNGNAGTAACCATTATGGTGCGGGATATTGCCTGTTNATCCTTTGTCCATTGATCTTTTCGTTCGGCTACTTACTTACTTGCTTGTTCTTTTTCTACCTGTCTATAAACGAATGTCTGTTGGGCGATCGACAGCAAATTGTTCACCAACCAGTAGAGCACTAAACCCGCGGGGAAGAATANGAACAAAACGGTAAACATTATCGGCATCATTTTCATGATTTTGATTTGCATTGGATCCCCAACCTGAGGATTCAAGGCCTGCATNAGGTATGTGCTTGCNCCCATCAGTAACGGCAGGATGAAGTAAGGATCCATTGCCGAAAGATCATTAATCCACAACAAAAACGGNGCCTGACGAAGCTCCACCGACTCCAATAACACCCAATACAACGCTAAGAAAATGGGCATGGGCAACAACATGGGTAAACAGCTGCCCAACGGGTTAGCGCCTTCTTTTTTATATAACGCCATCATTTCTCGAGATAGTTTTTCTCTNTCGTTTGCGTAGCGTTCTTGAATCCGCTTCATCGCGGGGGCCACCCGACGCATGTTCGCCATTGATCGGTACCCCTTCGCAGACACCCAATACAGCGCTCCTTTGACTAACAACGTCAGCAAAATAATGGCAANGCCCCAGTTACCAGTCACCGAATGGAAGTAGTTAAGGAACTGGAATAGCGGTTCCGCAATCCACCATAGGAAACCGTAATCTACGGTCATGTTCAGATACGGCGAAATTTGTTCTAGGCGGATTTGATCCTTAGGACCTGCATAAAAGCCGGCCTGCCAGACTCCTCGTGCACCNGGAGCTATTTGTTGCGCCTGACCGATGGTTCTAAAAAGATAATTACCGTCTCTGCTGCGNCTCGCTTCNAACCTGTTTTGCTCGTTTGCCGGCGGCACCCAAGCAGACAAGAAATAATGCTGCAAAAAAGCGATCCAACCCCCTTGTTGAGTAATGCCGAAAGGCTGCTCGTCTATATCGTCAAATTCTAATTTCTCATAGCGATTTTCCAGCGTCGTGGTGGCACCNCCATAAAAGGGTTGCGGCGCCAACGAGAAAGATTCATCCAGCGTTGGNGGTAATCGGTCGCGTTTAATTTGACTGAACATTCCAGCGACGAAGGGGCTGGTTTTATTATTTGTAACCCTATACTCAACGTCGATGAGGTAGTCGTCTGCGCGAAAACGGAAGATCTTTTCGACCGGATTACCATCAACCATTGCACTAAGTACCACTTCTAGCTCGCCCTGCTCGAGGACGAAGGCTGATTGAGGCGTACTGAACATTGGTCTTTGACCGCTACTGTCTGTGCCATCTGCCCCGATTAGGCCGCTTTGTGCGACGTAGACTCGCTGTTGATTTTGATCCAACAGGGCAAAAGGGACGTCCGGATCATCGAGTTCTATCGGGAACTTCGGCAACAGTACCCTTACCACGTCGCCACCCAATTTATCGATCCACATTTTTACCGAAGGCGTTGTGACTGTGACCAATCGATCGGTCGCGAATGACTGCACTTCGGGTGCCGACGACGGCGCGAGGTTACTTGGCAACGGCATCGCTGGAATGTCGTCATCGGTCACAGTCTCAATCGCTGGTGGCAATTCTGCCGATATATCAGCGACGGTTTCTTTTCCTGCCACCACTGGTTCTGCGCTGTAGTAGTTCGTGGTGCGCGCCGCTTGCATATCATCGTTCCAGGCCAAAATCAGCAAATAGCCCGTCGCGGCAAGACCAATGAGTAACACAACACGTTGAATCTCAGCGGGCAACATTTTCTACCTCTATGTCTTCTTTGTACGGAGTTGGTACAGGATCTGGCCCGCCGTGGCTCCATGGGTTGCAGCGTAATAGCCGCCAGATCGCTAGTAACAGACCTCGCCAAGGTCCGTGCATTTGAATTGCTTCTATGGCGAAACTTGAACATGTTGGATGGTATTTGCAGCAAGCTGGAGTAAATGGGCTAACGAGGAGCTGGTAGGCGCGGATAANTCCGACCAATACACCAACGACTATGGTTTTGAGCAGTTTCATCGCAGCGCACCAGNGCGAGTTTTGNCTGCTATATTATCGAATTCCCTTGCTANCGCTGCAGACAATTGTTGTTTGGAAACTTCCCCAAACACTTGTACCACCATNTCAATGGATGGCAGTTTTGGTTGAGCTAAGCGAAATTCTTCTCTAATNACGCGCTTGATTCTGTTGCGATCATGCGCCTTTGGNGTGCCTCTTTTTGGCACAACCAGACCGAGTCGGGGTCTGTTTAAGCGATTTGGCGACGTCTTTATACCTAACGCGCCTGATTTAACTTTTCTTTGGCCACGCTGCAGCACCTGAGCGTACTCAGCGGCATTAAGAAGCCGGGCTTGTTTAGGAAAACCCTGGCTCATTTGAGATTCAGACCGTTAGTCGTTTACGACCCTTTGCGCGGCGAGCGTTCAACACNTGCCGACCAGCTTTTGTAGCCATGCGGGCGCGGAAGCCATGGGTGCGTTTACGCTTCAGATTGCTGGGTTGGAATGTTCTTTTCATCGTTAGCGTCGGCTTGTTTGGACCTTACAAGTATCACGGAAAGCCGTTAACGAAAGGTCTTATGGGTAAAAGGGGGCGCGATTCTATGAACTGCCCTCGAACCTGTCAATCAAATGACTTTATATAGAGTTTAATTGTTGTTTGTTACTTGTAGCTGACAAGGCTGTGAGTAACACGCTTCAGTCGATGTAGGAGAACGCCCTTGGGCGATTCACTATCTGTGGAAAAGCCGCTGGTAAGTTTGGTGTTTGTAGTGAACAAAATAGTTGTCAAAAGTTATCCACAGGTTGTCATCGTATTTGCGCACAATTGTTNACTCAACGGCTAAGCACAAAAAGGTTATTGATGAGCGCTAAGCATCTGAAAAAGAAGCAATAGGTAATAATTTTAAGAAAAAATTGTATGAATCATAGATCTTGGTTTGACCAAGGGAATAGAATGCGAAGCAAGAGTTGAGGGAAGCTTTGGAGAGGATTTGTGAGAAAATGCGTTGCTGCATTCGCAGCAACAGCAGGTTGACCAGCCGAAAGTTTAGATTGCAGATAAAACGAAAGATATCGGGATCGTTGGTGGTCTTAGTGGCATCGTGTAACCACCCGACCGCCACAAGTACAGTTCACAGGCCGATAAACATAAAGGCCTGTTAATTGAAAAGCGGACAGAAAAACGAATAGTCAGAAAAACGAACAGACAGAAAAACAAGCAGATAGACAAAAGAACAGGCAGAAAGACGGTCAGAAAATTAAACAGCTTAAACCGGAAGCTCTTAATGACACCGACGAATAAGCTGTGACGCACAAAAAAATAACCACTGCATCAGTAGCAAAACGAAATATCAAAACTCAACAGTAAGAACATACACGGACTAAGGTAGTAAGGGGCGACTTTCCAGGTGAGATCAAAGATTTGGCAACAATGTTTAGCGCAATTAGAAGTAGAACTCGGGCAACAACAGTTTGAGACCTACATTAGACCGTTGCAGGCTAACTTTGAGGCAGGACAGCTAACGTTGCGAGCGCCTAATGTTTACGTGGAAGAACATGTCCGACAAGCCTATTTGGATCGTATCGCGGATTTCTTGGGCAGTGTTGACGATGCAGCACCCATAGAATTGTCTGTAGGGGAAATAGTCGACTCAAATGCCGAAACAGTTGATAACGGCAAAGCGTCAGGAAAGGCCGCTAAGTCAGCGAAGAAGAATACAGCTCGGCACGAAAAACAGTCTCATAATCTGAACAGAGAGTTCACTTTTGAGACGTTCGTAGAGGGTAAATCTAATGAGCTTGCACGTGCTGCTGCGACGCAGGTGGCTGACAATGCCGGCAAGACCTACAACCCGTTGTTGTTGTACGGAGGTGTTGGCTTAGGCAAAACCCACCTGATGCAAGCGGTAGGCAATGAGCTGCTGAAACAGAAGCCCAGTGCCAAAGTGCTGTATTTGCACTCGCAGCGCTTTGTGCAGGATATGGTAAAGGCCCTGCAGAAAGGCACCATGCAAGACTTCATGAAGTTCTACAGGTCGGTAGACGCGTTGCTTATTGACGACATTCAGTTTTTTGCGAAAAAGCTACGGTCACAAGAAGAGTTCTTCCATGTGTTTAATGCGCTGTTAGAACGTGGCCATCAAATGATACTGACAAGTGATAAATACCCTCGAGAGATAGATGGCTTGGAGGAACGCTTGCAGTCACGTTTTGTGTACGGCTTGACGGTTGAAGTAGAGGCCCCGGACTTAGAAACTCGGGTAGCTATTTTGATGAAAAAAGCCGAGGCAGAACAAATTGAGCTAGATCAAGGTGTCGCGTTCTTTATTGCCGAACGAATTCGCTCCAACGTTCGCGAGCTAGAGGGTGCACTGCGCCGAGTTATTGCGAATGCACGTTTCACAGGCAGTCGAATTTCCGTTGATCAAGTTAAGCGCGCCTTAAGAGATTTGTTCGCGATTCAGGATCGGCAGATCTCCATTGATAATATTCAACGCACGGTGGCAGAGTACTTTAATATTAAAATGGCAGATATGCTGTCAAAGCGTCGCAATCGCTCTATTGCGCGGCCTCGGCAAATAGCTATGGCGCTAGCAAAAGAGTTAACTAACCATTCATTGCCGGAGGTAGGCGATGCCTTTGGTGGCCGGGACCATACTACGGTTTTACATGCATGTCGCAAAATCGAAGAACTCAGGGCCACCACTGCAGATGTGGCAGAAGACTATAAGAACTTGACGCGATTACTCGCAGGCTAGAGGCAGCTATGAAATTCACAATTGCCCGAGATCGTTTGTTAAAGGCGCTTCAGTTAGCCACAGGGGTGGTGGAGCGCCGACAAACGTTACCGGTACTCGCAAATCTACTCGTCAAGGCGAATGAGACAGGCGTTGCGCTGATAGGCACGGACCTGGAAGTAGAGATGGTCGCTCACACTGATGTANCGGTAGAACAGCCGGGTGAGGTCACTATTCCCGCGCGAAAGTTGGCAGATATTTGGCGTGCTCTNCCGGATGGGTCCGACGTATCTGTAAGTGTAGAGGCGGACCGGGCCACAGTTCGCAGCGGTAGAAGCCGATTCGCGCTAGCCACTCTGCCGGCCGCAGATTTTCCAAAAATAGAGGGAGGCGCTGCCGACGTCGTCGTAAGCGTAGCACAAGCTGATTTGCGAGCGCTGCTAGATGAGGTAGGTTTTGCGATGGCGCAACAAGATGTTCGCTACTTCCTCAATGGTATGTTGTTCGAAGTGGCGGAGGATTACTTGCGCACCGTGGCTACGGACGGACACCGGTTGGCGATGTGTACTAAGCAGTGCACCTTGGAGTCGCCGATTACTGAGCGGCGTCAAGCAATCGTTCCTAGAAAGGCGGTGCTCGAGCTGAGCCGGTTGTTAGATGAAGAAGACGATACAATTCGGATTCAGTTGGGTTCGAATCATCTACGCGTAACGAAAGGCGCATACACGCTTACTACGAAACTGGTTGACGGCCAATTTCCAGATTACGACAAGGTAGTGCCCAAGGACGCATCGCGGACGTTGTTAGGGGATAGGGATACGCTACGTCAGGGGTTTCAGCGAGCGTCGATATTGTCGAACGAGAAATATCGTGGGGTTAGGCTGACAATTACGGCAGAGCAATTGACCATTCAAGCAAACAACCCAGAGCAAGAGGAAGCTGAGGAAACGGTACCAGTGGAGTTCAATGGTAGCGATCTCGAGATTGGTTTCAATGTCAGTTACCTGCTAGATGTGCTTGGTGTCATGGATTCGGAACAAGTTAAGCTGTCTTTATCAGATGCGAACAGCTCAGCGCTATTAGAAGCTGGGAACTCCGACGACGCACTCTATGTCGTTATGCCCATGAGGCTCTAGCCGCGCACCGTGTGTTGACTGCCGTTGCTTAACGCATTAGAGGTAGAGCAATTCAGGAATTTGGCCGCAGTAAGGCTAGAGTTTTCCGCTGGCGTTAACCTGATCACTGGACCCAATGGCGCTGGGAAAACCACGCTGCTAGAGGCGATCCATTTGCTGGCGCGCGGGAAATCTTTCCGCTCATCGCGCGCTACAAATCTCATTCAAAGGGGCCAGTCGTTGTTGCGGGCCAGGGCTGTAGTTGCCTGCAAAGATGGCTCGAGTCGAAGGCTGGCGATCGAGAAAACTGCATCTGGTGCGCGAAAATTGAGGCTGGACGGCGAAGAAGCGAGAAGCGCAGCGGAGTTAGCGGCGCTGCTACCAATACAACTGCTGCTGCCCAGCGTTGCCGAATTNGTTTTTGGTGGCCCTGCTGTGCGAAGAGAGTTTGTCGATTGGGGCTTGTTCCACGTGAAACAAGAGTACGTTCAATCTGCCCGGCGCTATCGCAAGCTGCTTCGACAGNGGAATACTTGGCTTCGACAAAGCCACCCGTCAGAACACAGAGATGATCCGTGGTTGACNCTTATCACGGAAACCGGNCACGAAATTGGTGAATCGAGAGAACACTATCTTAACGACCTCTATGGTTTTTTTACGGCGGTNCTGCGTCGCCTTGACTCTGAGATCCAATGTGAATGGGAGTATGCTCGCGGCGGGTACGAGATAAGCCTTGCAGAAACNCGNAAAAAAATGACCGAAGCATTGCAACGCGAGGTAAAATTAGGCGGAACGCAAATAGGGCCGCATCGGGCTGATTTGGTTATTCGTCTAGCAACAGCCTCAGCCAGCGAGACCGCATCGCGAGGTCAAGGCAAGGCGATAGCGAGCGCAGCGGCACTTGCCCAAGCGTCATTGATNGCGGATCGCTTGCACAAGCGGTCGGTGGTTTTAATCGANGANATCGGTGCTGAATTCGACAAAAAGCATCGGTCTAATCTGCTGGATGCGTTAGCGGCGATTGGCTGTCAGGTCATNGCTACAGCNACTGAAGTACCGGCTGANGGCCTTGGTGGGTTTGGGGACGGTTCTGTTAGGGTGTTCCACGTGGAACAGGGGACGGCAAAAGTGTTGGAATCTTATTGATGCGACGAAGGCTGCTTAGCCTAAAGTTGATGGTTGAATAGACCCGAGGAAAGAGCATGAGCGAAGACAATAGTTACGATTCTGACAGCATCAAAGTGCTCAAAGGGTTGGATGCGGTACGCAAACGTCCTGGTATGTATATTGGGGATACTGAAGACGGCACNGGCCTTCACCATATGGTGCAAGAATTGGTGGACAACTCGATCGACGAAGCATTGGCGGGGCACTGTGACACGGTTTACGTCACCGTGCATCCAGAGGAAGCTATCACCGTCGCAGACAATGGTCGGGGTATACCTGTAGACATCCACGCAGAAGAAAACGTCAGTGCTGCAGAGGTTATTATGACCACTCTTCATGCTGGCGGTAAATTTGACGATAACGCTTACAAAGTGTCTGGCGGTCTGCATGGCGTGGGAGTTTCAGTGGTAAACGCGTTGTCAGATGTCTTCAAGCTTACAGTTCGGCGGGACCATAAGGTCTACGAGCAGGAATATCATCACGGTGTACCCGTAGCTCCTCTCAAAGAGGTTGGCGAGACGACGGAGCGCGGTACGGAGTGTTACTTTCGCCCGTCCCCTGAGACTTTTCACAATATCCGTTTTCAATACGAAATTCTNGCAAAGCGGCTGCGGGAATTAGCCTTTCTGAATTCTGGTGTGGCCATCCATCTAACGGATGAAAAAACAGGCAAGGAAGACGTATTTCTCTACGAGGGCGGCTTGAGCGCCTTTGTGGAGTACCTAAACCAAAACAAGACNCCGTTGAACGACGTTTTTCACTTTTCGGTGGATCGTGAGGACGGCATTGGCGTAGAAATTGCCATGCAGTGGAATGACACTTTTCAGGAACAAGTGCATACGTACACCAACAATATTCCTCAAGGCGANGGCGGCACCCACCTTGCTGGCTTTCGAGCGGCGTTAACGAGAACTCTCAATACATACATCGAGCGGGAAAATATGCTCAAAAAAGCCCAAGTCAGCACCACTGGTGATGACGCGCGAGAAGGGCTAACCGCGGTCATTTCAGTCAAAGTTCCAGACCCTAAGTTTTCCTCCCAAACTAAAGACAAGTTGGTGTCCAGCGAGGTCAAGACAGCGGTGGAACAGGAGTTGTATCGCTATTTTGGGGAGTTTTTGGACGAGCACCCGCAGGACGCTAAGTCCGTTGTGGGCAAAATGATCGATGCTGCCCGCGCTCGCGAAGCGGCGCGTAAAGCCCGGGATATGACGCGGCGCAAGGGCGCTCTAGATATTGCGGGTTTGCCGGGTAAGTTGGCAGATTGCCAAGAGAAAGACCCGGTGTTGTCCGAGCTGTTTTTGGTGGAGGGCGACTCTGCCGGTGGGTCAGCAAAGCAAGGCAGAGATCGGCGCACTCAAGCAATTTTGCCTTTAAGAGGCAAAATCTTGAATGTCGAGCGTGCACGTTTCGACAAAATGCTGTCGTCCCAAGAAATTGGCAATCTAGTCACGGCCCTAGGCTGCGGCATTGGCAAACAAGAGTTCGATGTCGAAAAGTTACGTTATCACAGCATAGTCATCATGACCGACGCGGACGTAGATGGCTCGCACATTCGCACGCTGCTGCTAACGTTCTTCTTTCGGCAAATGCCAGAGTTGTTGGAGCGGGGCCATGTCTTCATCGCTCAGCCACCGCTGTATAAAGTGAAGAAAAATCGGCAAGAACGATATGTTAAGGACGATGCCGAATTAGACGCTTATTTTCTTGAGCTGGCACTGCAGGATGCCCAACTCTTTGTGAATCCAAACGCCCCTGGAATCCAAGGCGAAGCCCTTGAGTCGCTGGTCAGTGATTTTCAGAACTTGTTAGATGACTTGGCGCCTTCGAGCCGCAAATATCCACCGGAGGTCACCCATACGCTGTTGCGTGTGCCGAGCTTAGACAACGAAACGCTGGCAGACGAAGCTAAAATGACGACTTGGGCTGAAACCTTAAAAAATGTGTTAGACAAAGACGCGTCGAAAGTTGCAGAAGTGGACATTGCTTTTGACAGTGAACACAACGTGTACTTGCCGAGCGTTAGCCTGTTGCTTAAAGGCAGTCGTAAAACAGTCGTTCTCAGCAAAAAGTTTATCGAAGGTTTTGAATATCAGCAGATCAAGGCCATGCAGGAGCGTTTAGAAAATCTGTTAGAAGAAGGCGCATATATCAAGCGTGGTGAAAAAAGCGCTGAAGTTGAATACTTTGCCCAAGCTTTCGATTGGTTGCAGAGCGAAGCGCGGCGCGGAGTCGACATACAGCGGTACAAAGGGCTTGGCGAAATGAACCCCGAGCAACTGTGGGAAACGACGATGGACCAGAGCGTCCGGCGGATGTTGCAAGTCACTGTGGATGACGCAATCGGTGCCGACCAGATGTTTACCACCTTGATGGGTGACCAAGTTGAACCACGTCGGGACTTCATAGAAACCAACGCGCTATCTGTTGTTAATCTCGATGTTTGAGCCGGTGATTGGATAGATCTAGCGCAGTTTGAGTCCAGCGTGTTAGAGGATTCTTACCAGGTCAGCAGATGCCAATGGTGCCGGGGTGACGAGCTATATGAGCGTTACCATGACCAAGAGTGGGGTGTGCCCGTAAACGATGTCACCGGGTTATTCGAACGTTTGGCGCTAGAGTCGATGCAGGCGGGTTTGGCTTGGATAACGGTGCTGAGAAAACGTGAGCATATGCGCGCGCGTTTTTTTGATTTTGATCCGCATAGGCTCGCAGAGTGCGGTGATTCAGAGCTAACGGAATGGCTTAACGACGCTGGCCTCATCCGTCATCGCGGCAAGCTTCAGGCATTGGTGCAAAATGCGCGGTTGGTGACAGAAGAAGCTGATTTCGTGAATTTGATCTGGCGACACGCGCCGGCGAATCGCCCTGCAACAGCCATTGGACAAGTGGTCCCAAGTGACACGCATGAGTCGCGGGCGATGGCCAAGGAGCTGCGGCGCAAAGGTTATCGTTTTGTTGGTCCCACCATCTGTTATGCGTTTATGCAGAGTGTTGGCATGGTTAATGATCATGCGCTGGACTGTTGGCGCCACAGCGCTTGCGACGAAATGCAGCGTAAACGGCGCAGCCGGCAATGATGCGATGGCTGCTAAACGGTCTCATCTGGTGTGTCAGTAAGTTTCCGCACAGGTTTGTGCTGGCGTGCAGCAAGTCTGTGGCGGCGGGCCTTATCAAATGGGATGCCGANGCCGCTAGAGTGACGGCAGTGAATATCGGATTGTGTTTTCCTGATTTGCCAGAGCAAGAGCGACGGCGCATGTGTTTGCAGAGTTTGCAGCATTCANTGCTGCTGATTTATGAGTTCTCGCAGCTGCGCTTCTCTAGCGTAGCTGAAATACAAAGCNGAATTACTCGTGTTGACGGTGCGGANTTGTTGCGCGAAGCCTGGCAGCAAGACCAAGGCGTATTGCTGTTAACGCCCCATTTAGGCTGTTGGGAGGTGCTTGGTGCGTACCTTGGCCGAGATTANACGGTGTCAGCCCTCTACGATCGACCAAACTTGGCGGCCCTAGAGGCAATAATTCTCAAGATGCGACAGCGTTTCGGCGCAACCATGCACGCCATCAGTGGCACTGGCTTGAGGAACATAATACGTGCCATGCGGAAAGGCCATCTCGTGGTATTGCTCCCTGATCAAGTGCCGGATTATCAATCAGGGGGCGCCGTTGTGCCGTTCTTCGGCCACGACGCGTTCACTATGCTGTTGGCGCATCGGTTACTGCAAAAAAGCCAGGCCAAAGTGCTGGTAGCTTCCGCAGTGCGTAGATTGAGCGGCGATGGCATCCACTATCATNTGAAATTTGTTGAACCNGNGGCGGGAATTGCTGACGNCAACCCGCAAGTCCACGCGGCGGCGATGAATGCGAGCCTAGAAAAACTTATTAAGTCTGACCCTGAGCAATATCAGTGGTCATATAAGCGTTTCAAGCGCCTCAAAGAAGGTGCCGAAAATGTTTATCGGCGCCAATAGGCAGGCGTTAGCAGTACTAGCAACGTGAAGATTTCGAGTCGGCCGAGCACCATGTTAAACATCAAAATCCACTTAACCTCGGCTGTGATGCTCGTGTAGTTTATCGCTACATCACCCAGTCCAGGGCCAAGATTGTTCAAACACGCGCCGACTGCAGAGAAAGCGGTAATAAAGTCCAACTGACCCACTGCCATCAGGGCGCAAACGGACAGCAAGAAAAAGAACACGTAAACGCTGAAAAAACTCCAGACCGCATCGATCAGCCGGTTGGGAACGGAGTTACGGCCCAATTTAATGCTGAATACGCCGTTGGGATGAATCAGACGCTTAACCTCGCGCATACCCTGTAGGTAAATCATGACAACGCGAATTATCTTGATGCCCCCCGCCGTAGACCCGGCACAACCGCCGGCAAACGCAGCAAACAACAACACTATCGGTGCAACAGACGGCCAAGCGGCAAATTGCGCAGTAGTGAAACCGGTTGTGGTGGTTATAGACACTGCTTGGAACAAGCCGTCGCGCCAAGGTTGGGAACTGCTGCTCGGATTCAGCAACAATAGCGTGCACACAACAATAGCAACAAACATAAGCANTAATAGGTACGCACGCACCTCCATATCCCGGAAGTAATGGATTGGGTTGCGGCGTCGCCAAACCAAAAAATGCAAAGCGAAATTGATGCCAGATAGCACCATAAAAACAATGGCCACCGTTTCTACAGCGGCATTGTCGAAGAAGCCGAGGCTAGCGTCATGGGTTGAGAATCCGCCAATGGAGACAGTAGAGAAGCTATGACTGATGGCGTCAAAGCCACTCATGCCTGCAAACCAGTACGCGCAAGCGCATGCTGCAGTAAGTCCGATATAAATGTACCAGAGTGCTTTTGCGGTCTCGGTAATACGAGGCGTGAGTTTATTGTCCTTGATGGGTCCGGCAGACTCGGTTCGGTACAGTTGCATACCGCCAATGCCCAGCATGGGAAAGATCGCGACCGCTAAGACGATGATACCCATGCCGCCCATCCACTGGAGCATTTGGCGGTACAATAGTAACGACTTAGGTAAGTTATCGAGTCCGGTGAGTGTGGTAGCGCCAGTTGTGGTCAGGCCGGATATCGATTCAAAAACCGAGTCGGTAAACGTCAAATCTGTCACATCNGCCAACCAGAACGGAATTGCGCCGAAAACGCCGAGGCCAAGATAAAATAACGCTGTCACCAAGAAGCCGTCACCGCCGCGCAGATCTCTGTTGCCTCTAAGGGGTAGCCACAACACCAAGCCGCTGACCAGCGTAATGGCGAAAGCAGAAAAAAAGGTCGGTAATGTATTTTCCCCATAACCCAGTGCAACCACCACTGGCAACAGAAACGCGAAGCTGAACAACGTCAACAAGGTGCCTGTTATGCGTAGTATTACTGTTAGGTGCATGGGCCTCGTTCAGAAGAACGTCAAACCAACTTGAAACAGCCGCTCAACCGCCCCTACTTGCCCTTTGTCCACAAGAAACAAGATAACGTGATCGTCAGAGGCAACGATGACGTCGTCATGGGCAATTAACACTTGGTTGTCGCGAACAATGGCGCCTATTGTCGTCCCCGCCGGCAGTTTTATTTCACTGATGCGTCGACCTACAACCTTAGAGCTGTTCCGGTCACCGTGAGCAATGGCTTCAATGGCCTCAGCTGCGCCGCGCCTAAGACTATGCACGCGGGCGACGTCGGCACGTCTTACGTAAGAGAGCAATGTTCCGATGGTGGCTTGTTGAGGTGAGATAGCCACGTCTATCTCGCCACCCTGCACTAAGTCGACGTAGGCGGTTTTGCCGATTAAGGTCACTACTTGGCGAACGCCCAAGCGTTTGGCCATTAAGGACGACATCACATTGATCTCGTCATCATCAGTGACCGCACAAAAAGCGTCACACTGATCAATGTTTTCCTCGAGCAATAAGTCTCGGTCGGTAGCGCTGCCTTGAATTACCACGGCGCTATTGAGCTGATCTGCCAAGTCTTGGGCGCGCTCTGCGTTGACCTCCATGATTCTAACGTCGTANTCGTTTTCGGTGTCTGCGGCGAGGCGCGCGCCGATGTTGCCGCCGCCAGCAATGAGCACCCGCCGATAGGGCTTTTCGGCCTTGCGAAGTTCGCCCATCACAGCGGTGATGTGTTCCCTGGCAGCAATGAAAAACACTTCATCATCGGTTTCTATCACGGTATCGCCAGTAGGGATGATGGGTTGGCCGCGACGAAAAACAGCAGCTACCCGGGTGTCTACATTCGGCATGTGTTCACTTAAAAACCGGAGCGCTTGGCCAACGAGTGGCCCGCCTAGGTATGCGCGCATGGCGACCAGTTGTACTCGACCATCGGCAAAGTCCAGAACTTCCAGTGCGCCTGGGTGAGATAACAACTCGGTAATTTGATCAGTCACCACCTGCTCAGGGTTTATAAGTCGATCAATNGGAACATGATGCTTATCAAACAAGGTGTTCTGACTAAGATAGGCGCTGGAGCGAATGCGGGCGATTTTCGTCGGTGTGCGAAACATTGAATAGCACACCTGGCAAGCCACAATATTCACCTCATCACTAGACGTTACTGCAACCAGGATGTCCGCGTCGTCTGCGCCGGCACGCTGCAGTACATCTGGATGAGAGGCCGCTCCCTCGATGGTCTGAATGTCCAAGCGACTACCCAATTCCCGCAGTCGCGCGGTGTCGTGATCGACCAGGGTAATGTCGAAAGACTCTTTGGCCAAACTCTCTGCTAAGGTCCCGCCGACCTGTCCACCGCCCAAAATTAAAATCTTCATCGTTGCGCGACCTTGCGGATGGTGGCGTAGTAGAAGCCATCGGTCAGTGGTTCGGTGGGCAGCATTTGCCACCCAAATTGAGTCGCGTGGCCGTAGGGAAGCTGAAGGGGGATAACGANAGCGTCGCCGTTGGCGCTGACAAATTGTTGTATCACTTGATCGTTTTCTTCATCAAACACAGAGCAAGTCGAATACAACAGGGTACCCCCCTGTGAAAGGCCGCGCCACAGATTGTTCAGCAGAAGCAACTGCAGAGATTGTTGGGCACTGATTTGTGCCGGTTGCAACAACACTCGTATGTCTGGATTACGTCTAATAGTGCCGCTGCCGGAACAGGGCGCGTCTAGCAGAATGGCGTCGCAACAGAATTCACTGACGGTATCGCCGTCGGTAGCGTCACCGCACTGTAGATACAAGCGAGGATCTTCGCTGTGGCCAAGCCGCTCACCAATCCTTTTTGTATCTGCCAAGCGACTGGCGCTCTGATCGTTACCAATCAGGCGGTGTTGCGAATAGCGCTCGCTCAAGCCCTCGTGCAGCTGAAACAGTTTGCCGCCGGGTGCGCAACAAGCGTCAAGCACAGTAGGGTTGTGTAAGTCCTCGGGAAGCGTGGACAGCAAAACCTGCACGGCACATTGGGCGGCTAGCTCTTGTACGGCGACGTGCCCGGCTTGCCAGCCAGGCAGGCTCGCAGAGCTCCGTGGGGTGTCGAGCACTAGAGCGTTTTCGATCGCACTCGGCAGGTNAGTAACACCTTGCTGGTCGAGCAGTTGACGATATCTGGTGGTGCTGGTCTGAGTGGTGTTAACACGCAGTACCATGGGCGCTCGCTGATCCATCGCGCGAAGAATATTTGACCCAAACTCAGGGTACTGCTGGGAAATTTTGTCGACCAACCACTCTGGATTGTTGTCGCCTACGGTTTGCGGCAGAGAATTAGCATTAAGGTCCCGATNAAGCNGACGCAGGACACCGTTTACCAGCCCGCGCGCCCAGGGTTTACCCAACACCGAACAAGCAGTCACTGCGCCGTTAACGCTTGCGTGAGCCGGCTTNTCGGAATGCAGGAGTTGGTAAGCACCCACTAACAAGAGCATGTGCAGGTCCTGGTCTTTGCTGCGCAGTGGTTTTGTTAGGTAGGCGGAGACCTTTCCGTGCAAAGCAAAATAGTGGCGAGTCACGCCATACAACAGCGCTCTATGCCGTGGCGTTGCCAGTGCTTTTTCTTGGTTGTTGCGCAGCCATTCCAGTGTGCGTCCGCGCCGGACTACCTGCAGCAGTCCTTTACAGACTTCAGCGAGGGTCTTGACGTCGCTGGCTGCACCAGAGTCGGGATCGCTACGCATGGGGTTTTATTTGCCGGTCATGCCGAAGTTTCTGCGTCAATTGCCGCGCCAATGTGCAACAGCTCGCCATAGCCATTCAGTGCATCAGCAGCGCTCATGCTTAGCCCTTTACCGCGATTCAGCTTTAGCTGGGTGATTAGCAGCTCATCGCGACCACATTGCACCGCAATGCCCGCTTTTGTGCATTTGCTGATCGTGCCTGGCAATTGGGCGCTGGGTTGCCCTTGTTGCGTTGCAACAGTGGCTCGGAGTATCTGCATAGCGGCGCCGCTAACCTCGCAACGCACCGGCATACGATCGCTCAGCGCGCGCACTTGTAGCGCTATTTCGGTGGCGCTTCGACGCCAATCTATTCGACGATCAGCAGCCGTTAGTTTCGGCGCATAACAAGCGCCTGCAGACGCTTGCTGTTGTGGTTCTGCCGGCAAGTTTCGCAGGGCCTGCAGCAGTAGTTGCGCGCCAACATCCGCAAGCCCGCGCTCCAGGCTGTGAGCGGTATCGTCAGGAGTGATCGCCAGGCGTTGCTGTAACATAATCGGCCCGGTATCCAACCCCTCGTCCATTTGCATAATGCACACACCGGTGTGGTCATCGCCGGCCATAATGGCGCGTTCGATCGGTGCCGCCCCCCGCCAACGCGGCAGCAGCGACGCGTGAACATTCACGCAGCCAAGGCGCGGCAGCGTAAGCACAGCCTCGGGTAAGATAAGGCCATACGCGGCGACGATGAGTACATCTAGGTCGAGATCTTTGAGTGGCGCGATAGCCTCGGGTTTGCGCAAGCTCTGAGGTTGCCATACTGGAATATGTTGGTTTAACGCGACTGTCTTTACCGGACTTGCCTGCAAGGCTCGCCCCCTACCCTTTGGCCGGTCTGGTTGGGTTAGTACTAGTTGAGGTCGAAATTCCGATGCGCAAAGGGGCGCTAGAATGGCTCGGGCAAATTCAGGCGTGCCCGCGAACGCTGTGCGCAATTGGGTCACCTATGAATTGTCCGACACAGCGAGTTGACGGAGTTTTTTGTTGATGCGATTGCGTTTTAGGCTCGACAGGTAATCGACAAATAACTTGCCCTCCAAGTGATCGCATTCATGCTGGATGCAAATGGCCAATAAGCCGTCAGCACTAAACGCCAGCGGTTCGCCGTTGACATCTTGCGCTGTAACATTGATGGACTCGGCACGTTCGACTCGCTCGTAGACACCCGGAACGGACAAACAACCCTCGTCTGCTGCGACTTTGTTTCCGAACAATTCAAGCTTTGGATTCACCAGCACATAAGGGTTGTCGTTGTTTTCTGAGACATCAACAACGATGAGCCGACGATGCACATTCACCTGAGTTGCCGCCAGTCCAATACCTGGTGCCGCGTACATGGTCTCAAGCATGTCGTCTGCCAGCTTAGCCAGAGGCGCGCTGAACTCCACCACTGGCTTAGCCTTGGTGCGCAACCTTGGGTCAGGGTGATGCAGTATGTTTAGCAGTGCCATGGTGGTTCGTCGTCGAGTCTGGCGCGCGATTATAGCGTTATGAGCGCTGGTTGTTGGCAACAATTCTACCTTTTGAGTGGTCGCAAGCGCGCGTTTTCTGTCGCCAACCGCGCACCCAAAGTTCCGCTTCTTGCGACTTTCTCGATGGCGCTGAAGCGGCAGCATGGTGGCAACCATCTGTTTGGGGCCGACTTTTGAGACGATTTAGATTATTGCCATCATCCGCAGCCGATATAAGCCCGCACACTGCGCATTTGCTGTGGTTGCTAGAACGCTGGCCACGGCGTGGCCTGTCGCATTGGCTTTTAGAGGTGTCACAAGACGCAGCCACGCAATTGCACGAACGCCAGTGGCCAANACATCTGAAGCGCCGCGCAAACCGACAAAAACTATTCGTAGCGCCTGAAAAACGCTCGGGCATTGGCGTTATAGGGTACACTGACGAGACATATCCACCCTTGCTACGACAGATACCAGACCCGCCGCTGGTGCTATTTTGCAAGGGTTCTATTGCGGCGTTAAACAGCCCAAGTATCGCCGTAATAGGCGCGCGGCGTTGCACTACCCAGGGCCGTGTATTGGCTCAGGAAATGGCTGCCAGCCTAGCTTCCCAGCAAATTTGCATAGTGAGTGGGTTAGCTCTTGGCATTGACACTGCGGCGCACGTTGGCGCGTTGGCGCAGAATGGCGTTACCGTCGCGTTTTTGGGCTGTGGACTCGATCGCACCTACCCGCGTGCAAACCAGCGTTTGGCTGCGCAAATTATTGAAACAGGAGGCGCTGTTGTCAGTGAGTATCCACCGCACACGCCGCCGCTTGCCCACCACTTTCCAGAGCGTAATAGATTGATCAGCGGCGCGGCTGCTGCCGTGGTAGTCGTTGAAGCCAGCGACAAAAGCGGGTCACTCATCACCGCGCGGATGGCCCTAGAACAAGGGCGCGACGTGTTGGCCNTGCCCNGGCCGGCCAACAGTGAAGTCAGCGGTGGGTGTCACCGACTGATACAACAGGGAGCGGGCCTGGTTACCAATGCCGAAGACGTGTTGTTGGAGCTTCCTACATTGTTGAAGCGCAGCCGTTTGACCGCGACCGCGACAANTGAAAGCGTGTCAGCGACGCATTTGTCAGCGGATGCGTCCGCTGTACTGCAACAACTTACGGCATATGCTCACTCGTTAGATGAGATTGCCGCAGCAATGGCGCGGAATCCACAGGAAATTAGCCTTGCCTTGGTGGAACTTGAGCTTGGTGGATTTGTGACACAAGGTGCNGACGGGTATATTCGCGCTTCCAAAATATGAGGAGCGAAAGATGTCTTGGGTGGCAATATTGATGGGCTCTGAATCGGACTGGCCAACAATGCAGGCNACTACAGCTGTGCTGGAGGGGCTGCAAGTGAAATTCGAAGTTAAGGTGACGAGCGCGCACCGAACCCCCGCGGCAACGCAAGAGTATGTAGCGGACGCAGAGTCCAGAGGCTGCAGAGTTTTCATTTGTGCCGCAGGTATGGCTGCGCANTTGGCCGGCGCGGTTGCAGCGCATACGCAGCGCCCAGTTATTGGAGTACCGATTGATAGTGGTCCATTACAGGGCTTCGATGCTTTGCTGTCGACAGCGCAAATGCCAGGAGGTATTCCAGTGGCGACCGTTGCGGTAGGTAAAGCGGGAGCGAAGAATGCCGGTTATTTNGCGGCTCAAGTACTTGCGACCGGCGATGCCGAACTGCATGAACGCGTTGTCGCAGANCGCGCCGCAAATCGCGACAAAGTGGCTGCCCAAGACGCTTCAGTACAGGCGTCGTTGCAAGGTNAAGTCAATNCTGCCGTTGCAGTACGCCGTACGAGCGCTACAGCGTGGTGGCGTGGTTGCTCACGCTACCGAGGGGGTCTGGGGATTTGCCGCCGACCCGGATAACNGCGACGCNTTGCGGCGCATTCTAACGTTGAAGCAACGCACTGCTGATAAAGGACTGTTGCTGCTCGCGGCGGACGCCGGGGTGTTCGCCCCAGCACTGGCGTTAGTGTCGCCACATACTCGTCAACGGGTGCAATCAAGTTGGCCCGGACATGTGACTTGGGTGCTTCCCAACCCCGGCTTTAACGAGTTGGTTACGGGTGGTCGCGACACTGTGGCGTGCCGAGTTCCCGATCACACCCAGGCTCGGCAATTAGCCGCAGCGTTTGGCGGAGCGATTGTTTCGACTTCGCTAAACAAAGCGGGTGAGGCGGCTATCTTGGACTTTGCCGGCGCGCAAGCGCAGTTCGGTAATGAGGTGGATGTCGTTCTTCCCGGAGAAACGTCCGGCGCCATCGGTCCTAGCAAGATATTGCAAGCGGATGGCACCGCGTTGCGCGAACACGCAACTGGCGAATAGGGTTGTGAGTGATCCAACGCGTTTGGCAGTACTCGGCAATCCGATTGATCATTCCTTGTCACCCGAGATTCATCAGCAGTTTGCCGCACAATTTGGCCGTCAAATTAATTACGGTAAACAACGCCTAGAGAGCGAGGGTTTTAGCGATTTTGTTCGTCAGTTTTTTGCTAGCGGCGGTGCTGGGTTAAACGTCACGGTGCCCTTTAAGATACAGGCCTACGAGTGCGCGGATTGGCACGACAATTCGGCCTTGCAGGCAGGCGCGGCTAACACGCTATCGGTCACGGATGAGGGTATTGGCGCTTGGAATACCGATGGCCTTGGGTTAGTGAACGACCTAATAAGTCGTCACGGCTTTGATCTAGCGCATAAGAATATCCTCATTATCGGCGCCGGCGGTGCCACACAAGGCATTCTGGGACCACTGTTAGCGCGTCAGCCAGCGGCAGTTGCCGTGGCTAACCGCACNGAAGCCAAGGCAANACGAATTGCGCGGCAGGCGCTANTCAGATATCCACAATGCAGCATAAGTGTATTGGGGTTGGAGGAGTTAAGTGAGACTGGCGAACACTTTGATCTCATTATCAACTCAACTTCACTTGGTTTGGACGGCGGGCAAGTCAACATGCACTCTAGGCTCATTAGCAGCGCATTTTGTTACGACTTGAGCTACGGCCAATCAGCCCGCTTTGCGAAGTGGGCGCGNGCTACCGGAGCCGGTATGGTCGCGGATGGGTTAGGCATGTTAGTGGAGCAAGCAGCCCTCAGTTTCAGCATCTGGTTCGGAGACCAGCCGGCGACGGACGAGATTTATCAACGGCTTGCGGAGCGCATCGACAATGACTAAACCTGACGCGCCCCGGCGACGGTTCATAGCAGGAGCGGTATGTCCTCAATGTCGAGCGCTGGACCGGTTGGTGCTGGAGGTCGATATCAATGACCAGACCCAACGGCGGCGCTGTGTAGGGTGCGGTTTTAGTGAAACCATGCAAGCTAACAACTCGTCTGCTAACGCCGTACCCAGAGCAAGGTTCGAGCGCTCGAAAACGCCAGCAGTGGAAAGCCAACCGGTTAAAATCCTCGACCCAAGTGCGGCGCTGGGCAAAACCAGCAAGGATCGCTAGTACGGCGGTGAATTCGCTAACCGTCTAAACCTTGGCAAGCTTTTCTAGTTCGCTAGCAACCCGCTAAGCGTATCTTCGTATTGATGAAAATATTTTCGCAGCTATACTCTGCGCCCGTGCGGGCTCTGTAACAGTATGCGCGACTACAACGGTAAATTAAGTCACAAATAGTGACGGGAATAACGCATCAATAGTAGTCATATTGCGCGGCGACAGGATCACGCATTGAGCTTCGACTTACATCTTTAGCGAATTGGCGTGTTAGCGCTGGTTGGGGCGCTAAGATGTTGCTAAGAGTCGAACAGTGTTTTTGGTTCAGGGCACGAAAGAGAGGGAGAGGCGGCATTTAGCCGTGGTCGTTGTAGCCTTGAGCCGTTCGCCACAGAAAGCCGAGCGCGATAAACGCGAAACTGCGAAAAGACACATACAATCAATCGCGAGCGTAACAAGGTAGAAATACCGAAGGTGGAGCTCTGTTTTGGTTGGGAAACAGCAAATGCAGCGACATGCGTCTAGCGGTGCGCCGCTCGAAGGCGCTGGAAAAAGAAACAAGACACAAATCACAAGATAAAGAGAGACAAAACGGAATGAAAAAAGCGATTTTCCAGGTTGTCAGTGCATTAACGCTGGCTGCTGTAGCGGTTCTGGCCCAGGCCGATGAACTGAACCTGCGCCCTGGGGTGACCGAAATAAGCCGTGAAGTTTACGACTTACACATGGATATTTTAGGTATCTGTGTGGGGATTGGTCTCGTGGTGTTCGGTGTGCTGTTTTGGTCAGTTTATGCGCATCGCAAGTCGCGCGGGCAGGAACCGGCGCAATTCCATCACAACACTAAGCTAGAGATCGTTTGGACCGTGGTGCCAACGATCATCCTTGTGTTGATGGCGATTCCCGCGACCCAGGTGCTAGTCGCTATGTACGACACCGGTGGCGAAGACATGACAGTCGAAGTGCGCGGCTACCAATGGAAGTGGCAATACAAGTATCTGGATGAGGATTACAATCGTACATTTTCGTTCTTTTCTAATTTGGCCACGCCACGAGCGCAAATCGCTAATCGGCAGGTGAAGACAGACACCTACTTGCTCGAGGTAGACCGGCCGTTACGCATTCCGGCAAATCGTAAGGTGCGTTTTCTTATCACCGCGGAAGACGTGATTCACGCATGGTGGGTTCCGGATTTTGGTATCAAGCGCGACGCAGTACCAGGAGTTGTGAACGATCTCTGGGCAATCGTTCCGGAGCCGGGTATATACCGCGGGCAGTGCACAGAACTGTGCGGAAAAGACCATGGTTTTATGCCTATCGTTGTAGAAGTCTTACCCGAAGCAGAGTTTGATGCCTGGTACGCCAGCCAAATATCGACCGAAGTCGTGCGTACAGAGAGCTTTGACGCAACGTTCACCCACGAAGAGCTCATGGCTAAAGGCGAGGAAGTGTACGGCACGTATTGCGCCACCTGCCATTTGGCCGACGGACAGGGTATTCCGCCTGCATTCCCGGCGATTGCCGGGTCGGCAGTCGCCGTTGGTTCGCGCGACGAACATTTGCGCTTGGTAATTGAAGGCGTCACGGGTTCCGCAATGATGCCATTCGGAAAGCAACTGGACCCAGTCGAGCTCGCTTCGGTGGTGCACTTTCAGCGCCACTCTTTTGGTAACAATGCAGGTGACATGTCGCAACCAACGGATGTCATTAATCTCTCAGGGGGTCAATAAGGAAAAGTTATGAGCGAAGTAATACACGCAGATCATCACGACGATCATGACCACGGCCCAGAGAAGGGCTTGTCGCGCTGGTTGTTCACCACAAATCACAAAGACATTGGCACCCTGTATCTGTGGTTTAGTTTTGCCATGTTTCTTGTTGGCGGTGTTTTGGCGCTGGTTATTCGGGCTGAATTGTTTCAGCCCGGCTTACAGTTTGTAGAGCCGGAATTCTTTAACCAGATGACGACCAACCATGGGTTGATCATGGTTTTCGGTGCCATAATGCCGGCCTTTGTGGGACTGGCCAATTGGTTGATTCCGATGCAAGTTGGAGCGCCAGACATGGCTCTGCCGAGGATGAACAACCTGTCGTTTTGGATCCTGCCGTTTGCCTTTGGCATGATGATCTCAACGTTGTTCATGGAAGGCGGCGGCCCCAACTTTGGGTGGACGTTCTACGCACCGCTATCGACAACCTATGCCCCTGACTCGGTAACCTATTTCATCTTCGCGGTGCATTTAATGGGCGCGTCGTCAATTATGGGTAGCATCAACATTATTGCGACCATATTGAACATGCGCGCTCCAGGCATGACGTTGATGAAAATGCCCTTATTCGTATGGACATGGTTAATCACAGCCTACTTATTGATTGCAGTAATGCCCGTATTGGCCGGTGCAGTTACCATGATGTTGTTCGACATCCACTTTAACACCAGCTTCTTCAATGCAGCCGGTGGTGGTGATCCAGTTATGTTCCAGCACATCTTCTGGTTCTTTGGGCACCCCGAGGTTTACATTATGATCCTGCCGGCGTTCGGCATCGTCTCGCACATTATCGCCACGTTTGCGCGTAAGCCGTTGTTCGGATATTCATCTATGGTTTATGCGGTGGCCTCAATCGCATTCTTGTCCTTTATCGTCTGGGCGCACCATATGTTCACCGTCGGTATGCCTTTGGCGGGCCAACTCTTCTTTATGTACAGCACCATGTTGATTGCGGTACCAACAGGAGTGAAAGTGTTCAACTGGATCGCGACCATGTGGCGTGGTGCGATGACGTTCGAAACGCCAATGTTGTTCGCAATAGCCTTTGTGGTGCTGTTCACCATGGGCGGTTTCTCTGGTCTGATGCTGGCGATCACCCCGGTGGATTACCAATACCACGACACCTACTTTGTAGTCGCGCACTTCCACTACGTGCTGGTCCCGGGCGCATTGTTCTCAATCATCGCAGCCGTATATTTTTGGATTCCAAAGTGGACTGGCAAGATGTACAACGAGTCGTTGGGCAAATTGCACTTCTGGCTGTCCTTTATTGGCGTGAACGTCACCTTCTTCCCGCAGCACTTCTCAGGGCTAGCNGGCATGCCACGGCGTATCCCGGATTACGCGTTGCAGTTTGCGGACTTCAACATGTTATCTAGCATTGGCGCCTTCATTTTTGGCTTTTCGCAGTTGGTGTTCCTATATGTGCTTATTCACACCATCCGNAGTGGTAAGCCTGCTGAGGGTCGAGCTTGGGAAGGTGCAAAAGGACTTGAGTGGACGCTGCCATCGCCTGCTCCATATCACAGCTTTACGCANCCGCCCAAGGGCATTGACGCAGAAGTACANGGTTAATTGNCGGGTCAAGCACNGATGTCAGAACAACGTAGTCAACAGGCGAATATCAATAGGACAGTAGGTAAGCTGTGCCTAATGGTCGTAGGTATGATCGGCTTCGTCGCAGCGTTGGTGCCCCTGTACGATCTTTTCTGTGAAATTACTGGCCTTAACGGNAAAACTGGTGGGCCTTANNNTTTCGATGAAGCAAAGGCCACTCCAGACACGTCGCGGCTAATTCGAGTGAACTTTTTGACGAACACCAACGAAGGTATGGTGTGGAAATTTTGGCCGGAAAAAGGCGCAGTGCGTGTAAACCCGGGTGCAGCAAATACAGTAAGTTTTTTTGTAAGAAACACTACTGACAAAGTAATGGTCGGGCAGGCGATCCCGTCGGTGGTGCCTGGCGCCGCAGCGGAGTTTTTCCACAAGACCGAGTGTTTTTGCTTTGAACAGCAGATTTTGCAGCCAGGGGAAGANATGGAGATGCCGATGCGTTTCATCGTCGGTCACGAGCTGCCGAAAAACATTCGTTCGATTAACTTGAGCTATGCGCTCTTTGACGTCACAGAAAGTGTTGGATTGACGCAGAACGACNGAGCGTCCACAGTCTTGGCTGCAGGAGGCTAAGACCCACAATTGGAGGAGACAAATGGCCAGCGCAACAGAGGCTGATAGTTCGGTTTATTACGTGCCGGAACGAGGTTGGTANCCGGTATTTCTAGCTTTCGGTTTGATGATNTTGGTAACTGGCCTGGGCGGCTGGTTAGTCGACACGCGAGCGGGTGAGGCGGGAGATTGGACTCAGAGTTTGATCGGCTTCGCCATCACGTCTTTCGTACTTTACTGCTGGTTCGCTAAGGTGATTNCGGAAAATGCCAATGGCATGAACAACGCCATGCTCAACCGCAGCTATGTCTGGGGAATGGGCTGGTTCATTTTCTCGGAAGTGATGTTTTTCGCAGCGTTTTTTGGCGCACTGTTTTACGTTCGTGCACTGGTGGTGCCGTGGATGGGGGGTGAGGGCGACAAGGGTCTTACGGGTACCTATTTATGGCCCGAGTTCGAAGCGGCCTGGCCCGTGGTAAGTAACCCTGACCCAGCTTTGTTTGTTAACCCGGGTGACACAATGGCGCCCCCTGGCTCGGTGGTTGGATGGGCGCAATANCTGCCATTCTTGAATACGGTCATATTGCTTTCTTCCAGTGTCACAGTCCATTTCGCACACACGGCGATTAAAGAAGAAAATCGCAAAAAGCTGAAAGTGTGGCTCACACTTACGGTTCTGCTTGGAATNATATTCCTAGGGTTGCAGGTTGAAGAGTACATAGTCGCTTACCGTGACATGGGACTTACTCTTGGCAGCGGTATTTACGGCTCGACTTTCTTCTTGTTAACAGGTTTTCATGGTTTTCACGTTACGCTAGGAACGTTCATTCTTTTGGTGCAACTGATGCGCGCGTGGCGAGGGCATTTTTCACACGAAGACTGCTTTGGCTTCGAGGCCGCCAGTTGGTATTGGCATTTTGTAGATGTGGTTTGGGTCGGGCTATTTATTTTCGTTTACGTGATCTAAAACGGCTGTAGGACTGCAAAGCCCCGTTGGGGCTGATAAACGACCGAGTTCTGCGCATCACTAGGGTGCTGGTGCCGCGTTATGCCACGGTGCATTTACACCCATGCGCAGTTCACCGGTATAAAAACCGTAAGCGATGGTCGCAAGCAGTAATGTCGCTAAAGTGATACGTACACCGAGGGCGTACAATGTGCGCTTGGAATTGGGNTGCTCAGTATCCTTGAACAGAAAAACAAGGCCGCTCGTGAGGCTGGCCACTACCCCCAGCAACAACAGCACAATAACGACTTTAAGCACACTACTACCTCATAGAGTTCGCCGACACTGTAATGGATAGACATGTGAGCGTTAAGTGATGAAATCCTTCAAGCCAGGTGTTCGCATGAGCCTTTTTACGCTCTTGTTGCTGCCAATTTTGTTGGCGTTGGGCAATTGGCAATTGGAGCGTGGCGCGCTAAAGAGGCAGCTCGAAAGCGCTTATTTGGAGCAAATTACCCGCTTACCGGTGCCGCTCNCCGCGGTATCAAAGCGCCCTGGCGCTGCCCTGTCGCTCGAGCCCTTCACACGGGTCAGAGTTACAGGGCGTTACGGCGAAGAAATGTTTTTTTTAGACAACCAAGTAGCTGCAGGCGAGGTTGGCTATTGGCTTTTCCAAAACCTCGTTGCAAGCGATGGGACTCGATGGTTGGTTAATCGGGGTTTTGTAGCGGCTCCAGGCGAGCGGCAGTTGTTGCCGCAAGTTTTGACACCCACAGGCAACGTGACACTTACTGCGAGCATATGGCCGGACCTTGGACTGCCGCCGCTATTCGGTGCAGAGATTTGGCAAGAACAATGGCCGAAAAGAATACAACGCAAAAATCTGACGCGGATGTCGCAAATTGCGTCAGCACAGCCAACAGAGCTGCGTTTGGAGGCGGGCCAACCGGGCGTCCTCCAGGCGGCGCCGTTTGCAGAGCCNTTATCTGATGCCAAACATCGTGGCTACGCGTTAACGTGGTTCGGTTTGGCCGTGGCGTTGGTTAGNGGGTTTTTNGTGTACGGCTTCAGGCAAGGTGGGGTTGACGCTGCAACGACAGAGCACCCNTGAATATAGCNCCNCACTGGGTGCTAGTTGAATGGCAAAGAGAATACAAATGCAGGAACAAGAGCCAAAGGCCGGCGGCCGAAGGCAGCTAACAGTAATTTTGATCACCGCAGCCATCTCTTTAATCGGCAGTTACGGACTGTTTTGGGTGGCAAAGGGGGGCGTTGGCTGGGGTACAACGAACAANGGCGAGTTCGTGACGCCGCTGACCAACCGCAGCGANCTGGGCTGGCANTTGCCGTCAGATGTTGAACTTTTGCAGGACAACCTTTGGTGGTTGTGGCTTACGGTTGAGAATTGTGCCGCGCCCTGCGAGCAAGCATTGAAAAACCTCAAAGCAACCCACATTTTGCTNAACAAAGAGGCNGAGCGTGTTCGCGTTGGGTTCTCTAGCGTTGCAGCAGCAGCGCCCTCGATTCAGGGAATCGTTTCAGTCTCGGCCACTGGTCGACCCATGCCNAACGGCATTTATATTATNGATCCGCTGGGTAACTTGGTCTTTTTCTATCCAACTGAAACGCCCCCTAAAGATATTTTGCAAGACCTCAANAGATTGTTAAAGGTGTCCCAAATTGGCTAACGCGTTGATAAAAAAAATGGTTTCCTTTGGCGTGGTGTTCGC
Organism: Gammaproteobacteria bacterium TMED92; assembly: GCA_002170355.2. GTDB lineage: Bacteria > Pseudomonadota > Gammaproteobacteria > Pseudomonadales > Azotimanducaceae > UBA4421. The sequence continues at coordinate 39,622 of NHET02000044.1, forward strand.
TCTGCTCGTGGTTGCAGTTGGCGCTTACACGCGTTTAGCGGATGCAGGNTTAGGNTGTCCCGACTGGCCAGGNTGGCNACGGATTCTCTAACGGTTCCCCAGGCACTAGCCGATGTGAGCGTGGCAGAAGCGCGATACCCGGATGCCCCAGTTGAGGTGGTAAAGGCGTGGTGGGAAATGGGTCATCGCTATATTGCGGGTGCATTGCTGGCGCTTGTCTTTGCCATGTTTGTTGTGGCCTGGCGCGGCCGTGAGGAAGACACCCCCACCACGCTACTTAGCGCGTTGCTAGTAATAATTATTTGTCAGGCGGCGTTTGGCGCGTGGACCGTGACGTTAAAACTCTGGCCGCAAGTGGTTACTGCACACTTACTGGGTGGGTTCACGACGTTGAGCCTATTATGGCTGTTGTTATTGCGACAAGGCGGGCTGCCCCAGGTACACAAAGGCTTACCGATGCCGGGAAAACATGCGGTGCTGGCCTTGGCGGTGGTCATAGGCCAAATCGCTCTTGGCGGTTGGGTGTCTTCTAACTATGCAGCCCTCGCCTGCCATGATTTTCCAAGCTGCGACGGTTCGTATACCCCAACGATCGACTTAGCCGAAGGTTTTAACGTATTCCAAGGTGTCGGCCCCAGCTACCTGGGAGGCTTAATGGACAACGAAGCGCGCAAAGCGATCCATTGGGTCCATAGACTCGGCGCGATCGTGGTCGCTGTCGTGGTTATCGGTCTAGCGTTGAGACTTATGCAGGCGAACCGATTGTTGGCGACCGCAATGCTTGTCGCATTAGCAGCCCAGATCATGTTGGGCGTCTTGAATGTGGTATGGGTCCTGCCGTTGATCAACGCAACACTGCACAACGTAGTGGGCGCGTTGTTGCTGATTACCCTGGTTACAGTAAACTTCGCCCCGCGGTTGCGCGTGCTAGCTGCATCGCCCGGCCCATGACACCACTGCTGCTTCGATTCGGACGCCTCAATATGCAAAGTACCGCCCGTCCCACATGGCGAGACTACCTAGAGCTATGTAAGCCGCGCGTCGTGTTGCTAATGCTACTGTGTGCATTAGCGGGCATGTACTTAGCCTCGAGCGGCTCGGTGCCGCTACAGACACTTATTCTTGGCTTGCTGGGTATCGCCCTGGTGGCAGGTTCGGCGGCGGTGGTTAACCATATTGCGGATGCCGCAATCGACGCCAAAATGGCGCGGACAGAAGACCGACCGATTGCCACCGGTCGTGTGACCAATCAAGGCGCCATAATCTTTTCTGCGGTAACCGGTATCGCCGGGTTCGCGATGCTGTGGTTCTTTGTGAATCCGTTAACCGCCTGGTTAAACTTTGCTTCCTGGATTGGCTACGGCTTCATCTACACCATGTTTTTGAAACGCGCCACGCCGCAGAATATCGTTATTGGTGGGCTATTTGGCGCGGCTCCGCCGTTGTTTGGTTGGACGGCGGTGTCCAATAGCATAGACCCGGGCGGCTTGTTATTGGTACTTATCATTTTCGTTTGGACACCGCCGCACTTTTGGGCGTTGGCAATTGAGCGCAAAGAAGAATATGCCCTGGTTAATGTGCCGATGTTGCCGGTGACTCACGGCGAGGCACTTACACGCTTACACATATTGTTGTACACCATTTTGCTGTTGGTCTGCTCTGTATTGCCTTATCTCATTGGCATGTCCGGCCCGCTATATTTGCTTGGTGCAGTGTTACTGGGATTAGGATTCCTGTATTGGGCAGTAGTGCTAGTGCGCAATCGGAACCCGCGAGCGCCTATGGCCACGTTCAAATATTCGATTGTTTATCTCGGCGTATTGTTTGTGTTTTTGTTAGGCGATCACTATTTGGCCATGAGTAGCCTAGAACCGGTGCCACAATCAGTGCCGTTGCAAATGCAGCGCATAGGGGTCTAAGGGTATGGCTAGCGTTCGTTCTACAGTACTTCTGTGTGTTGCTTTTATAACCATTGTTGTAGGGATGTTTGTGGTTAGCGTCACACGCACGCCGCAATTATCTGAACAGGAACTGCGTGCAGCGGGTGTCTTTTTGTTGCCCCAGCCCAGAGCGCTGGCCGATTTTAATTTGCAGGATCAGTTCGGTGCGGCGTTTCGAGCAGAGTCACTAGAGGGCAAATGGAGCTTTATCTTTTTCGGTTTTACCAACTGTCCAGATATCTGTCCGACGTCCATGGCGGAGATGGGCCAAGCTGAGCGTGAGTTATACACCGCTGGCGACATGCAAGAAGATCCACTGCAAGGGGTGTTGGTGTCGGTTGATCCGGATCAAGATAAACCTGCTCAGGTAGGAGAATACGCACAAGCGTTCTCGCCGCGGTTTCTTGGAATTTGGGGAACGCGAGAGGATCTGGTCGCGTTCACGCAGCAGGTGAATGTCGCCTTCGCAAAAGTGCCGTTGCCGAGCTCCCAGCAGGCGGCAGATGCCGCTCCCGGTTACACTGTTGATCACACAGGGAATATCGTAATCATAAATCCGCGAGGTCATTACCATGGCTTCATCAAGTTGCCGCATAAAGCTGAGACCATTAGGCTGACCTATCAGACGTTAGCAGCCCAGTTTTAGGAGCCCCATGGCTTTAGATGCGAAGCCAAGCGCAATTGGAATAACCGAAGGTAGCCGCGAGTCGGCGGTAGTCAAACTGGCCACATTAAGGGGGCGGTTTGCGATGGTGCGGGAGCACACCATGGCCCTGTGCGAGCCGCTCGAGATCGAAGACTTTGGTGTTCAGCCCTGCGCCGATGCTAGTCCGCCAAAGTGGCATCTTGCACACACCAGTTGGTTCTTTGAAACATTCTTATTGAGTGTTTATCAGCCTAATTACCAGGTGTTTCACCCGCAGTACGCGGAGCTTTTTAANTCTTATTACATTGGCGTAGGCAAGCCGTTTCCCAGAGCGCGGCGCGGCACGCTGTCGCGCCCAACGTTGCCAGACATCATTGCTTATCGGCAGTTTGTAGACGCTCGGGTCGCAACCTTACTTGATTGTGCGCTAGCCGAATTCGCGGCTCCAAAGNTAGTGCAGATGTGCCAGGTCCTGGAGCTTGGCCTAGAGCATGAACAACAACACCAAGAGCTGTTGCTTACGGACATCAAGTACAACTTCGGCCATAACCCGCTGTTCCCTGTTTATCGAAGCAACCCAACCGCCGCCTCACCGGCCAATGTCGCGCCACTGTCGTTTCAAGAACATGCTCCAGCTCTCGTGCATATCGGCGCCACTGCTAATGGCTTCGCATTTGACAATGAGCGTCCTCGTCACGAAGTGTTTTTNCAGCCCTTTCAAGTCGCTAGCCGTGTCGTCANCAACGGCGAATACTTAGCTTTTATGGAAGATGGTGGTTATCAATGCCCCGAGTTTTGGCTCGCAGAAGCGTGGCAACTCATNCAGGACGGCGCCTTGGCGAAGCAGCCGTTGTATTGGCACGAGCGGCCAGATGATTGGTACGAATATCGATTAGATGGACTATACCCAATAGATCGGGGTGCACCGGTCGTNCATGTGAGCGCATACGAAGCTATGGCTTACGCTAATTGGGCNAAGGCACGCTTGCTTACAGAAGCCGAGTGGGAGTGGGTAGCAGGACGAGAAGCCATTCATGGCAATTTTGTAGAGTCTGAGTATTTCCACCCAACGGCCNAAGACGCCCAGTATTTTTTTGGCAACCTATGGGAATGGACCAGCAGCAGTTATGCCGCCTATCCCGGTTATCGACCCTTATCAGGTGCGTTGGGCGAATATAACGGCAAATTTATGAGCAGTCAGATTGTTCTTAGGGGAGGCTCTTGCGCTACCCCAAAGCAGCACATTCGAGCCAGCTACCGAAATTTTTTCTATCCGGCAGATCGCTGGCAATTNACTGGCATACGTTTGGCCCGAGACGTGTAGGAGGTCGCTTGGCGAATGCGAATGGAGTGGTTTTCTACGATTTAGGTGTTGAAGATCGGNTNGCGGTAACCGAGNTTCTGCAAGGGCTGCAACAACCGCAAAAGCGAATCGCGCCGAAATATTTTTATGATGAACGCGGTTCCCAACTGTTCGATGCGATCACCGAGCTTCCGGAATATTACCCCACCCGTACAGAGATGGGNCTGTTTGATCAGTGTTTGCCGCAAGTTCACGGCCTCGTCGGCGAACAACCCGTATGCGTANTAGAGTATGGCAGCGGTTCGAGCAAAAAAATCCGCCGCGTNTTAGANGTGCTGGANCCCGAAGCATACGTTCCGGTAGATATTTCTCGTCAATATNTGTTGGATAACACTCACCAGTTNCACCGCGACTTTCCACACATTGCGATGTACCCGGTGTGCGCCGACATAAGTCGCAGTTTCGCACTGCCCGCAGAGATAGGATCTATGCAGGTCTTAGGCTTTTACCCAGGNTCNAGTATCGGCAACTTCTCCCCCGAGCATGCGATAGAGTTTCTGCAACGGGTGGCGCACACNTTGGGCAAGGCAGCGCACCTGTTGATTGGGGTGGATGCAAAAAANTCGATACAAGTTTTGGAGGCGGCTTACAACGACAGTGCTGGGGTAACTGCAGCTTTCAATCTGAACGTGTTGCAACATTTGAATGATCAATTACAAGCAGATTTTCGCCTAGAAAACTTTCAGCACGAAGCTAGGTATAACAACGAACAGGGCTGTATTCAGATGTTTCTCCGTAGTACCTGTGCGCAACGGGTAACGATCAACGATGCAGTGATCTCTTTCGCCCAAGGCGAACGCATTCANACCGAAGATTCCTACAAGTATTCTGTGGAAGAATTCGTGCAGATGGCTCAGCAGGCCGGCTTTGCGACGGTCGAGCGTTGGCAGGATGCCAAGCAATGGTATTCCCTGTTCTTGTTGCGGGTTCAGTAATCGACCTTCAAAGTGGCAANAGAGCAACATGGGATACCGCTAANAGTTAACGACTTGCCGCAGTTTGTAAGCCGGTGAAAGATCAGCGCCGTTTGTTGTCGAATTCTTTGAGCGTCCAGCTTGGNACCAACGCCCCCGCTTTATCCAGATCGCCATTCCCTTTGGTGGGGTCTTGCGGNACCAGATAGTAGGGCTTGCCCCAGTTCGGTACTACACGAATCATGCGCAGCACGCCGTTTTGCCGGAATTCGTAAACCACTTCGTCTTGCCGAGCAATGATGGTNACATCTGGCCCCATGGGCGCTTGTTGTGAGTGCAGGTGCACAGCACTGAATATAAAAAGAGTGANAAGCACCCATCTCATGCGCCTGTGTTGCTGCGGTTGCTGTAGTAAAGTGTTCACACCCAGTTTGCTAAGGCCAGTNCAGTGTCCAATCTAAAGCCTAATCAAGCGTCAGAGCAACCGCCATTGGTATTGGTGGATGGCTCCTCTTATCTGTTTCGAGCGTATTACGCGTTACCGGATCTTACCACGAAGGCGGGNAAGCCAACAGGAGCTATTCGTGGCGTGATTAGCATGATTCGTAAGTTGGCTAAAGATTATCCCGGTAGTCCCGTCGCAGTGGTGTTTGACGCGCCAGGTAAGACCTTTCGGGACGANATGTACAGTGAATACAAGGCCAATCGCTCCGCTATGCCTGACGACCTGCGAGAGCAGATTCAGCCGATTCACGATCTGATCCGCGCCATGGGTTTGCCGTTGNTCTGTATAGAGGGTGTTGAGGCAGACGATGTCATTGGCACCTACGCAACCATGGCAACCGCGCAACAACGCGACACGGTGATATCTACTGGCGATAAAGATATGGCGCAGTTGGTGAGTGATCACGTGACATTGGTCAATACCATGACCGATACCCANATGGATCGCGAAGGNGTGGNNGAGAAGTTTGGTGTTACCCCAGAGCAAATAGTCGACTACCTCGCGCTTATGGGCGACACCGTGGACAACATTCCAGGGGTTCCAAAAGTTGGCCCCAAGACTGCGGCGAAGTGGCTCAACGAATTCGGTACGCTGGACGCGCTAATGCAACGGGCGGATGAAATCAAAGGTAAGATCGGCGACAACCTGCGCGGCGCATTGGAACAATTGCCCTTGTCGAAAGCGCTGACGCAGATCAAGTGTGACGTACCTCTGCCCTTAAGGCTTGATCAGCTACAGCCGGTAGAACCTGACCAGCAGCATTTGCGAGAGGCGTTTAGTGAGCTCGAGTTTAAGTCGTGGTTGGANGCGTTGGACAGCGAGGACTTGGCTGTTGAGCAAAGCGGCAGNGCCGCNGCGGNCAGCGCCGAGCAGGACTANCACCTGATAATGACGGAAGCGGAATTGCAGCAGTGGGTTGTTGAACTGCGCGCTGCCGGAGAGTTCGCGGTAGATACTGAAACTACAAGCATCAATTATATGCAGGCACAGTTGGTGGGATTTTCTTTCGCCGCNCGGCCGGGGCGCGCTGCGTACGTGCCGGTTGCCCATGACTATCCTGGGGCGCCAGAGCAATTGTCATTGGACACCGCATTGGCATTGCTCAAGCCGTTACTCGAAGATCCGCAGCTGACAAAAATAGGCCAAAACATTAAATACGACATGAGTGTATTGGCGCGTTACGGCGTGAACTTCGCCGGGCCTTTGTTCGATACCATGCTCGAATCCTATGTGCTTAACAGCACTGCCACGCGGCACAACATGGATGCCCTTGCCGAGTTCTACCTAAATCGCAGCACTGTGCATTTTGAAGACATCGCCGGTAAAGGCGCCAAGCAACTGACGTTTAATCAAGTATCGGTGGACGTCGCTGGCAATTACGCGGCGGAAGACGCGGACATTACCCTGCAACTGCATCAGCACCTGCTGCCGCTACTGCGTGCTGAGTCGAAGCTTGAACAAGTGTTTTCACAGATCGATATGCCGCTAGTAGAGATCTTATCAGCGGTAGAACGAGGGGGNGCCTTAGTAGACGGCCGTTTGCTGAAACAACACGGCGCGGAGCTTGCTCAGCGATTGCATACGCTNACAGAAGAAGCCTGGNAGCAAGCNGGTGAGACCTTCAATCTTGACAGNACTAAGCAACTGCAAGCGATCTTTTACGACAAACTTAACTTGCCGGTGTTAAAAAANACGCCCGGCGGTAAGCCCTCTACCGCAGAGCCGGTGCTGGTTGATTTGGCCCAAGATTACGAGTTGCCGGCGACTATTCTGCAATATCGGGGTTTAGCGAAGCTTAAGTCGACCTATGCGGACAAATTGCCGCTGGATATAAATTCGGACACTGGACGCATTCACACGTCTTANCATCAGGCNGTTGCGGCAACGGGCAGGCTATCTTCCGCAGATCCGAATTTGCAGAACATTCCTATTCGNAATGCNGAGGGTCGGCGTATTCGTCAGGCGTTCGTTGCACCGCCCGGCAGAGTTATTATGGCTTCGGATTATTCCCAGATCGAGTTGCGCATTATGGCCCATCTTTCTGGTGATGATGGTCTGCACAAGGCGTTTGCAGAAAATCAGGATATCCATCGGGCAACCGCGTCAGAGGTGTTTGACCGAGCGCCGGAAGCCGTTAGCGATGATGAGCGGCGTAGTGCTAAAGCCATTAACTTTGGGTTGATCTACGGCATGTCGGCGTTCGGCCTTGGACGCCAGCTGAATATCTCAAGAACNCTCGCGCAGGAATACATCGACCGGTATTTTGCTCGTTATCCGGGTGTTTTGCGGTATATGGATGAAACGCGTAGCCAGGCCGCGGAGCAAGGCTTTGTTGAAACAGTGTTCGGCCGACGTTTGTACCTGCCAGAGATAAACGCTCGTCAGGCTATGCGCCGTCAGGCTGCAGAGCGCACGGCGATNAATGCGCCGATGCAAGGTACTGCTGCCGATATCATTAAACGCGCGATGATCGCGGTTTATGGGTGGTTGAACACTGCGCCGCTAGATGCGCAGATGATTATGCAGGTTCACGNTGAACTGGNTTTTGAAGNTGCCGAAGCTGATGCTGAAGTCTTACAGCACCAGGTAGAACAATTGANGTGCGCCGCAGCAGATTTGTCGGTGCCGCTCACGGTAGAGACTGGGTTCGGCGCCAATTGGGATGAAGCGCACTAGGCTGGCTTTCAATGGCAACGCGTCAGCGCCTACTCTGGCAAGGCCAACGACGACTCTAACCATGGCAATAGCACTGCTAGCAATTGCTCTTTTCCGCTGCCTTTAGNTGCAGAGAAGCACTGTATNGACGCTGTTGGATGATCTGCGTATTGACGTTGCAATTTGCTTAGCGCTTGTTGCTGACCGTTGCGCCCAAGTTTGTCAGCTTTGTTGAGCAAAATGTGGATCGGCAGTTGAGATTCCTTTGCCCAGCCCAGCATGTCTTGATCAAAGGGCTGGTTTGGATGGCGAATGTCCATTACNAAAACCAAACCGACCAAGTTGTCNCGATAGGAAAGGTAGTGGTTTACCGCCTTCTGCCATTGTTGTTGTGCGCTCACCGTGGCTTTGGCGTAGCCGTACCCAGGCAGATCNACTAAGCGCCCTCCTTGGCGAACCGAAAAGAAGTTTAGTAGCTGGGTGCGNCCGGGTGTTTTACTGACCTTTGCGGTGCGTCGATTGCCCGTTAATTGGTTCAGCACCGATGATTTGCCGGCATTGGAGCGGCCNGCAAACGCCACCTCTGGCGCGTCTGCGGGTGGACAGCGGCGCAGATCCGGGGCACTGGTTAAAAAAGTTGCATCTAGGCGTTCGGGTAACAACACGTGCTTGTCTTGATATATAATCTCGCAGCGCCTGGGCAANCAGCCTAGCGCGGTGTTTATTTGGCGGAGCTGGGTTCNAGAATAGGTGCGACCAAGTGTAGCACTACCCCAACTTTTCAGCTGTTCCTGTGGGCTTTTCAAGCCTAATCAAAATACGGAAGTAGAATCAATGAATGTTGTTGTGCGCTTAACAAAATGGATTATGGTTGCTGCTGGGATCTCACTAGCAATGGTCTCCCATGCGGCTGGTAATGCAGCAGCGGGTGCGGCCCAAGCGGCTGCTTGCGCGGCTTGTCACGGCCAAGATGGCGCGACTGCGATTGATCCGAGTTACCCGAACTTGGCCGGCCANGGAGCGAAGTATTTGCATCGACAGCTGCAAATGTTCCAGTCGGGTGAGCGGAATGTGCCTTTGATGACTGCGCAACTGATCGGCAAATCTGCGCAAGACCTGCAAGATTTAGCAGCCTACTACGCGAGTTTGCCGGCAAAGGTTGGCGANGCGACCGGCGATGACGACGAGCTCGTAACCGCTCGCAAGATATATAAAGGNGGTATTGCNGCGAAAGGCGTGGCCGCCTGTNCGGCGTGTCACGGCCCTGGCGGTTTGGGCAACGACCAAGCNGGGTTCCCGCGCATTGGTGGACAGGCAGTGGAATATACCATCGCCCAATTGACCGCTTATCGCGAAGGCAAGCGCGCCTCTGATGAAGCCTATGGTGCGATGATGCGAAACGTTGCAGCGGGCTTAACCGACGGTGAAATCGCCGTCGTGGCAGACTATATCCACGGACTGGCGCCGTAAATACACTCAAGTCCTCGGGGGCCGTAACCGACCATGCTTAATTTCGCTCTTAACACCANAGGTCTTTGCAGATTGCTGCTGGTGGCCGCAGTCGTTTGGGGTTCTGTCGTAGCCGCNGCCGAGGGTGCTGGCGCGCAAAGTTCGTCTTACATAGAGGGACAACACTATTCCGTAATTGACGTGCCCGTCGCCACTGGCCTGCAGGGGTCGAATGCGGTAGAAGTCGTCGAAGTNTTTTCTTATATGTGTATACATTGCTACACCTTTGATCCNTTTCTNGAGGCCTGGCACGAGGCCCAGGACCAACAGGTGAGTTTCCAGCGCCTACCGGCGGTCTTCAGCCCGGCATGGCAAATACTCGCCCAAGCTTATTACACAGCAGAATCGTTAGGTGTTGTAGAACAGATGCACGAGCCANTATTCAAGGCGGTGCATGTAGATCGGCTAGATTTGCGCGACGAAGACCTCATGGCAGGATTGTTCAAGCGGCATGCTGATGTCGACGAAGATACTTTCAAAAAAGTATACAAGGCATTCTCGGTGCGCAGCCGGGTAATGCAGTCGCGAGCGAAAAGCCAAAGCTACGGCATCACTGGGGTGCCAACCATGATCGTTAACGGCAAGTACCGTGTAGACGGACAGTCTGCTGGTGGAAACGCAGAAATGCTCCGGGTCGTGGATTTCCTTGTCGCTAAAGAGCTGGGAGCAACCAGCAACTAGTTCCTGTTGTCTGGCAGATCTAAAGTCCTCGACCCTGGCAGGGCAGGAAAGCGGCCCCGCAAACCATAAGGTTCACGAGGCCGTAGCAGCGGCTTTAACGTCCAGCGGAGTCTGTGCTCGTGGTGGCCACAGACATCTGACAGGCGGGATTAAGCAACTCCGGATACTGCACCCTGAGGTCAGATTCGCATAGGGCGATCGTGTTCTTTGCTGTGTCGATAACGTACGCGCGAATGGCTTGAGAGCCGGCAACATCCATCGCATGGTCGAACTTGGGCATACCCTTGTTCTCGCGAGCGCCACCTACAACGATGGCATCCCAAATCGCGTGCACATCTTCACCTGAGTACAGCAAGTTAGGAATTGGCCCGACGGTACCGGCACCTGGGCCGTGACAAACCGCGCAATAACGAGCAAACAGCAATTCGCCCTCGGTGCGTTGCTCTGGCGTGTAATCCATCTTTTGCGGCGCTGGCACGTTGAGGTAGGTGATCTGGGTTTCTGGCAATTTCGCCGCTCCACCGAGTTTGAAGGTCAAAATTCGCCCCTCTGTTAATACGTTACCTTTGTGCCTGGGAGCGCCAGACGTCAGGGCATATGCTCCGCCCCAACCAGCGACAACAGAAATATACTGTTCACCGTCAATGGCATAGCTCACGGGAGCTGCGATGATGCCCACATCCACCGGCGACTCCCAGACAAGCTCGCCATTGTCCGCCCGGTAGGCGGCGAATTGGCCGTCAGCGCGACCCTGGAAAACCAGTCCGCCAGCAGTAGATAGCAGCCCACCGTTCCAGGTGGTCGCGTGTTCGACACGCCAAACTTCCTTTTGTGTCACCGGATCCCAAGCGGCCAGAAAACCACGAATGCTTTGCAGATTGTCGATCAACTCAGCGGGATCGGCAGTGGGAATGGTCTCTTTGAAGTCGGTGCCAAGATTCCAATCTTTAGGCGAATGCTTAAATGCATTGTCTTGGGCATAGTCGAAACGAAGATCCAGCGCGGGGATATATACCAGGCCGGTGTCAGGATGATAGGACATCGGATGCCAGTTATGGCCACCGAGGGGGCCGGGCTTGACGCGCTTACTGTCGTTAGCGTAGTTGCCAGCAGGACTTTCAACCGGGCGCCCGGTCTCTGGATCAACATGGGTGGCCCAGTTCATTGGCACGTAAGCCTCAGCAGAGATGAAGTCGCCATTGGTGCGGTCTAGTACATAAAAGAAACCGTTTTTGGGCGCCTGCATGATGACTTTACGCGGCTCATTGTTGATCTCGATGTCCGCTAAAATCATGTGTTGGGTGGCGGTATAGTCCCATGTGTCGCCAGGCGTGGTTTGATAGTGCCAGACGTACTCGCCGGTATCGGGATTTAACGCCACGATAGACGATAGGAACAAGTTGTCACCGCCGCCGGGGCTACGAATGTAGCGATTCCAAGGTGCGCCGTTGCCAGTGCCAATGTACAAAAGGTTGAGCTCTGGGTCGTAAGCCATGGAATCCCAGGCAGTGCCACCGCCCCCTACTTCCCACCATTTACCGCCCACCCAGGTCTTAGCTGCTTCTCGCATGGCGTCAGACTCAAAACCATCAGCTGGGTTTCCGGGTACGGTATAAAATCGCCATTCTTCTGTACCGGTTTCGGTGTCATAGGCGGTAACGTAGCCTCGAACTCCGTATTCGGCGCCACCATTGCCGATGACCACCTTGTCTTTAACAATTCTAGGCGCGCCGGTGATGGTGTACGGGCGATCAGGGAGCAAAGTATTGATGTCCCAGACTGGTTCGCCAGTGTTGGCGTCTAATGCAATTAGGCGGCCATCAATGGTGCCTACGTAAATTTTGCCCTTCCAGGCAGCCACGCCTCGATTGACCACGTCGCAACAGGCGTAACGCGCCCATGCCCGATCGACTTTAGGGTCGAACTCCCATAACAACTCGCCGGTTTTAGCGTTATGCGCCCACACCATCGACCAAGCGCCAGAGGTGAACATGACCCCGTCGACTACGATCGGCGTGGCCTCTAGGCCGCGTTTGGTGCCGGTATTCCAGTACCAAGCCAGACCCAGGTCGTCGACAGTATCCAAGTTAATTTGATCCAGCGGGCTATGGCGTTGCTCATCATAAGTGCGGCCATTAGACAACCAATTGTCGGCGTCGCCGCGGGTAATGCTTGCGCCATCTATGGCGGTGGCAGCATTATCTGCCGATGCAGTGGCCACCTCCACGGTGCTGGTGTTTTCTTCGCCGGCGCAACCGGCTAAGCAGGCGCAACCTAACGCGATAGCGATTCGTCTAGCCCTTGTGGATAGAGTATTGAAGTAAGACATGGACCCCTCCGTTATTAGTCTTCTACTCAATTTGAGTAGACCTATAGTAGTACTCTTAATCGTGGCAGTGTACTGCTAATAGGTGGCGGCTAGGGTACGGTCAGATTTTTTGCTCACTCTCGATAATTAGCCGCGTTAGTGGTTGTGCGATCAACTAACAGCGTGGGTTCAGCTGTCTGTCGAGGGACGCTGGCGCTGGGTTTTTAGGTGACTGCGAAATTTTTTCTTNTCGGCGCGACGTCGCTTTGTTGCCGCCGTGGGTTTGGTCGCGTAACGGGTCTTGGGCACGTGCCAAGCTGCGGCGATCATTCTCTCGGCACGGTCGATAGCGTCTTCCTTGTTGCGTAGTTGTGATCGATGACTGCTGGCCTGCAAGATGAGCTCTTGGGACTTGTTGATGCGTCGAGACTGTTGGTCGCGAAGCCGCTTTATGACACCGGGCGGCAGCGCCAACTTCGGCAATGGAATACGCAACTCAACTGCTGTTGCGGTCTTATTCACATGCTGACCGCCAGGTCCAGATGCGAGGACGAAGCGAAACTCGCAAAGATGCGCTGGCAATTTATACAAGGCCATGAATCCGTGATAACTGCTGCGGCTGCAAGTCTGCGGTCGCGGTTCGGTATGGCGTTGGGAGCTTCAAGGTCACTCGCCTTGGGAGGCAGAATCGCGGTCAAATACTCGTTGGTACGTTTGCTTCTTAGCTTTTTTGTGTTTAATGCTCACTTCCACTAACAACCTGCCGTCTTTGCGTATCGACCAGGATTTGCTGACTTTGCGTTCCGAGGTCTTATATTTTTGCTGAATTCTCTTACGGTTCCATTTGCTGTCGCGGCCGCGATAGTGACCTGCCCGAAGGGTTTCTTGTTGTTCCGCGGGATCCAGATCCGGGTAGGTGAGCTGAATTTTCTTGTCCGCGACAGAGATCGACATCTGTTTGCAACGCAACACCTCAGGTTGCTTAGCGGTCAGTGGTGAATGCCCTTGGGCTCGAGGTCCACCACCGGGCAATGGAATACCCATGACAGATATTTGCGCCCGCCCAGCAGTTGGTATTTTGATGGTTTTGTCATCGAGATCGTTGCGCAGCAGTTCAGTTTCCTCTTGGTTTAGTACCCAATCCCCGGCATAAACAGGCGTTGGTTTTTCCGCGGTCGCCACAGCACAAAACAAAATGCTCAGGCAGCCACAAATGGCGGATCTAAAAAGAAAACGTAAAGGCTGGTGCTGCGCGTTCATAGCTAAAGTTTGGGTGCTTTGATTGATGGGTGCAAATGCGATCGTAGCCGCTGATTTTTTGTAGGACTCGCCGGGGCGCTTTACAATAACCCGCTGCGCCGCTGGCACAACGTTCGCGGCCATTACTGTACGGGAATACAAGTATGAAGGAACTAGCGCGGTCAGAGCTGATTGAACAAATCACAGCCTGGCAATCTGGACAACTACAAAGCGAGGCGATGTGGAATTGGGCGCTGCAGCAACGTGCTGAATGCAAGCCGGTAGATGTAGCAGTGCGCGACACATTGGATATGTTGTGTGGGATTCCCGAAGACTTACTGCTGCCAGAGGACGCTGAAGTGATGCTCGACGCGTTGGCAAATCCGCCCGACCAAGCAGACCTCTCGTCCAATTTGTTGTGGAATTACGCAGATATGATTGATCAAAGCGCGCGCCGTCGAATGCTTGTCGAGGATCCGTTTTACGCGCCGTTTTGTGGTAACTAGGCAAATAGGCCACTGATTCAGTGAGTGACAAACTGACAGAGTTGCTAGCGCTGCTGGATCTAGAACAGATCGATGAGGGTATTTTCCGTGCGACTCATCCGAAGAGTCGGATTAAGCGCCTATTTGGCGGGCAAATCATGGCCCAGGCGCTCATGGCGGCTATTCGCACGGTGGATGCTGAGCGATCTGCGCATTCCTTACACGGTTATTTTCTGCGACCCGGAGACCCATCTACTGCCGCCATCATCCGAGTGGAGCGTACCCGAGACGGCGGCTCGTTCTCGACGCGGCGGGTTTTGGTGACCCAACGTGGTGAGACGATCTTCAGTATGGACGCCTCCTTTCAAGAGCACCAAAGCGGACTGAGTCATCAATTGTCAATGCCAGATCTCAGTCCACCGCCTGCCGCAAAAATACCCCCGGCGCTGATGGACGGGGTGTTTGTGACCTGGCGCCACGAGTTTAGGCGCTTGCAATCGCAGACCCCGCAACCGCCAGAGCAGTTTGTTTGGTTCAAAGTCACCGGCAAGGTGCCGATGCTCCCCGCGCTGCACACCTGCTTGTTGGTTTACGAGTCAGACACGGCTCTTTTGGGTACCGCGCGACTGCCACATCGCGGCCGCTATCATCGTGATCACATGCAGGTAGCAAGCCTCGACCACGCGATGTGGTTTCACCGATCTTTTGATATTAATCAATGGCTGCTGTACGCCATTGACTCTCCCAGTACCAGCGCCGCACGTGGTTTTACCCGTGGCAACATCTTTAGCGAGGACGGCACGCTGATCGCATCAACCGTTCAAGAGGGTTTGATTCGCGTCTCTGGCAGTGGATCGTGAAGCTACAATGCCTCCACCAAATTGCGCAGCTTGTCGCATTGTTGAACTCGTTCCGCTGTATCCGCTCCCACGAAACTAACGTTTAGTGCATTCACGCCAGATTCTTGCAGAGCCTGGAGGCGTTCGCGCACAAAGCCTTCGTCGCCAATTAGGGCGCTTTGCGCCAAATAATCGGCTGGAATGGCTGCAGCGGCCTCGTCCTTTTTCCCGGCAAGGTACAAGTCTTGGATTTGCTTTGCTTCGGCGGCATAACCACTTTGAGCGAAAATGTCGTTATAGAAGTTCTTCGAGCGTGCTCCCATGCCGCCAATGTACAGCGCCGCGCCCGCTCGCCCACGTTCACGGTGATGTTCCATGTCTTGGCCAATGGCCACCGTGCCACCCGCAAAGATTTCTAATGGCGCGCGGTTAGGATCGCGTAACGCGTTGCCCTTGTTGAGCGCATCGCCCCACACGACGTGGGCAGCTTCGGGGGTATAGAAGGCTGGTAGCCAGGCATCCGCCAACTCAGCAGTGGCTGCAACACTAGCCGGTCCAAGCGAGGCAATGGCTATGGGTATGTCGTCGCGCACTGGATGATTAATGAGCTTCAACGGTTTACCAAGACCCGTACCCTGATCTTGGGGCAGTGGTATCTGGTAGTGGTTCCCCATGTGTTGCACCCGCTCGCGACGCCAAACTTGGCGGCAGATCTCGATCACTTCGCGTGTACGGGCTACGGGCGCGTTATATGCAACACCATGAAAGCCCTCAATAACTTGCGGCCCCGAAGCGCCTAAGCCAAGCATGGCCCGGCCGTCAGACAAATAGTCTATGCCCGCTGCGGTCATGGCCAATAAGCTGGGTGTGCGGGTGAAAATTGGCAGGATGCCCGAGGCTATGGTCACCCGTTCGGTTTGCGCCGCAAGAAAGCCCATGGCACTTGGTGCGTCGAAAGAATAGGCTTCAGGCACCCAGACCACATCGAGGCCGGCTTTTTCAAGGTTTTGGACTTCGGCAACGGCTTGCTTAAAACCGCCAGCGTAGCTGAGCAAAGTTGCGATGCGCATATAGTTTCCCCTTAAGAAGTGAACGCTGTTCGTAGATGCGTAGATAAAATTTGTGCACAGTATAGCGGCATCGGCTGGAACTGAATCCACAGTTGTAACAGGCCGTGTGGTGAAGCAAGAAAAGCCTGCCAGAGAGCCGGTTGGCGCCAAAAAATACATACAGTGCGGATCATCGCTAAAGGGAGTAAAGACATGGCCTTTCGTTTTTTTGCCGCTAGGCTGAGGCACATAGCGCTGTTGTTGGCTGTTGCCTGCTTGGGGAGCGTGCTGTCGGCAGCGAGTGCCTACGGTCAAGGCATTGACCGATACGCCGACGATGCTGTGCAACGATTGTCCGATTACTTGCAGATCGACACCATAAACCCTCCAGGGAACGAATCCCGTGGCGTTCGTTACCTGGCGACGCTGCTGGAGCAAGCAGGAATTCCCTATGAAACGGTAGAGTCCGCCCCCGGCCGCGGTAATCTTTGGGCTCGTTTAGACGGCGAGAGCGTCGACGGCGCGCCGAAGAAGCCAACTCTGGTGTTACTGCACCACATTGATGTGGTGCCCGCGAATAGGCAGCACTGGAGCTTTGATCCACTGTCTGGCGATGTGAAAGAGGGATTCATCTACGGCCGTGGCGCGATAGACACCAAAGGCTTGGGTATTGCCCAACTGCAAGCGTTTTTGGCGTTGGCGGCCAGTGGCAAAACGCTCAATCGTGACGTTATGTTGTTGGCCTCGGCAGATGAAGAAGCGGGAGGTTTTTTTGGTGCGGGCTGGTTGATTGAGAATCGGCCTGAGCTTTTTGACGGCGTCGGGTATGTCCTCAACGAAGGCGGCTCCGGCCGAGCATTTGGAGATCGCGTCGCGGTATTGGTCGAGGTCACTCAAAAAGTGCCGCTGTGGTTGCGGCTCACCGCAACGGGTCGGCCCGGCCATGGCTCGGCGCCACAGGTGCAAACATCGGTTACGCGTTTGATTAGGGGCCTCAAGCGAGTCAGCGAAACCGAGTTTCCGGTGCGTGTAATTGAACCGGTGGCAACCATGTTTGAGGGTTTGGCACCCTACCAAGCGCTGGCGGGGCAAACGGCTGTACCCAATGTGCGCGAGGCGGTGAACGACAGCGACTATTTGTTGGAGTTGAAATTGCGCAATCCCGGTGGCCACGCGCTGCTGCGCAATACGTGTTCGATCACCACGTTAGAAGGCAGCGCAAAAATAAATGTGGTACCTGCCGAGGCGCACGCAGAACTCGACTGTCGCTTGTTGCCAGACCAAGACCCAGAAGCGTTTTTGCAAGAGTTAACGGGGATCATCAACGACCGGCATATCCAGATAGAAAAGATTATGAGCTTCACGCCCGCCATCAGTCGCACGGACACCCCGCTGTTCACTGCCCTGCAAGAGGTTGCGGATGAGGTCTTCGGCGCGCCCGTGATCCCGACGGTAGCGGGGGGGTTTACCGATTCGCACTTTTTCCGCGATTTGGGCATTACCAGTTATGGTTATTCGCCCTTTGCTTTTGCCCCAGGCGAATTTGCTGGAGTGCATGGAAATGACGAGCGCCTAGCGGTAGAACAACTGGTGCGTGGCGTCAAAATCTATTACCGGCTGCTGCAAAAGTTTACTGTTGCCCGTTAACTGAAACATTGAAAGAGGAGACTGCTATGGAGATTAAGGCTACAGCTTTGGACTTTGCGCCGATGCATGAGCGTATGGAGTTCTATGTGCAAGAAAACATTCTGTCGTGCTGCGCGACCGTAGTTATGCAGGGCCAAGACATAGTGGATTATCAAACTTTCGGCTACATGGATTTGGAGACGAAGACGCCACTGCGCACTGACGCCATCTATCGCATGTACTCCAATACCAAGATTGTCACCTCGGTCGCGCTGATGATGCTGCACGAAGAAGGTCTGTTTGACTTAGACGATCCGTTGGCGAAGTACTTGCCTCAGTTTGACGGGGTAACGGTGCTAAAAGCCGATGCCCAATCCGCGAGTGATACCGAACCTGCAAAACAAATGATCTTAATTCGTCACATATTGAGTCACAGCGCCGGCTTCTCGTATGGATTTATAGAACCTGAGTCGGTCATCGACCAAGCGTACTTGCAGGGCGGCCTCAATGTTTTAGCGGATGCAAGCATAGATCTTGAGGAATTTTGTGATCGCGTGGCAAAGCTGCCGCTGGCCTATGAGCCAGGAACGAGTTGGCGATATTCCGTTGCGACAGATGTTTGCGCGCGGCTGGTAGAGGTGCTGTCGGGAATGCCATTCGATGAATTTCTGCAACAGCGCATATTCGCGCCACTGGATATGCNCGACACTGATTTCTGGGTGCCGCCCGAGAAAACATCGCGCTTTATCACCCAATATGCGCCGACGGACTTTTTTGATCCGATGAAACCAGGTTTGGTAAAGGCGGACGACCCCAAAACTGGCCCCTACAGCCAAAAACGCGCCCTGCTCAGCGGTGGNGGCGGATTGGTTTCAACGGTNGCAGACTATGTAAAGTTTTTGCAAATGATCGTTGGTGGTGGGCAGCGCAATGGTGTGCGCTTGCTGAAGACGTCGACCCTGCAGCAGATGCGCACTAATCAATTGGCGCCTGGGGTGACGGTTGAGTTCCCGATGTGGGCAATGCCAGGCACCACTTTTGGGCTCGGGTTTGCGCTGAAAGAAACGTTGCAGGAGCAGGATCCGGTAGCCGCCCAGGACGAATACCATTGGGGCGGCATGGCCGGAACCCATAGTTGGATGGCGCCGCATGCTGACGTTACAGGGTTTTGTTTAACCCAGCGTATGCCGGGCTTTTGGCACCCCTTTAGCCACGAGTTTAAGTCCCACGTGTATGGCATAGCGAGCGTCGCCTAGGGTTAAGCTCCTGGTTTGCGCTGCAGGCGGATAGAGGCTTGCAGCCGATCTGTCATAGAGACAAGTGTGCTAGCGACCAATAGCCAAGCGAAGATGCTGACTAGGTCCTGCAACCAGACCCAGCTCAGGAGTTGGCTGCCTGCGGCGGTGCAAACTAATACGAAATAAGCAATGCCGTTAATTCGACCCAGAGTGCTGCTGCGTAAGGAATGGCCAGACAACAATCGAGAATCGATACTGTATTGAAGAAAAGCCGCGACGATTAGGGCTGCTAGCCAAGGGTTGATCATGCCCAAATTCGCCAGCGCGAAGCAGCTCACCGACACCAGTAGAGCGTCGGTGGCGTGGTCAAAAAATCCGCCCAGGGGACTGGCTTGCTGCAGTTTACGCGCGAGTTTGCCGTCGCACACATCGGTAATGACCGCTGCCGTTAAATAGGCGGCACACAGCAACCAGCGTTGGTGTTGAATACATAGATAGACAGGGAAACACAGCAGCAGACGAATCAGTGTCAGGCCATTTGCCCAGGTCAAAACGCCGCCGTTTGCACTCACAGGTGTCATTCTGGTGCTTGAGTCAAACGGAAGATTATGCCTTCGTTGGCTTCGCCTTCGTCCGAGTAGAAATCGTATTTTAGTGAGTATTGTTCAAGCACTTGTGCGGCTTCCGCTGCATCCGTAACAACGGTGCCGACGCCGGAATACAANTTGCCCTCGATGCTAAGAACTACTTTTGGGTCGTTCTTGAGGTTAAGCGCCCAGCGGTTTTGTTGATCGCTGGACGCGACGTAAAAATGCTCGTCGACATAAACACCCCAGAGCGTCACCGAGTACGGTTCAGCTGAATTGGTTTGCAGCAAAACGTTTTCGTAGTCTGCGGTAAACGACCAATCTTGCGGCCATGGTTTGGGCGCACCTTCCAAGATGCCGCCGGCGATGGGACCAACGGGCCCAGAGCAACCAGAAATGGCGAGCATGCAAAACACTAAAGATGCGTTAAAAAACCAATTTCGCATGGGAAGAACAGGATCCAGATATGTTGGATGTGGGTCTAACTATATAACCGCGCTGATCATACTTAAAATACCACGCAGGTCGAGACATCACGGCGCCTCCATTGGCGCTGCATCGGCTATCATTCATAGGCTTTTGTTCGACAAGGTTTACAACAGCCTGACAACAGTTAGGAACAATTTATGCGTAATGATGATAAGCAGCGCTGGTTAGTAACCGGTGCCAATGGCAATCTCGGCCGNCGTTTGATTAAAGAGTTATTGAACGCNCCAGAACANACCTTGCGCGCTGTTGTGCGNAGTGAGCGGGCCGCCAAACAAGTGTTAGATGGGGTATCGAATGCCGAGCAACGCGGTCGGCTTGATGTGGTCACTCTGGACTATACCGATCACGCCGCACTCGCTGCCGCTGTGCGCGATTGCACGCATGTCGTTCATTTGGTCGGCATACTGAAGNAAACAAAAGCGGCGTCTTATCGCGACGCTCATGAGTTGAGTTGCGCTGCGCTGGTCCAGGCCTGCGNTCAATCCAGGGTCGAGCACATTACCTATCTGTCCATCGTTGGTTCACGGGCGCATTCGCCGAACGAATGCTTAGCGTCGAAAGGGCGTGCCGAAGATATTTTGCTTGCTGGCAGCACGTCTGCTTGTGCGCTCCGGGTGCCGATGGTGTTGGGTGAGGGAGATTACGCCAGCGCCGCCCTGCTGGGGCGTGCGGCACAATCGCGTAGCTATGCCTTTCGCCCAGAAAGCCTAGAGCAACCCATTTATGCCGGTGATGTTACCGCTGCGATTCGCCAAGCTGCAGCTCTAAAATACGCAGGAGACATAGATCTACCAGGCCCAGAATCCCTGAGTCGTCGGGCGTTACTGCAGCGCACCGCAAAAGTTATGGGCGGTCGTACACAAGTTACTGGTTTGCCTCTGGCACTGGGCGTTGCACTGGCGTGGCTTATGCAAACGTTGTTGCCGAACCCACCCATTACTACCGCCATGTTGGGGGTGCTAGATCACGACGACGACCTAGATCCAGCGCCAGCAATGCAAGCTTTGGGTCTAACGTCGCTACGCAGCATTGAGGATACCATCAGCAAGCTGCTCGCCGCTTAACGTAAGCGTTTAACGAGTAACGGCAAGCTGATATCCAGACGGTGATCAATGCCGGAATGAGTGCCGTCAAATTCACTGTAGCGATGTTGCACTTGTGCATCGTCGAGCGCTTGCGACAGTTGGCGATTGCCATAGTGAATATGAAACTGATCCGCCCGGCCGCAGTCGAGGTAAAGTGCGCGCAGTTGCTGAAGATTGTTGCGGTAGCGTGTAACCAAGTTGATCGGATCATGGCGCAACCAATTGCGCCAACGTTTTGGCAATAGNGCACCTGACTGTAAGTCAAAAGGCAAATAGAANCCGTTAGCCACTGATGGGTTGGGGTCATAGCTTGCGGCCATGCCTAAAAGCATCAAAGACATCATTTCGTTGCCGCTTATTTTGTTGGCACCCCCTGGCGGTCGCGACCGTAGATCTTGTAGAAACCTTGAGACGCGGCCATCGTCTTCTCCCGGCACGGCCTGTTGCAGTGCCGGCCTGCGCTTGCCCGCGGCTGGCGCGTAGCGTTGCAAATGGNTTAACACGCCTGGCCAATCGCTGCGGTAAACAAAGTCAAAATAGGCATCACTACTGTGACAGGCTACAGCGCCCCAGATTTTAGGGTAACGCATGGCCAGGGTTAAAGCGCCGTAACCCCCCGACGATTTACCAAAACAGCCGCGATGGTCGCGCCCTGCCTTGGTACGAAAGTTCGCATCGATGAATGGCACCAGCTCGAGGTTGAGGTAATCGGCATAGTCGCCGATGGCGCTGGAGTTGATGTATTGCGTGCCACCGAAAGCGGTAAAACAGTCGGGNAAAACNACAATCGCGGGGGGCATATCATTGTTCGCAATTAGNCGGTCCAAGCGCTGAATGATGTTTTCTTCAAAACCTTTCCAATTCAGTTGGCCAGGCCCTGATCCNGTAAAACCCGCCAGACAGTACAGCACCGGAAAACGCCGCTTTCTGCTTGATGAACGGGCATAAATTGCTGGCAAGTAGATGCTTAGTGGGCGTGTCGTTGGATCCCCCAATGGATTGTTGCTCAGCACACTGGACGTATGCTGCAGGGTTACGACATCACCCCTTANTAAAGTCGCTTCGCTGCGGTTGATTNTTGCCATAAGTATTTGCTCATCGGAGTTAGACAACAGTAGCGACGTGCCTATTCGGCTGGAACCAAGATAGTGCCGTCGCTATAGTGTTCGGCAGTTTACGGCGCGGTTAGGCGTGCGTTAATACCCAAAATCTGCAGGTCAAAACAAAGGAACAATCATGCAAGCGGGGATCATAAAAGGACTGATGCTATTGGCGACATGCTTGAGTTGGTCTTCGGCTTCGGTGCTGGCAAAGGAGANTGGTGATGCGACTCGGGGCCAGAGCTTGTATCCGGTTTGCACGGCTTGTCATGGTCCTAAAGGTGCAGGCAATCAAGCAATGAAAGCGCCAAAAATAGCCGGCCAAATGTCATGGTACGTGCTACGCCAGATGGAGCTTTTCCAACAGGGTGCGCGGGGTACGGCTGCCGGAGATATGCAAGGTATGCAAATGGCCGCGATGGCTAAGAGCCCGCGGTTGCAAGATCCTCAGGCGCTCGCAGACCTGGTTGCGTACATAGGAACTTTCCCAGATCAGGCGCCGCAACCCACCGTTACTGGCGATATTGCTGCTGGCAAACAACGTTATGCCGTTTGTGCCAGCTGTCACGGCCAAAACGCTGAAGGTGTGGAGGCCATGGCAGGTCCACGGCTATCCGGGCAAAGCGACTGGTATTTGCTCAGTCAGTTGCAAAAATACAAACAAGGTCAGCGCGGCTACCACGAAGCTGACCATGGCGGGCGCCAAATGCGCGGCATGGTTGCGACTCTCACTACGGATCAAGCGATGCGCGATGTAGTGGCCTACATTAATACGCTGCCCTAATGTCGTGAGTGGCAGGCTGCAGATCGACCTCACGGCGTTGGCGCACAACTATGCAGTGCTCCATCGTGGTAAGCCAGAAACGTTAGCCGCTGTCGTAAAAGCCGACGCTTATGGTCTTGGCGCTAACAAAGTTGCTGAGACGTTATGGGGGTGTGGCTGTCGTGAGTTTTTTGTCGCCCAAGTAGCAGAAGGTGAGCGTCTCCGAGCGAAACTGCCGGCGGCAGAAATCTATGTCTTAGATGGCGTGACACAGCACTCGATGGCGAGCCTGCAAAAGTACCGGTTGCGTCCGGTTTTGAACAGCGTTGAACAGTGTGCTTTGTGGGGGCCTAGCGGTCTTCCCGCGGCGCTGCAACTAGACAGTGGCATGGCGCGTCTTGGTCTGAGCGCCGAAGCAGTTATGCCAGCAATCGTGCAATACGCACCAAAGGTGCAGATGTTGCTTAGCCACTTTGCCTGCGCAGACGAAGTTGGCCATGCCTTTAATGCGACGCAAATGCACGCAGTCATGGCCGTGTTTCGACAGTTGCAGGCGCAGATCCCTGATGTGCGTCTGAGCTTAAGTAACTCTGCGGCCAGCGCCAGCGGTCTGGTGCCGGCGTCTGATGTCGCACACTTAGGCCGGCCAGGCATCGGTTTGTATGGCGGTAATCCAATGTCCAGTGGTTGCGCCGCCGATCTTGGATTACGACCAGTGGCGAATTTGTATGGTCAGGTATTGCAAGTGCGCGAATTGTCTGCGGGAATGCCGGTAGGTTACGGTGGAACCTACAGGGCGCCCGCTAATGAGCGCATTATGATCGTTGGCGTAGGCTATGCAGACGGCGTACCGCGCTTGCTGTCAGGTTGTGGGCACGTTTTTGCACAAGGCGTACGCTGCCCGATTCGTGGCCGCGTGAGCATGGACATGTTGCATGCAGACGCTACCGCAATAGACGTTGCGGTTGGAGATTGGGTGGAGATCATGGGCGCGCATATCAGTCTCGACGAGGTCGCAAAGCACGCTCAAACGATAGGCTACGAGGTACTTACTGGACTGGGCAAGCGACTGCACAGGGTATACCTTAACGACTCGGATACGAACATCGCCAGCACCTAAGTGAAGGTGCAGTGCAGCGCAAACGGGGGGAGACAAATGAGCAGCACGGTTACCGTTAATGCAAACGGCGTACTCGCAGGCAAGGTCGTGGTGATTACCGGTGCGAGTCGGGGCATTGGCGATGCCATTGCCAGACGCTTCGCCATGGAAGGAGCAAAAGTAGTGGTATCTGCACGCACCGTCGAGGGCGGCGAGCACTATCTTCCGGGATCGATAAACGAGACGGTGACGGCGATTCGTAACGCCGGTGGCGAAGCCTTTGCGGTAAAGGCGGACTTGGCTTCGGCTGCAGATCGGGAGAACTTGATTGCCGCGGCCGAGGCGCAATACGGTCCAGTGGACGTTCTCGTGAATAACGCGGCGATAACTTATTTTATTCCGGTCGAAGATTTTCCAGAAAAACGCTTTCGCTTGATGATGGACGTGCAAGTGTGGGCGCCCTTTGAACTTGCNCAGCGAGTGTTGCCCGGCATGCAGGAAAGAGGTTCGGGCTGGATTTTGAACGTGTCCTCACATGCAGCAATACATCCGGACAAGGCNCTTGCTGGTCGCGGCGGTACGGTGTACGGCATGTGTAAAGCGGCGCTTGAANGATTCACCACCGGTCTTGCGCAAGAAACTTACGGAGCTGGGGTAGGCGTTAATGTCATTTCGCCCGGCTTGGTGGCGACACCTGGGGTGATGCATCACAAGTTGATCAACAAAGCTAACGAGGATCGAGTGACCCCGGTGGAGCACATGGCGGAAGCATGCTTGCGCTTGTGCCATGGCGACCCGGCGGCACTTACCGGGCGTATCGATTACGCAGACGAAGTGATGCAGGAATTCGCGCTAGAAGCCGCTGAGTTGATTTAGCAAGCTGGCGGCGCTCAGGCCATCATCACGCACATTGCTTGGGGGGACACATGCACTTACATAATGAATTCGCACCAGATTCTGTAGAGGCTCGGGATCTGCGCACACTGTTGCACCCGTCTACAAACCTAAAGCAGCACCAAGAGCACGGGCCGGTGGTGCACGAGCAGGCTAAAGGCGTTTACCTATGGGACAACCAAGGCAAACAATATTTGGAAGGCATGGCCGGTCTTTGGTGCACAGCGTTGGGCTACGGTAACGAAGAGTTGGCCGCGGTTGCAGAAGCGCAAATGCGTAAGATGAGTTACTCCCAATTGTTCGCCGGCCGGACTAACGAGCCATCAGTCGCGCTAGCGGAACGACTCATCGACATGGCGCCCATGGATACTGGCCGGGTGTTTTTTGGGCTGTCTGGCAGTGACGCCAACGACACCCAGATCAAATTGCTGTGGTATTACAACAACGCCATTGGCAGACCAGAGAAGAAAAAGATCATAAGCCGCAAGCGCGGTTATCACGGTATAACCGTTGCCAGCGGATCCCTCACCGGTATCCCAACATTCCATAAAGAGTTTGATCTGCCGCTGCCTGGGGTTATGCACGTAACCTGCCCGCATTTTTTCAGCGAAGGCCTGCCAGGCGAGAGCGAGGCGCAATTTGTTGACCGCCTACTAGCGGAGCTAGAGCAACTGATATTGCAAGAGGGTGCTGACACGATCGCCGGCTTTATTGCAGAACCTATCCAGGGCGCCGGCGGAGTGCTGGTACCACCGCAAGACTATCTGCCACGAGTCGCCCAATTGTTGGCACAGCATGACATTGTATTTATCGACGACGAGGTGATTTGCGGATTCGGCCGCACTGGGCAACCTTTCGGCGCTCAGACATTTGGCGTCAAACCCACCACCATGAGTTTGGCGAAAGCGCTATCGTCGGCGTATCTACCCATCAGCGCAGTGCTGTTGCCGGAATATATGCACGATGCCTTTGTCGACCGCTCAGACGAACTCGGTAACTTTGGGCATGGCTTCACCTACTCAGGCCATCCGGTGTGCGCTGCGGTCGCGTTACGAAATTTAGAAATCATGGAAGAACTCGATTTATTTAGCCACGCGAATCGAGTTGGCCAAGTGTTGCAACAGCGTTTGCGCGCGTTTGCAGATCATCCGTTGGTTGGCGAAGTGCGGGGCGAAGGCCTTATCGCGGCGGTGGAATTGGTGCGGCACAAGCAACCGCGCACGCCCTTTGACCTGACCGATGGCGTTGGAGCCTATTGCGCGGCTGCCTGCCAAGAGGCCGGAGTTATTCTGCGTAACCTGGGCGACAGTGTTGCATTCTGTCCGCCGCTGGTAATCAGTGAAGAGCAGATAGATGAGCTGGTCAGCAAATTCGCTGTCGGTTTAGACGCAACGTTGGCATGGGCGAAAACCAGTCGCTTGATATGACTAAGCCTTTCGATGACCACGCCGCAACAGAGGTAGCCGGATGTTGAATCTAATGCGTTGGACGTTGACTCTGCTGTGGTGGTGCGCCGGCAGTGTTATGGCCGCCGATTGCGCCAGCACGCCAAACACGGATCGTTTCTTTCCCCAAAGCTGGGGCATTGATGCGAGCAGCACGCGGTTTGTTGACGCGGCAGAAACTTCAATAAACGCCGGCAACGTACATCGGTTAGAGCTGAAGTGGGCGTATGGCCTGAGCACCCAGGCACCGAGGTTTTATCCTTTGGTTACCCCGGACACCATTTACATCGGCGATGGTGAACAGGGTTTGTTGGCGCTAGATCGAGAAAGTGGTTGTGTGCGATGGCGGCTTGTCGAAGTCTGGCGTTGATACGCGCGACCACGACGGTGTCGGGCTGTTTCAGGTCAAGGGCCAGAGCAAGGATACGGTAAGGACCGTCCAGGTGGAAGAGTCCGCAACCTCGCTCAACTCCTCTGACTGCTTCGTGCTCCAGACCCC